>CASFLC010000001.1 GCA_949295475.1 uncultured Pseudomonadota bacterium
AAGCTGTTCGTCAGCGAGGCTTTTGTCGGTAAAGGTTTAGTAATGAAACGTATGCACGCCAGAGGTCGTGGCAGAGGAGCCCGGGTTTTGAAACCCTTCTCTAACATGACCATTATTGTTGCAGAGCGCGGGGAGTAAGTCTATGGGACAGAAAGTAAATCCGACAAGTCTTCGTTTGGGTGTTAACCGCACTTGGGATTCCCGTTGGTATGCCGATGAAAAGTATGCCGACTATCTTCTTGAAGACGTTAAAATTAAAAATTTCTTGAAAGAGAAACTGGCTCAGGCCGGCATCAGCAGAATCGTTATCGAACGTCCTGCCAAGAAGGCCAGAGTTACCATTCACTCTGCAAGACCCGGTGTCGTTATCGGCAAAAAAGGTCAGGATATTGAGAATCTGCGCAAAGAGATTCAGAAAATGACGGATTCAGAAGTTCAGCTGAATATTCTGGAAGTCAGAAAGCCTGAACTTGACGCCAAACTGGTTGCCGACAGCGTTGCTCAGCAGCTGGAACGCCGCGTGGCTTTCCGCCGTGCGATGAAACGCGTTATGCAGTCGGCGCTGCGTTTGGGTGCCGAGGGTATCAAGGTTTGCTGTTCGGGGCGTCTGGGCGGCGCCGAGATTGCCAGAACCGAGTATTACCGCGAAGGCCGCGTGCCCCTGCACACATTGCGCGCAGACATTGATTATGCAACCTCTACGGCTCACACCACTTATGGTGCCTGCGGTGTTAAAGTCTGGATCTACAAGGGCGAAATCATGGCTCACGATCCGATGGCGCAGGATAAAAAATTGGCCGAACAAAAGTAAAGGTAAATAAAAAATGTTGAGTCCTAAAAGATTAAAGTTCCGCAAACAGCACAAAGGCCGTATTCACGGTCTGACCAAAGGCGGAGCGAACTTAGATTTCGGTACCTACGGTTTGAAGGCTCTGACGCCGGATCGTATTACCGCACGCCAGATTGAGGCTGCCCGTCGCGCGATTACCCGTGAGATGAAGAGAGCCGGACGGTTGTGGATCAGAATCTTTCCGGATGTTCCTGTTTCGGATAAGCCGGCTGAGGTTCGTATGGGTAAAGGCAAAGGCTCCGTTGAGTTCTGGGTTGCCAGAGTGAAACCGGGCCGCATCATGTTCGAATGCGAAGGCGTTGACGAGGCTACGGCACGCACCGCTTTTGCTTTGGGTGCTGCAAAACTGCCGATTAAGACCAAGTTTGTTAAGAAATTGAATTCAGCGCAAGGAGAAAAATAATGGTAAAATTAAAAGATCTTCGTGCCATGAGTATTGATGAACTTGAGGCCAGATTGTTGGAATGCAAAAAAGAGCAGTTTAATCTGCGCGTGCAACAATCTACTGGACAATTGCAAAATACTGCGGTATTAAGAAATGTCCGTCGTGAAATAGCAAAGATCAACACGCTCATAACCGAGCGCAAGAAGAATAGTTAGGAGAAAGACTATGCCTAAAAGAATTCTTCAGGGTGTTGTTGTTAGTGATAAACAGGATAAAACCGTTGTTGTTAAAGTTGAACGTCAGGTTATGCATCCTGTTTACAAAAAATTCATCAAGAAAAGCAAAAAGTATGCAGCTCATGATGAAAACAATCAGTTCAAGGTTGGCGATACGGTTCGTATTATTGAATCCGTACCGTATTCTAAGACCAAATGCTGGACTGTAATCGTTGATAACGCCTAAGAGAAAAGGAATTAAAAAATGATACAGATGCAAACCAACCTTGATGTCGCCGATAATTCCGGCGCCCGTCAGGTGCAGTGCATTAAAGTTCTTGGGGGTTCCAAGAGAATGCATGCAACGGTCGGCGATATTATCGTCGTATCGATTAAAGACGCTATTCCTAAGGGACGCGTTAAAAAAGGCGATGTTGTCAAAGCCGTGATTGTTCGCACCGCTTCCGATATTCGCCGCAAAGACGGATCGGTTATCCGTTTTGACAAGAATGCTGCAGTTCTGATTAACAAGGACGGCGAACCGATTGGTACTCGTATCTTCGGGCCCGTTACCAGAGAGTTGCGTGCAAAGAAATTTATGAAAATTATTTCATTAGCACCGGAGGTATTGTAATGCCTAAATTAAAAATTAAAAAGGGTGACCAAGTTGTTATTTTGTCAGGTGATGACAAAGGCAAAACTGGTGAAGTAGTAAAGGCTCTGCCGAAAGAGGGAAAAGTGGTTGTTCAGGGTGTCAATCTTGTTAAAAGACACACCAAGCCCAGCCAGACCAATCCCGGCGGCATCGTTACTAAAGAAGCGCCGATTAATGTCTCCAACGTCGCTTTTGCCGATAAGTCCGGTAAAGCTACCAAAATTGGTTATAAAATCGTTGATGGCAAAAAAGTGCGTGTTGCTCGCAAAACCGGTGAAGTAATCGATTAATGGGAGAAAAATTTATGGCAAATTTTGAAACGTTATATAATGAAGTCATAAAAAAATCTCTTGTGGAAAAATTCGGTTACACCAACCCACATGAGATTCCTAAGCTGACTAAAATTGTCCTGAATATCGGTGTCGGTGATGCCGTTACGGACAAAAAGAAGCTGAACAACGCCGTTGAGGAGTTGGCCCTGATTGCCGGTCAGAAGCCGGTTATCACCACGGCCCGCAAATCAATCGCGTCGTTCAAGGTGAGAGAAGGCATGCCTATCGGCTGCAAGGTTACTCTGCGTTCCACCAGAATGTATGAGTTTCTGGAAAGACTGATTAATATGGCATTGCCGCGCGTTAGAGACTTCCACGGTATTACTGGTAAGAACTTTGACGGCAGAGGAAATTTTGCTTTTGGTATCAAAGAGCAAATTATTTTCCCTGAAATCAATTATGATAAGGTT
The DNA here is from genome assembly GCA_949295475.1 of uncultured Pseudomonadota bacterium. Taxonomy (GTDB): domain Bacteria; phylum Pseudomonadota; class Alphaproteobacteria; order RF32; family CAG-239; genus CAZU01. The sequence continues at coordinate 2,848 of CASFLC010000001.1, forward strand.
GAGAACATCAGAGGCATGGACATCTGCATTTGCACTTCGGCAAAGACAGACGAAGAAGCCAAGGCTCTTCTGACAGGCTTTAACCTTCCTTACAAGAAATAAGTGGAGATTTTACTATGGCAAAAACAAGTTCAGTATACAGAAACTTGAAAAGGGCTAAAATGGCCGAGAAGTTTGCTTCCCGCCGTGAAAAGCTCAAAAAGATAGTTATGGATAAAAGCGTCTCTCCCGAGGAGAGATTCCAGGCTACTCTTAAATTAGCCGAACTGCCGCGTAATTCTGCAAAGATCAGATTTAGAAATCGTTGCAAGCTTACCGGTCGTTCTCGTGGTGTTTATCGGAAATTCGGCTTGGCTCGCAATGAACTCAGAGAGATGGCCAGCTTCGGCGAAATTCCTGGTTTAGTAAAATCAAGCTGGTAGGGAGATAAAGATAATGTCTATGTCTGATCCTTTGGGCGATATGCTCACACGCATTAGAAACGCACAAAGAGCAAAGAAGAGTGAAGTCGTATCACCTGCTTCTCGCTTGCGTGAAAATGTGCTGGAAGTTCTCAAAAAAGAAGGTTACATTGCCGGATATGAAAGAGTTAACGTTCGTCCCGGCGTTGATGAACTTCGCATTAAATTAAAGTATCATGAAGGTACTTCGGTTATAACTGAAATTTACCGTGTTTCTACTCCGGGACGCCGGGTTTATTCCAGCGTTAAAGATTTGCCGAGAGTATACAACGGCCTGGGTATTTCCATCATTTCTACCCCGTCGGGTGTAATGAGCGACAACGAAGCCCGCAAGGCCAATGTCGGCGGTGAAATTCTTTGTCAGGTATTTTAAGGGAGAAAATGGATGTCTAGAATTGGTAAATATCCGGTTATCGTCCCTGAAGGCGTTACTGTCGTCGTCGGTGAAAATCTGGTTACCGCCAAAGGTAAACTGGGTGAACTGAGCCACGGTTATGATGCTGATCATATCAGCGTTGAACTGAAAGACGGCAAAGTCGTCGTTACTCCGAAAGCAGAAACCAAACAGGCTCGTGCTTTGTGGGGAACGACCAGAGCCAACATCAACACCATTGTCAAAGGTGTCAGTGAAGGCTTTACCAAAAATTTGGAATTGGTCGGCGTCGGTTATAAAGCCCGTGTCGAAGGCAGTAACAAACTGGTTCTGTCTTTGGGCTTCTCTCATGACGTGACCGTCGTTGCTCCGCAGGGAATTAAAGTTGCCTGCGCCAGCCCGACACAAATCAGCATCTCTGGTGCGGATAAACAACTTGTAGGCCAGCTTGCCGCCGAAATTCGCGAATACAGAAGACCCGAACCCTACAAAGGAAAGGGCGTGAAGTATGAAGGCGAATATGTACGTCGCAAGGAAGGCAAGAAAAAATAAGGAAAAGATTAAATGAGTACGCCAAGAGAATTATTTCAGAAAAGAAAAGGTCGTATCAGATCTGCTCTGAAAAAGGCTGCGAACGGAAAAATGAGATTGTCCGTTTTTCGCAGCGGAAAGCATATTTATGCTCAAATTATTGACGATGTCAAAGGCGCAACCGTTGTTTCCGCGTCAACTCTGGATAAGGAAATCAGAGACAACGTTAAAAAGTCATCGACGGTTGAAGCTGCCAGCTATATTGGCAAGGTCGTTGCCGAACGGGCTGTCAAGTCCGGTGTCAGTGAGGTCGTTTTTGACCGCGGCGGTTATATTTATCACGGTCGTGTCAAGGCTTTGGCTGATGCCGCTCGTGAAGCTGGTTTGAAGTTCTAAGGAGTTGATGAAATGGCACAACAAGCTGCAGATCGTCGTAATAAGACAGAAAAGAAAGATGAATTGGTCGAGAGACTGGTTCACATCAACCGTGTAGCCAAGACCGTTAAAGGCGGGCGCACCATGTCCTTTGCCGCCGTCGTTGTCGTCGGCGATCAAAAAGGCCGCGTCGGTTACGGTACCGGTAAGGCTTCCGAAGTTCCGGAGGCTATTACCAAGGCTACCAATGAAGCTAAAAAGAACATGGTTCGCATCCCGCTGCGCGAAGGCAGAACCCTGCATCATGATATTGCCGGCCGTTTCGGCGCCGGGAAGGTATATCTGAGAACGGCTCCTGCCGGTACCGGTGTTATTGCCGGCGGTCCGATGCGCGCTATTTTTGAAGTTCTCGGTGTTCAGGACGTGGTTGCCAAATCTATGGGGTCAAACAATCCGTATAATATGATTAAGGCGACTTTTAACGCTCTGGAAGGCATCAATTCGCCTCGTATGGTAGCCGCAAAGCGCGGCAAAAAAGTTGGCGACATTGTGAGCCGCCGCGAGAATTCAAATGCAAAAATGGCTATTGAGGAGGCTTAATCATGGCGACAAAGAAGACTATTAAAGTGACGCAGATCGGCAGTCCGATCGGTCGTCCGGCTGTTCAGAAGGCAACCTTAATCGGGCTGGGGCTGAACAAAATGCACAAGACTTCTGAGCTGGAAGATACTCCGGCAGTTCGCGGGATGATTAAGAAGGTCAGCCACCTCGTCCGCGTTGAAGAATAGAGGAGGACTTTGTCAAAGGGTTGTTGTTCTGTTTGGGTGCTGCAAACAGCATGGATGTTTCGAAAGGACAGTTTTTCAACCCTTTGGCAAGCCTGTTGCTAATATAGATTTAAGGTAGAAAAATCATGAAACTTAATGAAATTAAAGATAATGAGGGCGCCAGAAAACCTCGTAAGCGCGTTGCCCGCGGTATCGGAAGCGGTTCCGGTAAAACTGCCGGCCACGGCCAGAAGGGACAAAAATCCCGTTCCGGTGTTGCGATTAACGGTTTTGAAGGCGGTCAGATGCCGATTTACCGCAGATTGCCGAAACGCGGTTTTAAAAATCCGTTTGCAAAAGAGTTTGCCGTGGTTAATCTGGATACCATTCAGAAGGCAATTGATGCCGGGAAACTGAATGCAGCCGACATTACCATTGAGGCTTTGGTTAATGCCGGAATTATCGGCAAGACTTTGGACGGCGTTCGTCTGCTGGCTCGCGGCGCAATTACCTCCAATGTTACCATCAGCGTCAATTCTGCTTCCAAGGCTGCGGTTGCGGCCGTAGAGAAAGCCGGCGGCAAAGTTAACGTTGTTGCTTAAGGCACGCTGAAACTTTTTTTCTAAAGGGCGGGTGAAAAACCTGCCCTTTTTGTTAAATATTTTATGAAAAATTTTGTTTTCCGCGGAAAAATATCATGGCATCGGAACAACACCGGTGTCGCCGAAAGGTTTGGATAAACTTCTGTGTTTGCAATTGCTTTTATTGACTATCTGAAAATCTTGTTTTCGCTCATTTGGTTCTCTTTTTTTCAATGATGAGTCTATATATTTTTGTGAGCGGGTGAGTATTTTATTGTTAAATAAAAAAATGTTTTATTAGGGTGGTGTAAGTGGATAAATTAGTTGAATTAATTTTTTTTTAGTGTATTAATATCTTAGCTTAATGGGACTGTCCGGCCCCTCGTAATTGTTTTAAATGAAATGATAAGGAAATAAAAATGGTTTCACTTGCAGAAAAAATGGCGGCAAATCTTGATATGTCGGCCTTTGGCAAAGCTGAAGAACTGAAAAAAAGATTATGGTTTACAATTCTGGCGCTAATTGTGTTTCGTTTGGGGACGTTTATTCCGCTGCCGGGAATTGATCCGAAAATTTTGGCGGAAATCTTTGCGCGGAATTCAGGCGGTATTCTTGGTATGTTTAATATGTTTGCCGGCGGCGCTTTGGAACGTATGACCATTTTTGCGCTGAATATCATGCCGTACATTTCCGCTTCCATTATCATTCAGCTGGGACAGTCGGTCGTTCCTTCCCTGCAGGCTTTGAAAAAAGAGGGAGAGGCAGGACACCGCAAGGTTACCCAGTACACGCGTTATCTGACGGTTTTGATTACGATTATTCAGGGCTACGGAATCGCCGTCGGTTTGGAAGGAATGACCGGATCCGCCGGTTTGTCGGCAGTGATCATGCCCGGTTTTGTTTTCCGCTTTACGACAATCGTTTCTCTGGTCGGCGGAACAATGTTTATCGTCTGGTTGGGTGAGCAGATTACCAAGCGCGGCGTCGGGAACGGTTCGTCACTGATTATTACCGTCGGTATTATTGCCAATATTCCGACTGCTTTGGCTCAGACTTTTGAATTAGGGCGCGTCGGTTCAATGTCGGCCGGGGTTATCCTGATGCTGCTGGTTATGGTTTTGGCTTTGATTTATCTGATTGTTTTTGTTGAAAGAGCTCAGAGGAGAATCGTTATTCAGTATCCGAAACGTCAGGTTATGGGACGGATGGCAGCCAGCGAAAGCTCTCATCTGCCGCTGAAAATCAATCCGACCGGCGTTATTCCTCCGATTTTTGCCAGCTCGTTGCTGTTGCTGCCGATTACGATTGCCAATTTCAGTGCGGAAAGCGGCCCTTCCTGGGTGCAAAGCCTGAGCCAGATGCTCGGACACGGCCAGCCGCTGTATCTGGGGCTGTATGCCTTTTTGATTGCCTTTTTTGCCTTTTTCTATACGGCGATAGTCTTTAATCCGGAAGAAACGGCGGAGAATCTGAAGAAACACGGGGGCTTTATTGCAGGTATTCGTCCCGGTAAAAATACGGCGGAATATCTTGATTATGTGATTGCCCGTCTGACCGTTCTGGGCGCGGTTTATCTGGTCGGTTTGTGCATCTTGCCGGAAATCTTGATCAGCAAACTGGCAGTGCCGTTTGTTTTGGGCGGAACGACCCTGCTTATCGTGGTTCAGGTGACGATGGATTTTGTCGGGCAGCTGCAGTCGCATCTGATTGCCTATCAGTATGAATCTCTGATTAAAAAGGCTTCTCTTGCTCACAGGAAAAAACGCTGATGAATAAGAACGGTTTGGGACTGCATATCGTTTTTACAGGGGCTCCCGGCTGCGGTAAAGGTACGCAGGCCAGGCTGCTGAAGGAGCGGATTGCCATTCCGCATTTGTCTACGGGTGAGATGCTGCGGGCGGAAGCGGCCAAAGGTACTCCGCTGGGACTTGAAATCAAGGCTTTGATTGATGACGGAAATCTGGTTCCTGATGAAATGATTATTAAAATGTTGTCGCAGCGAATCGACGAGGATGACTGCAAAAACGGTTTTATTCTGGACGGTTTTCCCAGAACCCTGCCACAGGCGGAAGCTTTGGAGGACATGCTGGCCAAGAAGGGAATTACATTGGATGCGGTTATTGAGATTCAAGTTCCGGACGAGATTATTATGGAGCGTATTTTGGGGCGGTACGCCTGTATGAAATGCGGTCAGGGGTATCATGACAAGTATCAAAAGCCCAAAGTTTACGGTGTTTGCGACAAATGCGGCGGAACGGATTTTTATCGGCGAATCGACGATAACCGGGCAACGGTTCAGAATCGGCTGGTCAATTACCGGGCGCTGACTTATCCGACTATTCCGTATTTTGAGAAAAAAGGGTTGTTACGCTGTGTCGACGGGACCGGTTCAATTGAAGCCGTGGCCAAAAAAATCGACGCTCTGCTGGCAGTGGCTTAGCGCAAAAACGATAGTTTTTTGAAAAAAACGCATTTTTTTCGCAATTTTTATAAAATCTGTGGTTGACACAACGGAATTTTAGCCTATAATCCGGCTTAATTTTGAAAAGTGGTGATCAACTTTTTAAATGTAATATTAATTAAATGATGGAGAGTTAATTTGGCTCGTATAGCTGGTGTTAATATTCCCAGTGCCAAGAGAATCGAAGTCGCTTTGACTTATATCTATGGCATTGGCAGAAAAACTGCTCAAGACATTTGCGCTAAATCCGGAGTTTCCGTAGACCGCCGCGTCCATGAACTGAGTGATGAAGAAGTTGCTAAAATCCGCGATGTGATTGATCGTGACGTTGTGGTTGAAGGCGAACTGCGCCGCGAAATCGGCGTTAACATCAAAAGATTGATGGATTTGGGCTGCTACAGAGGTTTGCGGCATCGTAAAGGCTTGCCGGTCCGCGGTCAGAGTACTAAACAAAATGCCCGTACCCGTAAAGGCAAACGTAAGACTGTTGCTAATAAGAAGAAATAAGGTAGGTTGTTAAATGGCAAAAGCAGTATCACAACGTATTAAAAAGAAAGAAAAGAAGAATATTACGGCGGGTGTTGCCCATGTAAATTCTACTTTCAACAATACAAGAGTTACAATTACAGACGCTCAGGGGAATACCGTTGCCTGGTCTACCGCGGGTGCGCAGGGTTTTAAAGGTTCGCGCAAATCGACTCCGTATGCCGCTCAGGTTGCTGCCGAGGAAGCCGGCAAAAAGGCTCAGGAACATGGAATGAAAACTCTGGAAGTCGAAGTTAAAGGACCTGGCTCAGGCAGAGAATCCGCCATCAGAGCTTTGCAGGTCGTCGGGTTTACCATCACGACAATTCGGGATGTTACGCCTATTCCTCACAATGGATGCCGTTTGAGAAAAAGACGTCGCGTTTAGTATTTTTTAGTCTAGGATAGTGAGGCTTCGGCCTCACGGTCTTTTTGTTTATCAATTTTGCATATGCACTAAAATAGAGGACATACCAGTGATTCAAAAGAATTGGCAAGAACTTATTAAACCGACTAATTTGGAAGTTTCTGCCCTGGAAGGGGAAAACAAAGCCAAAATAGTGGTTGAACCTCTGGAAAGGGGTTTCGGCTTAACTCTGGGTAATGCGCTCAGAAGAGTACTGCTCTCCTCATTGCAGGGCGGTGCCGTTACCAGCATAAAAATCAACGGCGTGCTGCATGAATTTTCGGTTGTTCCCGGTGTGAGAGAAGATGTTACCGACATTGTCCTGAATATTAAGGGACTGGCGGTTGCCGTCCACAGCGAAGGCCCGAAGACCATGAGTCTGAAGGCTGAAGGTCCGTGTGAGGTTACCGCGGCCATGATTGAGACGGGTCATGATGTTGAGATTAAAAATCCGGGCTTGGTTATCTGTAATCTGGATGCCGGTGCCAAGTTGAACATGGAATTAACCGTCGGAACCGGCAAGGGCTATGTTCCGGCTTCTTTGAACAAGCCGGCCGATGCGCCCATCGGATTGATTGCCGTAGATGCAATCTATTCTCCGGTTCGCAAGGTTTCCTACAAGGTTGAGAATACCCGTGTCGGTCAGGCAACGGACTATGACAAGTTGACCATGATTGTTGAAACAAACGGCGTCGTTTCTCCGGAAGATGCGGTTGCTCTGGCAGCTCGTATTCTGCAGGAACAGTTGAAACCGTTTATCAATTTTGACGAGCCGGAAGCCGAAGTTGAAGCTGAAAAAGAAGAACTTCCGTTTAACCGCAATCTGCTTAAAAAAGTTGAGGAACTTGAATTGTCCGTTCGTTCTGCCAACTGCCTCAAGAACGACAATATCGTTTATATTGGGGATTTGGTTCAGAAGACTGAAGCCGAAATGCTTAGAACTCCGAACTTTGGCCGTAAGTCTTTGAACGAAATTAAAGAAGTTTTGGCTAAAATGGGTATTCATCTGGGTATGGATACGCCGGGTTGGCCGCCTGAGAATATTGAAGAGCTTATCAAAAGAGTTGACGAGCACTTCTAATCAGTGATGACAAGATGACGGGTGATTTGTGACGGAGTTTCATAATCACCCGTTTTTTTGTGGGCGACTATATAGGAAGCATTTGTTGTTGTCCTTAGTTTTTATCTCTAAATTTGCGTAAAGCTCTGCAATAATTTGGAAAAGGACTGCGTTCGAGAAATTTTGCAGATTGGATTTTGATGAGGAATTTGCGGAAGATTTAGAAGCGTTTGGCTTATTTAAAGCTTGCATTTTGAAATCTTCTGTGTTAGAAATGCTTCGAATTTAGTGAGACTCATGCATGAGCGCGCTGGCGAATCGCGTGGTGAGGCTCTTGTTTTTATCCGGTCTGTCCTGCAGGCCACAGAGAAAATGAAAGGAAAATGTCATGAGACATGGAATGAAGCATCGTAAACTGAATATGGATACCAATGCCCGCAAAGCGTTGTTTTCTAATTTGACGGCGGCCGTATTGACCCATGAACAGATTAAAGTTACGCTTCCGAGAGCAAAAGAACTGAGAACCTTTGTTGACAATATGATTACCCTGGGTAAAAAGGGGCAGCTTAACAACCGCAGACAGGCCCTGGCATTCCTGCGTGACAACGAAGTCGTTTCCAAACTTTTCTCTACTTTGGCAGAACGTTATAAAAATCGTAACGGCGGTTATACCCGTGTTTTGAAGGCCGGTTTCCGTTATGGGGACTGTGCTCCGATGGCTATCATCGAGTTGGTTGATCGCGATGTCAATGCCAAAGGTGCTAAAGATTTGGCTCGTGTAGCCGCAGAAAAAGCTGCTGCTGCCGAAGCTGAAAAAGCTGCCGCCGAATCGAAGTAACAGAAATTATATTTTCTGAAAGCCGCTCCGAAAAGGGGCGGTTTTTTTATGATTTTCATTTTTGATTTGACAAATTTGTGACCGGTTGCTAGCTTGGCGGCGGTTATTAATTTTTTTATTTTATTGTTATGTTTATTTTTACTTTTTTTAAGAAACTGCCGTTGAAAATTCTTTACAGCGACGGAAAAGTTTCCAACAGGTATTATTTCTGGAAAAAACCGGTTGCGCTTTTGTGCAGCGGTTTGCAGATTAGTCTGATTGACAGTCCGGCTAAAATGACGCATGTCGATGCGCGTTGTTACGTAAAAACGTTGCAAGACGCCGGAAAAAACTGGCGGTTGCCTCTGAAGGAGGAATGGCTCGGCTTGTGCGGTAGCAGAGATGCTTTTAATGCGACGGTTGCTTTTTTGAAAAAATGCGGCGTGTCGGCGGACGAGTTGAAAGAGGACTGGTATTGGACGGGAACTCATTCGTCTTTGCCGGGTGAAGAAAAGTTTTACTTTATAAAAGTGTATGGCAGAGGGGCTTTTATGCCTAATTTTGAGGGATATCCTTATTGGGTGAGAGCTGTAGCGGCAATTTGAGTGCAAAATCGGAAAAGCGAATCGGAAAGGTTCGCTTTTCTGTTGTCTGATTGACGTTGGCAACAATTTATGTTAAATCTTCTTTTGAAAAGTTTAATTATTAAAATAAGAATTATGGAAAATGTTTTTGTTTTGGCGGATTTTTCTTTGGGAATTTCCGCGGCCGCTTTGGTTTTGAATGCGGCCTTGTTTGACGGGAAAAGACGGAGACGTTTGGTTGGGCATGTGTTTGCGGCTGTCGTGTTGGCGTTTGCAGGATATTGCAGCCTCAGGTATATGACTGTTTCGGATCGAGTGTATGAGTGTCTGCTGCCGGCAGTTTTTTTAGTTGCTGTGGCCGTGGCTTTCTGGATTTACAGACTATGTCGACTGGGGGTCGCTTATCGGGCGGATAGTTTGGAAAAAGCTGCCGTCTGGAGTGTCGTCATGTTGTTTTCTTTGACGGCGGTCGGTGTTGTCGGTGTCAGGGCCAGTCTTTTTTATCTTGATAACTATATCAGTTATTCTGATGAAGAAGGAAGCCATGTTGCCGGCAGCGTTTGTTTTGTTAAAACAGGTGCTTCATCCGTGATTACGATTCCCCAGAGCGGGATTGAAAGACAGCTTGATGCTGAAGAAACGGAGCTTTTGGCGGACATGCTGTCGCTTGCTTTGGAGGAGCAGGCCGTTTCGGGAGATTTTTCCCTGTTGTTTAAAAACGGGAAAGTTTTTGATTGCGAACATGGAAAGCGACAGTTGAAAGTCAGGGCGGAAAATATAAAGAGTTTGGCCCTTTTTCAGATGGAACTCCTTCTCGGAAAATAGAGCCCCTAAAACAAAAAGCGGAAACTTTTTCGGTTTCCGCTTTTTGTTTTAAGATTATGGATTGTTAATCGGTTATTTCCGCTTCGTAGGCATAAACAATCTGTGTGTCTTTGTCGTTTTGTTCAATGCTCAGTTCACAAACCAAAAGCTTGTCAGCCTCCTGAAGACTGTCAATTATGTCTGCAGGAATGTCTTTTAACAGGATTTTATCATTGCTGTTACGGCTGAGTACGCCGGATTGATCTTCAATGTCCAGATTGAACGACGGGTCAGCCGGCTCGCCGGGACGGACGTACATCAACAGCATGACTTCGTCTTCGTCATTAATCAAAAAATCATAAGTATCAAATTCTTCGGCGGACATTATTTTTCATCCTTAAAAATTTCTTTGTGCGTTTTTATGATATAACCGTCAGAAATAATTGCAAGCTTTATTCCCATATTATTAAAGGCCGCCTCAATAGTATCTGGGGGAAGCAATGAGACGGCCCGCAAAACTTATCAGCTAAGTTTGTAATTTGATGATAACGGATAAAAGTTGAAGAAATGTTAACAGGTTTGATTATTCGGATGAAATTTGCCGCAAAAGCATTTATACTGTTTTTAACGGAGGGAGGCAGACTATGCGCGCGCTTGACAAATTGATTGAATTGTTTAAATGGCCGGTTGCCGTTTATATGCTGTTGTCGCTGCCGGCATATCTGCAGTCGCTGTCTTATTTTAATTTTATGAATATCCGCTATATTGTTTTGTTCGGCGGTTTTTTTCTGTTTTTTATTTCCCGCAGCATGATGGATGGTTCGGTTAAGACAAATATGGAAATCGCCGCGCATGAAATGACGCATGCTTTCTTTGCATTGTTAACGCTGCATAAAGTTCAGGGAATCCGGGTTGAGGGTGATAATTCCGGCGGCAATATGTCTTTTGAAGGTGAGGGAAACTGGCTAATTGTAATTGCCCCGTATTTTTTCCCGTTGTTTGGGTTCTTTTTTATGCTTATTATTTCCTTTTTTGTGAGCATGACCAATACACATTTGCTGATTAACGGCATTATGGGCTTTTTTATCGGTTATCATCTTGATACGGTCGGTTCGCAGATTCACGAAAAACAGACAGATTTACCAAAGGTTTCTTATAAATTCTGCGCTATGTTTCTGCCGTCGGCGAATCTGTTGATGCTGGGGTCGATGCTGGCCTTTAACACTCAGGGCTGGGGAGGCGTTTCCAAATATTGGAGTCTAATCGGGTATTTGAACAGCCGCAATTTTGACTGGGTCAACCGGATGTTAGGCAATTTGTTCTAAAATGCAGGCATCGGCGTCAAGACGGTAGCGGATGCCGCAGGGCAGGACGCATCGGCGCGGGAAGTGCCCGAAGGGAAAGTCTTTGATTACCGGAATATCAATGTTTTGGGCAAAAGAGGAAATCACTTCGTTAACCGTACCGTGTGTATCGGCGTTTGAAGTGCATTCGCTGAACTGACCGAAAATGATTCCTTTAACGCCGCCAAAGTCAGGCCGCATTTTGAGCTGTGTCAGCATCTGGTCTATTTTGTAGGGTGGTTCACATTCGTCTTCAATCAGCAGCAGCGTTTCTTTTAAGGAAGGAAAATAAGGCGTTCCCTGCAGTTGCGTGATGCAGCTCAGACATTCTCCGAGCAAGATTCCTTCCGCCGAGCCGCCGTTGAGGGTTTGTCCTTCGCTACAGCGGAAATTTTTTCCCGACAGAATATTTTGCAGGCTTTTGCTGACCAGAGGGTGAATAGTTCGGCCGCGAAATTCGTATTCCAGGGAAATGCCGGTAAAGAAGGGTTGTCCGGTTTGGCTATAAATTCCCAGTTGCAAGGTTGTCGAATCGCTGAAACCGAAAATCGGTTTGGGATTGGCACGAATTACTTCGTAGTCCAGCAAAGGCAGAAGCCTCAGCGAACTTGCTCCGCCGTGTGCGGCAAAGAGGGCCTTGATTTGCGGATTGCGATACATATCCATGATGTCGCGAGCCTTTTCGGTATCCGAATTCGGAGACAGTCGGAGGCCGGTCAGCGCAGTAGGCGCCAAAACGGTTTTTAGTCCCAATGCGTGAAGGTATTCAAGCGGGGCGTCCAAATTCAGGCTGCTTTTTTCCGACAATATAATTGACGGTGAAATGATGCCGACAGTGTCTCCGGGGGTTAAAAGGCTTTTCATTCAGAGCTCCCTGACTAATTGTGCGCTGAAGTCAGGCAGGGAATTGTCATGGGCTCCCATGATGACAATCCGGTCACCGGGGCGGGCGTTGGCAAGAATAAATTTGCGGGTTTCTTCCCGTCCGGGAATGAAGAAAGCCTGAG
>CASFLC010000002.1 GCA_949295475.1 uncultured Pseudomonadota bacterium
TAGAAATTTTGAAAACTACCGCTTGCGCGTGCGGATTTTATGTGCTTAACTTATTTTAACTTCGGTGTACTGATTATGATGCTTTTTTACTCCTTGCCCCTAATTTTGACGATGAACCCCGTATCAGAATAGCCTAAGCCAATAAAAAATCCCCTCTTTGGAGGGGATTTTTTATTGGCTCCGGCTGCCTGATTCGAACAGGCGACCAATCGGTTAACAGCCGATTGCTCTACCGCTGAGCTAAGCCGGAATAAACTTAAAAACTGTTTGGAGGCCGGTACCGGAATTGAACCGATGTACAAGGATTTGCAGTCCTCTGCATGAGCCACTCTGCCAACCGGCCTTCGGTTACCGTTCTCTCAATCGGTGTTTTTATATATACAGAAATTTTTTCCCACGTCAATATCTTTTTTTAAAAAATTTGTTTTTTTATCACAACTTTGTTATATGATGTAGCAAGTGCTTATTTTATGGGAGGTTCGGCAAATATGAAAATTGCAATCGCGTCGGATCACGGCGGTTTTGAACTTAAAGAATTTTTGAAAAGCCATTATCAGCGGGAAGGGCTTGTTTTGCACGATTTGGGGACGCATTCTTCCGACTCTTGCGATTACCCTCTGATTGCGCAAAAGATGACGTCTGCTTTGCTGAATAAGGAATTTGACATGGGTATTCTGATTTGCGGCACCGGAATCGGAATCTCTATTGCCGCCAACAGAGTTAAAGGTATCCGCGCGGCGCTGCTTTACAACAAAGAAACCGCCCGGCTGGCGCGTGAGCATAACAATGCCAATATTGCGGTATTCGGCGGCAGAATGCAGAAGCCGGAGGACGTGGTCGAATATTTTGACATTTTCAGGCAGACCGCTTTTGAAGGGGGCCGCCATTTGCGCCGGATTAATGAATTGGACGATATGCCGGAAGGAGAATAATGATGACGATGGATTTTTCAGAAAACATGGAACGGGAAGACTCCGAGATATTTGCTGCCATTCAAAAAGAATTTGATCGTCAGCAAAATCAAATCGAATTAATTGCTTCTGAAAATATTGTGTCAAAAGCCGTTATGGAAGCGCAGGGCTCCGTTTTGACCAACAAATATGCAGAAGGGTATCCGGGCAGACGTTATTACGGCGGCTGCGAATTTATTGACGAGGTGGAAAATCTGGCAATCGAACGGGCCAAGAAACTGTTTAACGCCCGGTTTGCCAATGTCCAGCCGCATTCAGGCAGCCAGGCCAATACCGCTGTCTATCTGGCTTTGCTGAATCCCGGTGATGTTATTATGGGAATGTCGCTTGATGCCGGCGGACATCTAACCCATGGCGCCAAAGTTTCGCTTTCGGGAAAATGGTTGACGGCCGTACAATACGGCGTGCGGAAATCTGACGGGCTGATTGACTATGAACAGGTTGAAAAACTGGCGCTGGAATTTAAGCCCCGGCTGATTATTGCCGGCGGGTCGGCTTATCCGCGGCAAATCGATTTTGCCAGATTTCGTAAAATTGCCGATGAGGTTGGTGCTTATCTGATGGTGGATATGGCGCATTTCGCCGGGTTGGTTGCCGGCGGCGTGCATCCGAATCCGCTTGAATATGCCGATGTGGTGACGACGACGACTCATAAAACTTTGCGCGGGCCCCGCGGCGGCATGATTTTGACCAATGACGAAGATTTGGCCAAAAAAATTAATTCGGCAATTTTTCCGGGAATTCAAGGCGGGCCGCTGGAACATGTGATTGCCGGAAAAGCCGTGTGTTTCAAAGAGGATTTGACCCCGCAATTTAAAGAATATGCCGCGCAGGTGGTCAAAAATGCCAAAGTGCTCGGGGAAACGCTTCAAAAGCGCGGTTTGGCTTTGGTTTCCGGTGGAACGGACACCCATTTGCTGCTGGTTGATTTGAGATCCAAGGGACTGACCGGCGACGTGGTGGCGCGCCGTTTGGAAGATGCGCACATAACCTGTAACAAAAACGCCATTCCGTTTGATCCGATGCCGCCGAAAGTGACTTCCGGAATACGAGTCGGAACGCCTGCCGGAACTACCCGCGGCTTTAAAGAAAAAGAATTCATGCAAGTGGGAAACTGGATCGGCGATGTGATTGACGCTTTGGCGGCCGGCAAGGCCGATGCTGTGATAGAACGCGTTAAAAACGAAGTTGTCGCGTTGTGTCAAAAATTTCCGATTTATTGAGCCGGAATAAAACAGGATAGTAAAAATCATGATAAAAATAAACCTGAAAAAGCTGGCGGAAATTGTTAATTCCGCTTCGGAAGTCGTTGATTGCACGATTGAAAATATTTGCACCGACAGCCGCAGCGTTCGGCCGGGGGATTTGTTTATTGCCATCAGGGGCGAAAAATTCGACGCGCATGATTTTGTGCCGGAGGTGTTTGCCAAAGGCGCGGCCGCGGCCGTTGTCGAACATCCGGTGGCCGGCGTTCCGGCGGAGCGGCTGATTGTCGTCGAAAATTCACTGCATGCTTACGGGCTTATCGGGGCTTATGTCCGTTCTCTGTTTAAGGGGACGGTTATCGGGCTGACCGGGAGCGCCGGCAAGACAACGACCAAGGAAGAGCTGAAATTTGTTTTGTCCTTGTTTGGTAAGGTTTATGCAACGGAGGGCAACCATAACAACAATGTCGGCGTGCCGCTGACTTTGTGCAATATGGATCTGAACGCCGATTACGCCGTGATTGAAATGGGAATGAGCGCCAAGGGTGAAATTGAAGAACTGGTGTCTTTTGTGCGGCCTGATATTGCGCTGATTACCAATGTCTATCCGATGCATATTGAGTTTTTTTCGAACTTTGAGGGAATAGCCGAGGCCAAAGCGGAAATTTTTACGGGACTGAAACCCGGCGGAACGGCAATTATCAACGAAGACACCAATTTTGCGGCGCTGCTGGAAAAACGGGCCCGGGAACGAACCGATAAAGTTGTTTTGTTCGGCAAAAAAACGCATCCTGACGTGCCTTTGGAGCTTGAAGGAATCGGGGAACATCATTTTTACAACGCCTGGTGTGCGCTGAGCGTGGTCAACGTTCTGGGGCTGGATACCGTCCGGGCCGCTGCCGTGCTCAAAAATTTCGGTGCGCCGGACGGTCGCGGAAAAATGCATAAGCTTCGTTGTCCGGGTGGTTTTTATACTTTGATTGACGACAGTTATTCCGGACAGCCCGAGGCGATGAA
>CASFLC010000003.1 GCA_949295475.1 uncultured Pseudomonadota bacterium
ATGATGTTGGAATTTGCCGCCCGACTTCAGAAACTGAATCAAAGCACCTCGATTCTCCGGCTGCAAAAAAGAGGCTTCGACCTATTCGGCTTCTTACTCTTTTGTATCATCATAACGATCTTAATATAGCGGGTAATGAACCATCATCCCGACATATCCTTCAACGCTATCAAATATCAAACCACGACTGTCACTGTTTTCAAGCCACTCGCCGAGAAAGCGCCAGACTTTCTGGTTTATGTGGTAGTCAACAAGCTTATCTCGTTCGGCTGACATCAAAACAAGCTTTTTCCCGAAGCGTTTCAGATATTCCCCTACCTGCTGCGGATAATTTACATACCCCATCAAAAAACGAAACTCGTTCTCATGATGTTGGAATCTGCCGCCCTGCTTCAGAAACTGAATCAAGGCACCCCGATTCTCCGGCTGCAAAAAACAAGCTTCAGTGTCCTGATCAGCTGAATCATACTTTTTAAAATATGCCTCAACCAAGGGCCAAATTCTCTGCGCCGCATCCGGATATATTCCGGCCTGTTTTACCAAGCTCATCATAACCTCACAACCGGCTTTTCTCCCCAGTAGGGAATAATCAAAAACTTTGCAAAAGACCGGAAACAAAACCGCATGTCGGCACTGTTTTTGAACAAACAGATTATTATTGTCTTTTACAAACGCCTTATACTTTTGCAAATAAGCCGTTATAAAATCCTCCAATCCTTCGGGATGTTCAATCATTTCAGCCTCTGCCGCCTCATCAAGATGTCCTTTCTTCAGCAATGCTTGAAGCTTTCTCAGATTTTTGGCACAAACAAATTCAACCTGCCGTTTGGCACTAACCTTTCCGATTATAAGATCTCCGACAATCATAATAAAAAAATATTTAATTGTTTGACATAAAAAATACATTTAACAGACAAAAAGCATACATCAAAAGGTATTTTTTGTCAAACAAAAAAGCCCTTCGTTACGAAGAGCTTTTTTTAATAATTCCCGATAATCAATCAGGATAAAATCCCGTATATAAAGAGCTTCTTGTCGGACCGGACATATCCACCCTGGCACGGCGCTGCCATTCCTTTTCTTGTTCCTGACGCTCACGTTTCAAAGACTCTTCCACACAAGCTTCATCCTGCTCGTCCAACCCGTTAAGCCGACGCTCAATAATTTTTTCAACTTCTTCAACCTCAATGATTTTACCGCCATTTTCCCATTTTACGATATTGATTAAACGGTTGTCAAAACGTAATCGGTTGATTTTGTTAAAATAATCATCTTGTGCCCTGTCATCAAAAACAAAACGTCGCGAAGCGTTAATAATTTGAAGTTCCTTCGGCGTAAAAGGCTTTCCCCAGCTTCGGTACACCGACGGCGGAACACAAATATTAAAATCTTCCCCGTCTTGAACAGCCATCTGGTTAACACCTTTAAGACTGTCGATACACTCGCCGTTAATCAACAATCTGAAATTCTCCTTGCCTTTAATACCTTCCTTCAAATAAATATTACGGATTTCGGCCACGGCTTCTTCCGAAGCCAATACTGCCGCCAGACTATACGGATAAAGTCCGCCGCACATCAGACAAATCTCGCTTTCCAGAAAATCCAGCCTTTGCTTTTCTTCCGGTTTACAAAAACGCGCTCCTCTGCCTGCGGCGATTTCATCAGCCACATACTGAAATGTCGGTCTCAAATTGCCCAAAAAGAAAGATATTGGCTGTTTCACGTCAACGGCGTTAAAACTGAATCCGATTTCCCCTTTCTCCTGATTGGCAATTCTCAGCTTATCCGCTTCAGGTGAACACAAAAACTTGGTTTCTTTGGGCAGCCTTTCAAAAATTTTCTCATACTGAGGAAACAAATTCTTGGCCTGTTTAATTCCGATGAGCACCCAACAGCCGAACTCCGCATCCGTATTGTAAGCCGATACGTCATGCGGAATAACCTTCCGACTGCCATCGGCAAAATACTGAACTTTCGCCGGAGAATATATCTCACACATCTGATCCGTCCGGGCTGCCGTCAAAACCGCATTAAAAGAACAAACATCCGGATTGACGAATTGCATAACGCCGCAGCGTACACCCCACAGATACTCTTCAATCACCGGTGAAACCTCTGACACAGAAGCATCCCAGTCTGAAAAATCAACATCCATTTTTTCTTCAGGTTGAGAAGAAGGCAAAATTTTCTGCTGAGAAGCTAAATTCCCCTGCTGAACGGCTTGCCGTTCAAACCACATTTGCAGCAACACAACCGGCAACAGAAAATAATTCTGATTTTGCTTGGAAATTTCTTTTTTCATAATTTAAAATTTAATTGGTTTGACACAAAAATTTATTTGTACTAGCAGTCATACCTATTTAGGAAAAATTTGTCAAGAAAAATATCGTTACCAGAAACGTCTTGTCCGGAATAACTTTTTGTTACGCAAATCAAATAACATGATAAACTCATGAGACAAATTTATTATTAACGGTATGTTTAATCTAAATTTTTATAATTATGATAAAGTACAGAAAGAAAAATTGCCCCGCTCCTTGCTACAATTGATAAAATAGAGTTACATATGTCGAATTTGGAATTATCAACTCTTCTTTTAAACTGGTATGACGCCAACGGCCGCAACCTCCCCTGGCGGGTAAAAGGCGGCGCGCATCCGGACCCTTATGCCGTCCTGGTTTCCGAATTTATGCTTCAGCAGACGACCGTCAAAACCGTACTCAATTATTTTGAAAAATTTATGCGCCGGTTTCCCACTGTCGAAAGCCTGGCGGCCGCAACCCTGGAAAACGTATATCTCAGCTGGCAGGGACTTGGATACTATACCCGCGCCCGCTCTCTGCATGAAACGGCAAAAATAATTGTCAATAAATACGACGGCGTCTTCCCCCGCACCAGAGAAACAGTCCTCAAACTCAAAGGCATCGGCAGCTATACCGTCTCAAGCTTTCTTGCCCTGGCTTTTAATCTGCCGGAAACCGTAATTGACGGAAATGTCATCCGTATCATTTGCCGCTTATACAATCTGACCGCACCGGCGGACGAAATAATGCCGCTTATCCGCCAAAAAGCGGAAAAGCTGACTGACCGCCGACGCCCGGCAGATTATGCATCTGCAATTATGGATTTGGGCGCAACCGTCTGCACCCCAAAAAAACCGCAATGTCTGCTTTGCCCCTGGCAGACGGTTTGTCTGGCGAAAAACTCCCCCCTGCTGGAACAAATTCCTGCCCGCCGCAAAACGGAAAAAAAAGAAAAACAAGCGAACGTATATCTTATCCAAAATTCAAAAAACGAAATATTTATTCGCAAACGAACAGAAAAAGGTCTGCTTTCGGGACTTTATGAATTTCCCTGGAGCGAAGAAACGACGCCTCTTCCCGAAGCCGGAGATACGGAGAAAACCGTAACCCACGTTTTTACACACTTCAAACTGACCCTGAAGATTTACAAACTGCAAACTGAAACACCTCCGACAAACGACGGCTTTTTTGTTGCACCGGAAGCCCTGAAATCATACCCGTTTTCGACACTGATGAAAAAAGTGCAAAAAGCCGCCGGCTAAATTTCATTTACATACCGAATCATCAATTTTTTTGATTCTTTTATGTTGGAAAAAATAAATTTTAAGATTATAATTATAGTGTCATCCAAAAAAAGGAGGGACACATGGAACATATTGACACGACTATTGAAAGTCTGAAAATACAACATGCTCGCCTCGATTCAGAATTAAAAGAGGAAGAAAGCCATGTGTGGAAAAATATGATTCGCATTGAACAGATCAAGAAAGAAAAGTTGCGCAAAAAAGATGAATTGCTTCGTAAGTTGTTGCAATCATAACACAAAATTAAACTTCTCATCTCTCAAAAAAACGGTCTTCTTTCAAGAAGGCCGTTTTCTTACATTATCTCCGCTGAGAAAAGATTGTCCGCCGCGGTTGGGCATTCAGCATCCTCTGAATATAGCGCCCCTGATAAAGATTGATACCCAGCGAATTTCCGACTTCCACCGCCTGCGGGTCATCAATCCGGCACAAAATCATCTTGGCCCGCTCGGCCTTATTGACATAATCCATAAAATGCTTGTCTTCATGAATCACATCCATAAAAGACGGATGCCAGATAATTTTAATCAAATCGCAATTCAGATTCTGGCGGTTCAGATATTTCAATTTGTCTACCGTAATTCCGTCGATGCAGATTTTATATCCTCGAGCCTGGGCAAACGCCTTTGCCAACATAAAAGCCTTGATATCGCTGAAAATGTCTGTCAACTGCAGTTCCAAAATAACCGACGGCTTCATAAATGTATTGATATTATCGTCAAACTCCAAAAATTCATCGGAAAGGATGGTTGAAACATTAATGTTTATACTGAAATTTCCGGCCAGCGAATTATCATCATGACGGCTGATGGTCTCCAAAACGCGTTTATCCAAAGTTTCGCTCAAAGACAAAAACAACCACGGATTCGCCGTCAGGTCCACATCAGGCAGCAGCATATCGCGCAAATCCGGAATTGCCACATACACTTCCTCAAACACCCTCTGCGGCGCAGCCTTGCCGATAACCGCGCAAATTGCCTGGCGACGGATAAAACTGGAAAAATCTGCCACCCCCAAAATTTTCTGAACTTTCGCAAGCATTTCCGGCGTCAAGACCCGGCGCAGCCTTTTGCCTGTGGAATTAAACACCGAAACACCGGATGTCAGTCGAGCACCCTTTGCGGCAGAACTGAGTTGACTGCTCCCCTTCGCCCCGTCAGAAGAAGCGAACTGCAGCTGACTACGAACCAGAGCCCGGAAATCGGCGGCGCTCTCTTTCAAATCAAAAAAGACGGCCAGCCCGCCCTGCTCCAAATCATCAATGTCGCGCACCGCCGGATCATCGTGCAGCAAAAACCTTATTTTTACCAGACAGGCTTTAACTTCATCATCAAAATTCCGGTTATAAAAAACCAGAACATCATCATTGGGAAGGGCAAAAATTTCGCCTTTTGACTTGCGGACGACTTCTTCAAAAGTCTCCACAAAAACCTGACGCTGCAGCAGCTTTGCGCCTTGTTCCTGCAATTTTCCGACTTTAAAGCACAACACTTTGAAAAAAGCGATATCCTTTTCGATTTTTTTCATATAATCGAAAATAACAGTGTCCTGCCTGACCAGCGTATTTTCCGAACCTCTGATAAAAGAAATCCCCATAATCTAACCCAATACCTTATCCAAACATTCCGGCTGCGAACACTCGCGGCGCAACAGCCCCGACAAAGCTCTTTTTCTTTTCAAACACTCGACGACCTTGCAATTTTTACCGTCCGGACAACCGGAACGGATAATTGCCGCCTCCAGAGTATCTACATAAGGCCCCTGAAAAGTATTCATGCCGTAGCCGACGCCCCAGCGCACCGCCTTTTCGTCGGTACATTTGGCCAGCACCACATTCTCCCGGCCCAACCCGTTCACCACCTGCCGCAGTTCTTCGTTCTGCGTATCATACTCCATCAGCGGCTCCCAGAAAATTTTAACCATATCAGGTTCCAACCGTCTCACATTGAGCATGTGCAGCATATCCGGAGACATCGCGTCGATCAGAAGTTTATGCCCGCCGCTGTGCAACAGTTCTCTAGCTTCAAAATATGTATTAAGACTGTTCAAAACATCCATAACCTGAACTTCGACAATAAGTTTTCTGTCATCATGCAGAAAATTTTTTGCAAAATCCACAAATTCGCTGGAAAAAATTGAGCTTAAATTCAAATTCAGACTGATCTGCCCGGGCCAGGCCGTCAATTCGGCTCCGCGAAAAGCTTCCATGGTTTTCTTATCCAAAGCCTGTGACAGATACAAAAACAACCATTTATTTCCGGTCAGGTTGATGCTGCGATTATACCTGCGGCTCAAATCTTTGACCGCGACAAAAAACTCCTGAAAAACCGTTTCAAACTTCTGAGGCGGCGTAATCCGCATCACGCTCTGATGTTTGACGATTTCCGCCAAATCAATATTGTCCAGATGGTCAATGACGTCCGTAACCTGACCGGCTTCCAACGGATTACCCGAAAAATCACGTTTAACATCCGAAGCGCCGTTTTCCACCATATTTTCAATAATCCGGTAAAGCCGGACGAAGTCTTCCGGAAAAATATAAATATGGGCAAATTCATCCGCACTTTCCGCCAACAACACCGGATCGCTTGATAACCCCTGACGGATTTTCTCGACTGCGTTATCAACCATTTCGGGATTGATGTTTTTGCCGAGCAGCGCAAAATCGTCATTGCTGAGGACCGAAAGCATCCCCTCACTGGCACCGACCAAATCGTCAAACATTTTGGCCATGACTTTGACAAACGCCGGATGCCTGTTTTTGGGTTTCAGCTTGGAAACGCTGACATACAGCACCGAATAGCCCTGAGAATTCCGGGCAATTCGGTTCAGAGATTCCAGCAAAAACTTTTCATTTGCAAAATTTCCGGCATAGACCATCTGTTCATAAACCTTAACAGCAAAAACATCTGCAATACATAATAACCAAGCTTTACCCCTTTAGCAAGCAAATTACCGCAATTGTCCTTCCCAAAATTAAGCCGGTGTCCGTTACCTAAAATCACTATTGCCTTTTTGAAACGAACTTTATATAATTTTTCTATAATTATTTTTAAGCAAAGTGAGGACAGATGGCATCAACAATCAAAGTCTGTATGGGAAGTTCCTGTTTTGCCCGCGGCAACGCCAAAAATTTACAGTTGATTCAAAAATACCTAGCGGAAAACGGGCTTGAAGCCGAAGTCGAACTGACCGGCCTGCGCTGCTGCGACAAGTGCTCCAAGGGTCCCAACCTGACCATTGACGGCGTTGAATATAACAATATTGACACCGGCACTCTGCTTGACATTCTGGAAAAACACTTCAAAAAGTAAACCTTTCGGCTCAGCTTCTGCAATCATGGAATAACTAATCATGTCAAACCGCGATTTTCCACTTTACACCGTCAAAACAGACTGTCAGGACTGCTACAAATGCGTCCGCCGTTGTCCCGTCAAAGCCATTAAGATAGAAGACAGTTCGGCCATGATTGTCACGGATCTCTGCATCGCCTGCGGTATTTGCTACAAGGTCTGCCCGGCCAAAGCCAAACAAATGCGCAACGATCTTCCCCGTGCCAAATTTCTGGTCAAATCCGGCAAAGAAATATACGTTTCCCTTGCGCCTTCCTGGGTAACCGAATTTCCGGAATACTCGGCGGAACAGTTGATTGCGGCCATTCGCCGGCTTGGCGTCCGCGGGGTCAGCGAAACGGCTCTCGGCGCCGAAGAGGTTTCTGCCGAAACCGCCGGAATTCTGGACAAGGCCGATTCAGGACTGTTTATTTCCACGGCCTGCCCGACCGTTGTCGAATACGTCGAAAAATACCTTCCCGAACTGACGCCCAGTCTTGTCGGCGTCAGTTCCCCCCTTCTGGCGCACTGCCGCCTGCTTAAAGAAGAATACGGTGCCGGCATCGAAACCATTTTTGTCGGCCCCTGCATTGCCAAAAAGCTGGAAGCCGACCGCCACCCCGAACTGTTAAGTCTGAGTCTCAGCTTTGCGGATTTGCGGCAGTGGCTGAAAGACGAAGACATTGACCCTGCATCGCTCAAACCAGGCGTATTTGACGTATTTGTTCCCCGCAGTGCCAAAGAAGGTGCCGCTTATCCGATAGAAGGCGGTATGATAGAAACGCTCAAACCCTATCCTTCCGCAAAAAAAGCTTACCTGATGCAGCTTACCGGAATCTATAACATTGAACGTGAACTCGAAAATCTTCGGAATACAGCGTTCAAACAACCTGTTTTTATAGAGGCGTTGGCCTGCCCCGGCGGCTGTATCA
>CASFLC010000004.1 GCA_949295475.1 uncultured Pseudomonadota bacterium
CAACGGCTGGCCGAACCCGCGGCCGCTCGGAATTTCGCTGCCCTGAATATTGAAAAATTTGCCTGAAGTGTCCAGCAGCACTATTTTATCCGTTGTTTGGGCGTGAATGGCCATCAGCAGCGCGTCATCTTCTTTAAACTTGAATTCCTCATTCAGCGGATTATGTCCTTTGGTGCAGCGTATCCAGCCTTTTTGCGATAAAATAACGGTAATCGGTTCTTTTTCGACCAGAGCCTCAACCGAAATTTCAATGTCTTCGTTTACTTCGCTGAATTCGGTGCGGCGTTTGCCCAAAGCAGTCTTCTTGCCGAATTTTTCTCTGATTCCTTTGATTTCTTCGGCTATTTTCCGCCACCGCAGTCGTTCATCAGCCAACAACGCTTCCAATTGTCTTTTTTCTTCGGACAAATCGTCAAATTCCTGTTTGATTTCGGTTTCTTCCAATTTACGGAGACTGCGCAGCTTCATATTCAGAATTGCCTCGGCCTGATTGTCGGTCAGGGCAAACTTTGCCATCATCACGGCTTTGGGCTCGTCTTCTTCCCGGATAATTCTGATAATTTCATCCAGATTGAGGTATGCAATCAGGTAACCGGAAAGGATTTCCAGCCGTGCGTTGATTTTTTGCAGCCGGTAATTCGAGCGGCGCTGCAGCACAATCTGACGGTGTTTTAAAAACTCCTGCAAAACCTCTTTCAAGCTCATGACCCTGGGCACCAAATCGGCATCGAGGACATTCATGTTCATTGCGAACTTGCTTTCCAAATCCGTCTGGCGGAACAAATGTTCCATCAGCATATTGGCGTCAACGTTGCGGTTTTTGGGTTCTAAAACAATCCGAACGTCGTGAGAAGATTCATCCCGGACGTCGCTCAACAGCGGAACTTTCTTTTCCTGCAGCAAGACAGCTATTTTTTCTATCAATTTCGATTTAACGACCTGATACGGAATTTCGGTAATCACAATCTGATACTGTCCAAGCCCTAAATCTTCCTTCTCCCATTTGGCGCGAATGCGAAAAGCGCCCCGTCCCTGGGCATAATTGGCCAAAATCGTTGCAAAGCTGTCAATAATAACACCGCCGGTCGGGAAATCCGGCCCTCTGACCTTGCGGACCAGCGCCTCCATGTCGGCATCCGGCTCTTCAATCAACAACAGCAGCGCGTCGCAGACTTCGGATAAATTATGCGGCGGAATATTGGTGGCCATGCCGACGGCAATACCTGCCGAACCGTTGCACAACAAATTGGGAACGGCGCCGGGCATGACGACCGGTTCCGTCTCTTCTCCGTCATAAGTGTCTCGGAAATCGACGGCGTCGTCATTCAATCCGTCCATCAACGCAATGGCAAACTCCGTCAGGCGGGCTTCGGTGTACCGCATGGCCGCAGGGCCGTCACCGTCAATATTGCCAAAATTTCCCTGTCCGTCCACCAAGGGATATCTTACGGAAAAATCCTGCGCCAGACGTGCCATAGCCTGATATACGGCCGTGTCGCCATGCGGGTGGTATTTACCGATGACGTCACCGACGACGCGGGCGCATTTCTTAAAACCGGATTTGGGATCCAGATGCAGTTGGCGCATAGCATAAAGCAACCGGCGGTGCACCGGTTTCAACCCGTCGCGGACATCCGGCAGCGCCCGGTCGACAATGGTCGACATTGCATAAGACAAATAACGGGTGCTGAGTTCTTCAGCCAGGGCCACATTTTTAATTTTTTGTTCGAATTCGGGCATCTTGATTCCTGTATTTTATGGTTTTTGCGTAACAATTTCGGCCAAATTAGCACGAACCGCCGGAAATTTCAAGCCGTGGGCTGCAAAAAAGTTTTTGTAGAGGAAAAACTCGGTCAGATTCAGCAAATCTTTTAATTCTTCGACCGAGGGATGATAATTTCGTTCCAAAATAAAATGCGGATATTTATAAAGCTTCTCCTTATAAGGTTCTCCTGCCGCTGCACAAACGGCTTTTCCGGTTTTTGGAGAAACATAGGCCAGATTTTCTGTCGTTCCGGTGGCGGCGCATTCCGTCAGGTCCAACCCAACCCCTAAATATTCGAGCAGATAAAATTCAAAGAAAGCATAATGCGTTATCCAATTTTCTTCACCTATCAAATTAAAAAAAACGTTCGCATAATCATAAAATTTTTCCAGATTGTCCTGTTCTGGAAGACAGGCATCAACCAGCGCGCAAAAAGAAGACAAAACCCTCAGTTTTCTGCCATCAGACATAAAATTGACCGCCGTCGGCGTTATCAGTTCCGTCCGAAAACTGAGCATATTATCCTCGACTCTGGCGTAAGCATCTATTTTCAAAAAATTGCCCAACTGGAATGCGGCAAGATTTTTTTTGCTTAGGCAGTTTTTGGCATAACCGGTAACTTTGCCATGTTCGCGCGTCAAAACGGTGAGAATTAAAGAACTCTCACCGTGTTTGCGCAACTTGACAATGTATCCTTCATCGCTAAACCGCATAATAAGCGAAAAGCATCTCCCTCAGTAAGGCTTAACCATTTTTTTGGTAATCTGATCATAAGCTATCAATTCGGAGATAACTTGTTTCATGTCTTTCAGCGCAATCGTGTTGGGACCGTCAGACAACGCCTTGTCCGGATTGTCATGCGTTTCCATAAACACCGCTGCAACACCGACGGCAACCGCAGCCCGGGCCAAAACAGGTGCAAATTCGCGTTGTCCGCCGGTGCTGCCGCCCAAGCCGCCGGGCTGCTGAACCGCATGCGTGGCATCCATAATTACCGGACAGCCCGTGTCCGCGGCCATTTGCGGAAAGCTTCTCATATCGGTTACCAGCGTATTATAGCCGAAGGAAGCCCCTCTTTCGGTCAGGCAGACATTGCTATTGCCCGAATCATCGCATTTTTTTACAATATTTTTCATATCCCAAGGAGCCATAAACTGTCCTTTTTTGATATTGACCACTTTTCCGGTTTTGGCCGCGGCAACCACCAAATCGGTTTGACGGCACAAAAAGGCCGGAATCTGCAGCATATCCACATGCGGTGCCACAACGGCACATTGTTCTTTTTCGTGGATGTCAGTCACAATCGGCAAATCCGGATAATGTCTTTTGATGTCGTCAAACGTCCGCATTCCCTCTTCCAGACCGACGCCGCGGGCTCCGTTAATCGAGGTGCGGTTGGCTTTGTCGAACGATGCCTTAAAAATGTAATTAATCCCCAATTCCCTGGTAATTTTGACCATTTCGCCGGCAATCATCAGGGCGTGGTCATGGCTTTCTATCTGACAAGGTCCGGCGATAATTGCCAGCGGCAAATCGTTAGCAATTTCAAAGCCCCCTATTTTTATTTTTCTTTGTTGCATGGAGAAATCCTTTTATTTATGTTGACGTATGATTTTTGAATAGCAGGTTTTGCCGCAAAGCGCAATCCTTATCCCCAAACTCTCCACACATTAAAACGGCAACGGGAAGCGCAACCATGTAAACAACACGTTGCCACTGTTTCTAAAGCCGGGAACATACGCCGCCTGCACCGCAAAATCTTTATAACTCAAACCGACCAACGGCAACGGAAGAGGCAGCGGAATGTACAAATATTCACTGCGCTGGGTTAAACTCAACGTATACCCTGCTCCGACGGCAAAATCACGATTGGCGCCCAAGTACCAGTTTTTTTGAAAAGCATATCCAAAAATCGTTTGCAGGTGCTTGTTGGAATCTTTAAATCCCATGGCGTACAAGCTGTGCCAATTGCCGTTTTGATCATAGCGGGACTTTCCAAAGCCTATTCCCCAGGGTTCTTCGTTGTATCTTTCTATTTTGTCTTTATCATAAGTCAGGCGATTGTGCCATGTCCAAACCGGAACAAACACATCGTATTTCCGACTATTCCAGGTTTGAGACACATCTTCGGAAAGTGTTGCAACATATTCGTTTATACCGGCATGAGCAGAAAAGCTCAACAACAAGCTTAAACCGGCAATCCACAGAAATAAAAATTTTTTCATTGTTCACCTAAAAATGTATAACACCTTTCTTTTATAAACATTCATGATTGTACAGGCGACAGTTCATACTTTATTTTTTACTTACAACAGGCGGCTTTTGTCAATGGCAGCCTTAACAAAAGCCACAAACAACGGCGCCGGGGCAAACGGTTTTGATTTCAGCTCGGGATGAAACTGCACGCCGATAAACCAGGGATGATCCGGAATTTCGACAATTTCGGGCAGCCGTCCGTCCGGAGATTTTCCCGAGATAATCATGCCGGCCTTTTTAAGCATGTCCTCATATTTGATGTTGACCTCATAACGATGACGGTGACGTTCTGAAATTTTATCCGTTCCGTAAACCTTTGCTGCCAAAGAATTCGGCGTCAAAACGCAGGGATAAGCCCCCAAGCGCATGGTG
The DNA here is from genome assembly GCA_949295475.1 of uncultured Pseudomonadota bacterium. Classification (GTDB taxonomy): domain Bacteria; phylum Pseudomonadota; class Alphaproteobacteria; order RF32; family CAG-239; genus CAZU01. The sequence continues at coordinate 4,394 of CASFLC010000004.1, forward strand.
CCGCCAAGGTCTCCGTCCTTGTGGCGGATTTCCTTGGCACCTTCTTTGTCCCATTCGGTCATCAGACCGACGACGGGTTCACAGTCGGCGCGCAACTCCGTGGTATAGGCGTTTTTGATGCCGACCACGTTTTGCATGGTTTCGATAACAGCCATCTGCATTCCGTAACAAATTCCCAAAAACGGAATTTTATGCTCGCGGGCATATTTAACGGCGGCTATTTTTCCGTCTGTGCCGCGTTGTCCGAAACCTCCCGGAACCAAAATGCCGCTGACGTCGTTCAGGTAGGCCGAAGGCTCTTCTTTTTCCAACAGTTCGGAATCTATCCATTTGATTTTGACTTTATATTTATTGGCTATTCCGCCGTGCTGCAAAGCTTCGTTCAAAGACTTATAGGCCTCAAGCAGCTGGGTATATTTGCCGACGACGGCTATCCGGACCTCGCCTTCCGGATAGCGCAGTGTTTCGACGATTTTTTCCCACTTGCTCAAATCCGGCGCTGAGCTGCATTCTATTCCGAAGTGTTTGCAAACCTGCACATCCATACCTTCTTTGGAATAGGCAATCGGAACCTGGTAAATATTGGCGGCATCAAGCGCCGTAATGACGTTTTCTTCGCGAATGTTGCAAAACAGCGCAATTTTGCGTTTTTCATTCTGAGGAATCGGCATTTGCGATCGGCACAACAGCATGTCCGGCTGAATTCCGTATTCCTGAAGTTTTTTTACCGAATGCTGGGTCGGTTTGGTTTTTAATTCTCCGGCCGTCGGAATATACGGCAGCAGGGTAACATGAATAAACATTGCCCGGTTCCGTCCCAAATCGTAGGCCACCTGACGAATGGCTTCCAGATAAGGCTGCCCTTCAATATCGCCGACCGTGCCGCCGATTTCGCACAGCACAAAATCTTCATCGGTAATGTCTGACAAAATAAAATCTTTGATTTCGTTGGTAACATGCGGGATGACCTGAATGGTGGCTCCCAGATAATCGCCGTGGCGCTCTTTATCTATCACCCGCTGGTAAATTTTTCCGGTGGTAATGCTGTCGGTTTTATGGCAGGAAACGCCCGAAAAACGCTCATAATGTCCCAGATCCAAATCCGTTTCGGCGCCATCGTCGGTTACAAAAACCTCGCCGTGTTGATACGGGCTCATAGTGCCGGGATCCACATTCAGATACGGGTCAAGCTTGCGCATTCTGACCTTAAAGCCGCGGGACTGCAAAATCGACGCCAGAGACGCCGAGGCCAGACCTTTTCCCAGCGAGGATACAACGCCGCCGGTAATGAAAATAAATTTGGTTTTGTCAGACATTTTATTTACCTTTTTTCAGTTTGTTAGTCGTTTATTTCCGGTTTGTTTTTAAAGTGACGGAGGCACCTTGCGAAAAGGTGCCTCCGAATATGTAAAAATTGCGCCGCCATTATTTTCCTGCCGCCGGGACTTCGGGCAGCGACTGTTCCGCCGCCGGGGCCTCTTCCAAAATGGATTTGACATGGCGGTCAGTTCCTTTGTAATACAATGACAACGAAATGCTTGTCAGAATAAAAATCGTGGCCAAAATCGCCGTGGTACGGGTCAAAAGGTTGCCGGTACCGCGGGCGCTCAAAAAGTTGGAAGCACCGCTGCCGCCGCCCAAGCCGTCAAGGGCACCGCCCTCGGAACGCTGGAGCAGAATGACGGCAACCAAAAAGATTGCAACCAGCAAATGAAGTACCAATAAAACTGTTCCCATTTTCTTTTCCTTTTCAAATTAGCAGCCGGCGTTTTTGGCAATGGCCATAAAATCTTCAACCTTCAGGCTGGCGCCGCCGATTAACGCGCCGTCGACATCCGGAAGAGACAAAAATTCTCTGGCGTTGGAAGGTTTAACCGAACCACCGTACAAAATGCGCATTTTGTTGGCATTGCCTTTGCCGATTTTTTTGGCCAAGACCTTGCGAACCGCGGCATGGACTTCCTCAACATCCGCAGCAGTCGGGGTTTTGCCGGTGCCGATGGCCCAAACCGGCTCATAGGCGATAACGGTGTCGGTTGCCGTCGAATTATCCGGAACAGAGCCGAGAATCTGCGCCGTGCAAACATCAATCGTTTTTCCGGAATCACGCTGAGAGAGGGTTTCACCGATGCAAATGACGGTTTTCAGTCCGGCTTCATGCGCCGCAACGGCCTTTTTGTTAATCAATTCGTTCGACTCGCCATGATCCGCCCGGCGTTCGGAGTGGCCGAGAATAACATAGCTGCAGCCCAAATCCGTCAGCATCAGCGGACTGACATCGCCGGTATGCGCGCCCTTTGTTTCAAAATGGCAGTCCTGAGCGCCAAGCGCGACTTTGGCGCCGCGCAGAGCTTTTTTGACAGTTCCCAAAATCGTAAACGGCGGGCAGACCAAAAACTCGCACTGAGGTTTTCCCATCGCTTTGACCTCTGCGGCAATACCCTTAGCCAAATCAGTGCCATCGGCGAGGCGGCCGTTCATTTTCCAGTTTCCTGCAATTAATTTTTTTCTAGCCATCAGTAATTTTCCTTAATAGTTTTCTTGATTTTTCAAAAATTATGTTTTCTTCTAGCATACTCAAAAAAACTTTTCAACACCAATATTTAGAAGTTGTATAAATTGTCTTTAATATATATAATCGCGCACAGATAAAGATTTTAATAGGATATAATCACCATGATGACGAAAATCAGAAGTATTCAAGATTCCTGGCTGGCAAAAAGTATTCTTATTTTGACAGCATTGAGTTTTATGTCGCTGTTCGGCGTTTCCGGCTACCTGAGCAGCGCCGCCGGCAACCGTCCGATTATCCGCGTGGACGACATCGTCGTCTATCAGGACGAAATCAACAATCAGTATAATCAGGAATTGCAAATGGCCAAGAGCCTTTTCGGCGACAGTCTTGACATCAGCGATGCCATGAAAACATCCATTATGCAAAGCATCGTCCAAAAAGATCTGGTCAATG
>CASFLC010000005.1 GCA_949295475.1 uncultured Pseudomonadota bacterium
GTAGGCTGAAGTCATCGAAAGAATCCTTTTTTTGTTTTTGATGATTGTAGCAGGGGTGTCTTAACATAAATTTAAGGCCCTGTTTTGTTGTTTTCAAAACGGGGCCTTTAACGTATCATTTAGAATGAAAGAGAGGTTTTATAATATTCTTTTTCATTCAGAATGGCGGTCTTTACTTTGTAAAGCCGGGTCAGGTCATTTTTTAATCTGACAATTTTTCGGCCGAAGCGGAATTTGTCTTCTGAGCGGCTCATTTCTGTTTTCAGGCGGGAGATTTTCTCCTCTTTGCCTTTGATGATGTTGTCCGTGGATACTTCATCCTCCAGCAAAGAAATATTGGCCTGAGTTGCGTCTGACATGATTTTTGCGCAGAAATCAGTCGGCACAACGTAGATTTGATTTTGAGCGTCAATGCGGATGATTTTGACTTTAATCACATCCATGACATTTTTGCTCATCATCAAAGTGCTCCACCATGAAGGGTCTTTGAGGTCGTCAAAGCGGATAACGGCATGCAAGCCTTCCGGCAGGGATACCAAAACTTCATGGCCTTCTCGGGCGAGGAGCTGAGCCCGTACTTTTGCGCCAACGCATATGCCTGGATATGCAGTTTGGCCGGCTTTGTGTTTACACATAGCGTTTTTTTAGGGGGGGGATAATTTAAGAAAAATTTTTGTCTATTTTTACCGTACACTATTGAATATAGTTTGACAAGCTAAAATTTGCGGGTTGTGACTCTTTTCAAGGGGTTAAATGGCATTTTGTTGAAGAAAATGCTTGCAAAATGAATTTGTTGTGGTATATAGAGGCGACTCTTTGAGGAGCGGTTGTGTACAAAATCTGTGCGAATCGTTGCTTTTGAGGGTTTTTGATTAACGTAATTCGTGGGAGGCCAGCCATGGCCTGACAGACCACGAACCTAACAAGAGGTATGAAAATGGCTAAGTCTAAAAAGAAAATTTTAGGTTTAATCAAGCTTCAGATTCCTGCCGGCAAGGCCAACCCGTCTCCTCCGGTCGGTCCTGCGCTGGGTCAAAAAGGCTTGAATATTATGGAATTTTGCAAAGCATTTAATGCTGCTACCCAGAAATTGGAACCGGGAATTCCGGTGCCGGTCGTAATTACGGCTTTTGAAGATAAGTCTTTTACCTTCATCACCAAACTGCCGCCGGTATCTTATTATCTGAAAAAGGCTGCCAATGTTAAGTCCGCTTCCAAAGAGCCGGGCAAAGTTGTTGCCGGTCAGGTTACCATGGCTCAGGTTAAAGAAATCGCCGAAACCAAAATGCCGGATTTGAACTGCTCCACCGTTGAAGCAGCGATGAATATGGTTAAAGGCCAGGCCGTTTCTATGGGTATCAAGGTTGTGGAGTAGTATCATGTCTGGAAAAAGAATCGTAAACGCTTATAAAACAGTTGATAAAAATCAGGCTTATTCCCTGAAAGACGCTGTTAAAATCGTTAAGGAAAATGCTACCGCAAAATTTGACGAAACCATTGATATCGCCGTTAATCTCGGCGTTGATCCGAAATATGCCGACCAGATGGTTCGCGGTGTCTGCTCTCTGCCTCACGGTACGGGCAAGACCGTTCGCGTCGCCGTTCTGGCTCAGGGGGAAAAGGCCGATCAGGCCAAGGCGGCCGGTGCCGATATTGTCGGAGCCGAAAGTCTGATTGATTCCATTCTGAGCGGCAAAGTAGATTTTGATCGCTGTATTGCCACGCCCGATATGATGGGAATGGCCGGCAAGGTTGCCCGCATTCTGGGGCCCAAAGGCCTGATGCCGAACCCGAAGCTGGGAACGGTTACCACCGATGTCGAAAATGCCGTTAAAAAGGCAAAGGCCGGTGAAGTTCAGTATCGCGTCGAGAAGAACGGTATTGTTCATGCCGGTGTCGGCAAAGCCAGCTTCAGCGAAGACCAGCTTTATGAAAATGCCAAGGTTTTCATTGACGCGATCATTAAGGCCAAACCCGCCGGAGCCAAAGGGACTTATCTGAAAAAGATTTCCCTTTCCAGCACGATGGGTGTCGGCGTCAAAGTTGACAGCACGGCTCTTTAAGCGGAGTTGTGCGCCGGACGGCACCAGGTGCTGCTCGGTAAGAAAAAGTTTCGGACGGTGAGCTTTATCACCGTCCGCTCTCAGAAACATAAGGCTTGCGCCGGCGTTTCTGAAAACTGTCCAAGACCGTAGGGAGCGATGGCGGTAATTCCGCAGGAGCTTTAAGTATCCTACGCAGACGGGAGTAAGAATATTTTATCAATTTTTTTCTCCTGGACAGATAAGGTCCCGCCGGGACGGAACCGGGAGAAATTTTCTCCCAAAGCATTCCGGTCTTGGCGGTTGTGTAAAAGTCTGCATCGTTTCTGTGACGAAATGGTGCTTAATTGGAGACAACAAGTGAACCGCGAAGAAAAAGCACAATTGCTCAGTGAACTGAAAGAGTTGTTTAACGGTGCCGAAATTGTTGTGGTTTCCCATTATAAAGGGTTGACCGTGGAAGAGGTTTCGGAACTGCGCAACAATATCCGCAAAGCAGGCGCTGGGTTCAGAGTTACTAAAAACCGGATTACTCGTCTTGCTCTTAAAGGTACCAAGTTTGAGGCTATAGCCGATTTGTTCACCGGTCCGACCGCTATTGCGTTCGCCAATGATCCGATTTCGGCGTGCAAAGCTTGTATCGAATTCGCCAAAACCAATGAAAAGCTGGTTGTTATCGGCGGCGCTATGGGAACCGGCGTTCTCTCTCTTGATGAGATTAAGAAACTGGCCACCATTCCTTCGCTTGACGAACTGCGTGCCAAGATTATTGGTTTGCTGCAGGCTCCTGCCGCTCAGTTGGCAAGGGTTACCAAAGCTTACAGCGAAAAGGAAGCCGCATAATCCAGTTGTTTGTGCCGACGTTGAGGCAAAGATTTTGCGCCTGTCGGCATAATAACGAAGGTTATGACGCAAGAGTAACAGAGTTAACGTTTTTAGAATTTGAAATTTAATTTATTTATGGAGAAAAAAGATGGCCGATTTAGCCAAATTAGTTGATGAATTGTCAGCCCTGACCGTTATGGAAGCTGCTGACCTGTCCAAAATGCTGGAAGAAAAATGGGGCGTTTCTGCTGCTGCTGCCGTAGCCGTAGCCGCCGGTGGCGCCGCTGCCGGTGCCGCAGCCGAAGAAAAAGATGAATTTGATGTTGTTCTGGCCGAAGCCGGTGCCAACAAGATTAACGTCATCAAAGAGGTTCGTACCATTACCGGTCTGGGACTGAAAGAAGCCAAAGATCTGGTTGACGGTGCACCGAAGACCATTAAAGAAGGCGTTGCCAAAGCTGAAGCTGAAGAAATGAAGAAGAAGCTGGAAGAAGCCGGCGCTAAAGTTGAACTGAAGTAATGATAAAATTTGCATAACAGTTCATCCAGAGCTAAAATTGCAAAAGGAGAAAATTTATGTACTTTGTTGTACACTGAAATTTTCTCCTTTTTTATTTGCCTCTGTGTCCGGGCCGTTTTTGAACTTTTATTAATTTCGGCGGTGTAAAAAACGGAAAATTGACAAAATGATGCAAATCTGTTTCGGATATAAACGAATCGGTAAAAAGCAAAAAATGACTCTTAATCCTGGGGACTGAAAAAATGTTGTGCAAAGAAGATAAAAAACTTGACTCATTTTGCGTAAAAATTCTTGCAATTTGACTCGGCCGGGTATAAAAGAAAGCGAGTTTTTAAAGTATTATTTTTGCGAATCGCAGCCAAGGGGGCGCGTGCCTTGCGGTTTGGCGCGGTTTTTTATTTTTTGTTTTCAGTTAAACGTATGTTATTTAACCTTCTGCTGACGGGTTTTGGATGATTTCCGATAGGATGGTCGCAGAATTCAACCACAAGGATTAAAACACAATGAAGGAATCTTATACGAGCAAGAGACGTGTAAGAAGATCGTTCGGCAAAATCGACGCCGTCGCCGACATGCCGAGCCTTATCGAAATTCAAAAAGGTTCTTATGACAGTTTTATTCAGGCGAAAGGCGCTGAAAAATGCGAGTTTGGCCTGGAAGAGGTTTTCAAATCCATTTTTCCCATTAAAGATTTTTCCGGAAACGGCGAACTAGAGTTTGTGAAATATGAACTTGAAGAGCCCAAGTATGACGTTGACGAGTGTATCAAACGTGACATGACGTATGCCGCTCCGGTTAAAGCGACGCTGCGTCTGGTGGTTTGGGATACCGATGAAGCCACCGGTGCCAAATCTATCCATGATATTAAGGAACAAGACGTTTATATGGGCGATATTCCGCTGATGAC
>CASFLC010000006.1 GCA_949295475.1 uncultured Pseudomonadota bacterium
ATCCTGACGCAGGCGGCTGACATAAACCGATGTTTCGCCCTGAACGTCGTTCAGGGTGACATAACCGCCGTCGACATGTTTGTCAAACACGACAACCCCTTCGGTTTTGCCCATTCGCTTGCGTATTTCCTCAACATCGACTTCCACCGAAAATTCAATGTTTGCGTACTGGGCGCAGCCGATAAACGCCGGAATAACGGCACAATTGGCATGGACTTTGACATCTCCTCCCAATATCTGCTTGATTTCGGCGTTATAAGCCCATTCTGCCGCCGTTTCTTCCCCGATGAAATCTCCGACATGAGGAATCACGTTAAAGGCTATCTGCTTGTGAAAGACCTGCTGATCGTCCGCCAGCGTATCGTTCATGAAAATACGACGGGTCTGGTTAAACAATTCGTCCATCCCTTCTTTGCCGTAAACAGATGTTGCCGTGTAATCGGAAACAACAATTCTCCTTACGGGAAAATCTTTCCAAACATTTTGCAGCGGCAGAAGCAGCTGGGTCACTCCGGCAGCCGGAACCGACGCCATGCCTTTGACGGCCGCCTGTAATTTATCGTTGTTCATCCCGGCAATAATCATCGGCACATCCGGATTGCCGAAAAACGCCTTGCTGCAATCAACAACCTTAGCTCCGGCAGACAGAGCATGCGGCGCATATTTTTGGGATACTTCGTCCGCGGCGGCAAAAATGACCGCGTCAAATCCCTTGAAGTCAAAATTATCAAGGCTTAAAACGTCAAGTTCGTCTTCTTCTCCGTAAGAGACCATATTGCCCATGACCGAACGGCTTTCCAACGCCGTAACATTTGCCGCAGGAAAATTTTCATCCGCCAAAAAAGACAGGATTTCGCGCCCGATGCCGCTGTGAGCACCGACTACTGCAATTTTTTTCATTTTCTACCTCTTTAAACCGTATCAAAATGTTATTTTTGCTGAATGGTAGCACTTTTCCGCCCTAAAATACAAGACCAGAATGTAAGATAACCCCAATTCAGGGAAGCTGTCTGCCCTCTAAAAGCCCAAAATTAAATTGAAAAGTCCTGAAAACTACCACGGATAGCCGTCAATGCAGCGGTCCGGCGTTTTTTCACAATCGGGTTGATTTAATTCATATTGTTTAAACCGATCTTCACCAAAATCGCCCACCTTGCAGGCGGCAACCGTCAACAACATTAACAAAACCATAACCAGACGCATTTTTTATTCCTTATCAGTGTTTAAAACAACGGAAGAAAATCCATTGAGCCCCAAATTGCAATAACAAAAATTATAAACAAAATCCGGGCCAGGTGGCGGAGCCAGAGGCTTTTGTCATATTCGGAAGAACTTTTCCATAGTCCGATTGTGATGTTGTAAGTATACAAGGCCATGACCAAAAGACCGGATAAATAACACAACGTCCACAAAATGCTGAACTTTGACGAATAAATCGGATGAAAATGGTGCAGAAAAAAGTCTGCAATGCTGACTCCCTGAATGTGTTTTTGCAGCAGCGATCCGAACAGCCGGACAATAAGTTTCATCACTATCAGTGCCAGGACGCCATATTTCCAAAAAGTAACGCCAAGACCAAATTCGCCTTTAAAAAGCTTTGACAACATCATTCAGCCTCTTATCTGTTAACCCTATGCCGGAATGATGCCTCTTTTTGAAAGACGACGCAAGCGAATTCTCCGACTTTCTAACAATTTGCAACATTTATTGCAAGGCCGCCGAGCGATGTTTCCTTGTATTTGTTATTCATATCGCGGCCGGTGTCAAACATGGTTTTAATCACACTGTCAAGCGATACGCGGTGATCTCCCGTTCCTTTCAGCGCCAGCCGCGCTGAGTTAACCGCTTTGACGGCGCCCATGGCATTACGCTCAATACAAGGAACCTGAACCAAGCCTCCGATCGGATCACACGTCAGACCCAGATTGTGCTCCATGGCAATTTCCGCCGCGTTTTCAATCTGGTGCCTTGTGCCGCCCATGGCTGCCGCCAATCCGGCCGCCGACATTGAACAGGCTACGCCGACTTCTCCCTGACAGCCGACTTCCGCTCCGGAAATGGAAGCATTGGTGCGGTACAAGCTGCAAACGGCGGACGCCGTCGTTAAAAAGACGATGACGCCTTCTTCCGCACTGAAAGGAGATTTTGGCGAAGCGCAGCGTTCAAAGTAGCGAATTACCGAAGGCATGACGCCTGCCGATCCCATAGTCGGCGCCGTCACTATCCTGCCGCCGGCCGCATTCTCTTCAGCAACGGCAAAGCTCCACAAATTCAACCAGTCAATCATCATCAACGGATCGTAGTCGTTGTTGCGGAAGCGTTCTTCAAGACGTTTGTAAATTTCTGCCGCGCGGCGTTTGACATTTAAACCTCCGGGCAGAACGCCGACGGTGTGCATTCCCCGCTCTATTGCCTCCTGCATCAGACGGTGAATTTTGGCAATGCCGTCGTAAACCTCCGCTTCGGGACACAGCGCCATTTCATTCTTCAGGACGACTTCGGAAATGCTCAGATTGTTTTTGTCGCAAATATCCATAAGCTCCGCACAGGTATCAAACTGATACGGCACATTGTAAGGTTCGCGCGAAACGCGTCTTGAGATTTCGTCCCGGCGGGCTATGGTTCCCCCACCTACGGAAAAGTAGACCTCTTCCAACAGCAGGTTTCCCTGCGCGTCAAAAGCAGAAAACTTCATGCCGTTGGAGTGTTCCGGCAGGAAAACATCTTTGTTGAAAATAACATCCTTATCCAAATCAAACGATATCGTCTGAAGACTGCCGAGAGACAGAAGCTTGTCCCGGCGGACAGCGTCGACATAGGGTTTGGTGGGGTCGATGGCTTCGGCCTCCAATCCCATTAAGCCGTATACGATTGCTTTAACCGTGCCATGACCGAATCCGGTCAGGGCCAGAGATCCGTAGAGTTCTACTTTTAAAGACGTTACCGCATCAAGGCAACCTTTGGCACTCAGGTTTTCGACATAACGTTTGGCCGCACGCATCGGTCCGACGGTGTGCGAACTTGACGGCCCCACGCCGATTGAAAAAATCTCAAACAGACTGTAATACATCTTGCTCCTAAAAATATCTTTTAATTACTTTATACGGCTTCAGCCCGAGCGACGCATGGACTTCGGCTATGCGCTGAGACTGCTCTCCCCAGACGGCGTATTTGTCAATAAAGGCTTTGGCAGTCTGCGGCGATTTTGACAGCTGAACGTCTATGGTTTCATCCAGCAACGCCTGCATTACAGCAGGAAATTTATTAAAATCAAGATGCAGTTTGCCGTTATCATCAAAAGATATTGCGCCGTGCGTCAACAGATAATTAAACTGTATCAGATCGGCAACGCGGTGCGGCAGCGACGGATTGGGTTCTGCCCGCAAAAACAGACTGCCGGCCACCCAAGTTGTATATACTTTTTTGAGAGTTTCTTCATCAATTACGCCAAGTTTGACATATTCGGGCATAAACGCGACGGAAATGACGTCGGCCTTATGCTCTTCTATGGTATGGGCATAAGCGCCCAAGGCTGACTGATAGGAACTGTCCGGCCCCAGAGAATGTCCGTTTTCATGTCCGATGACAAAAAGATGCAGGGCTTCGTCATCATAATAGCGGTGAAATTCAGGCGCCACCAGACGCTCCAGAATCTGATGTTCTTTATCTTTATCGACGCACTGCCTTACCTGGCGGTGATAAACATTGCGCCGGCCGCCGCCCATTTTGACGGACAATTTATCGTTGTTCGGCAGGTTTTCGGCTGTTGTGATTCCTCCGCGCACCGCGGCAAAATCTCCCTGCAAATCGGTTAAATCCACATCGACCATGGCCTGTTTGAGTTCGGCGGAAGAAGAAATTGTCTGCCGATAACGTTCCTTATACGGCATCAATTCAGCCAGCTCTTTCATATGCTCTTTGAATTTGAGCAGAAGCTCCGTGCCTTTTGGGTTGACGATGCCGGTGCGGACGCCCAGCGAATCTTTGGCATTGACTTCTATATTATTCTCCTGAAGCAACTGCGCCAGCTCCGGATTGTCAAACACCGTCGGCGTCAGTTCGTCGGCATAGTTTTCGCGGGCAATCGTAAATTCTATCGGCGTCTTTTGCAAAATTGCCCAATGTTTGTCGGCCAGCATGTCCATGTCTTCATTGTTTTGCAGCAGTGCCTGCGCCTGCCAGCCGAGATAATCCTTCAACGGGGCATCGTCCGTATAATGGGCGGCCAGTTCAATTTCATTGGCGGCGTCAGAAAAGGCTTTCTCAAAATATTCCGTGTAGTCTATCGCCTTCAGATTTTTTCCATCCCGGCGGACCATGGTTCGCACGCTCAAAATCCGGCAGACTTCGTCAACCTTTCCGGCCCGGAGCATTCTTATCAAAATTTCGTGAAATTCATCCGGTTCCAAATCCTCCGGATAAAAATTGCGTCCGGGACGCCCTTTGATGCCCTTAAACAATTCGACAGGCTCCCTGTCAATTCCGTTAAGTCCTTCCACACCGTTCAGAGAATTAAAAAAACGCAAGGCCAATTCCGCATGACGGCTGTGAGGAGCGGCCTCTTCCAAGGCTTTTTTCTGAATCAAATTCAGCGGATGATCCTGCTCCAAAAACACGTCGTTAAAAATTTCACCGGCGCGGATTAAATGGCGAAGAGCTTTTTTGTTGCCTTCGCTGAGGTTTTTATATCCGTCAAAATCCGGTGAAACCATTTCGACCGTGAGACATTCGTCATTCAATTTGTGTTCAAGATCCTGCTCCGAAAGAGCCAGTTCGTATCCGTTAATTTTCATTTTTTATCTCCACTACGCGAAAACGATAAACTTTAATATCATCAGACCAGTAAGACGGGCTCAACCCGGCTTTCAGTTTTAAATTATTCAAAAATTCCCGGGGCTCGGGAAGTTGTTCCCATACCGAGGGCAAAAACAGTCCCTGACGGTCCCCGTCCCGAATAACAATGCCGTCCGTTCCCGGTTTCAACTGGCGAACGACATCTGCTTCATCTTTAAATTCAATTCGCTCATACCCGGTCAGAAGAGAAATGCTGAAATCTATCTGAGGCAGTTCTTCCGCCGTCAGCGGCTGAAAACGGCTGTCTTCCATTGCCGCGGCATAGGCGTTGGCCGAAACATCCAGAGCAATGGCCCGTCCGGGCATCAGGCTGCCGATACAGCCGCGCAAACTTCCGTTTTTGGTTAAGGTGACAAAGGAAGCCCCTTTGTTGAACAACACATCGTCAAAATCCCTCCGGGAGGGTTTGTAAACCTTATGTTTGTTTACGGCTGTTTCCAAACTGTGACGGACGATGCGGCGGAGCGCCTCGCCATGATGGCGGGCAAAATTATCCAGATTTTCAACTTCCTGCTCCAAAAGCGGCAGCGGTTCGGCGACTTCTTCCTTGCGAAACAGCCATGATGCATATCCGACCACACTGGACGTGTCCCCGCTCACCTGACCGGAATTAGACATATCCAGCAGACGGGGCTGCAGCGTGTATTCTTTGGCCAAAATCAAAGCGGTATTGATACCGGCGGCGCCGCATGAGGCATGTTCGTCCACAGGTTTTCCGGCACTGACGGCCTGCGCGGTCGTTTCGTCTTTGGCCCGGGCAGAGGCATCATCCAGATAATGAGACAGGTCTGCCGAAACTATAATCAGCGTATCGTCCCGCTGCAGATAAGGATGCAACACCTCTGCAAAACGTTTGGTATCAACATGTCCGTAGACCATCGGAACAATCGAAAAATCCTTCAAAATCTTTTGCAAGAAAGGAAGTTGGACTTCCAACGAATGCTCTTTGGCATGTGCCTTGTCGTTAAAGACGAAAAGCGAATCGGTCGCAAGTTCGTTAATTATTCCGCGGTTGAGCGGCACACTGCCCAGCGGGGTGTTAAACCAGCCAGACGTCGGCAAAGCAACACCGTTGACAGCAACAAAATGCGACGGTCCGATTAAGATGACGTTTTTGATTTTTTTCTGAAAAGGCAAGAGCTTTTGATAAGCCTTGGCCGCAACCGCGGCAGAATAAATATATCCGGCATGAGGCACGATAATGATGCGCGGCTGGCTTGAAATTTTCGGGCTTCCTTTTTCCAGATAGCTGTCAACAACCGCCGACAACTGATAAACATCCGCCGGATAAAACATTCCGGCAACGGCGGCTTCTCTTGTCTTGTTCATGTCTTCATCCCGCAAAGAATAAGCATTAATGGTATCCGAGTTGGAGGAAATATGTTCGTTAAAATAAAAATAGTTGAGAATCAACAAGGCTCCCAGGGCAACGCCCCATATAACGTAATAGCTCCATCCTTTGGAATCAACATCGTTTTTTTGTTTCATACCCGCATCCTCATCATAGAATCGCCGAATGACTCTATGATACATGCGGCTGTTTAAGATTTCGCTAATTTCATCCGTATGATTTTTGACTGCGCATCTGCCGCACTATATTTTGCAACGGACGGGGACGGCGGTTTATCATTACAACCGTGCTGTAGGGTTTGATAACATACTCTTCGCCGGGCTCATATTTTCGGGTATTCTTCCGTCCGGTGTGGCAAGAAGTATCAAACACCAGTTCCCAGCTTCCTCTGTGCGGCAACGGCGGAAGTTTGACAATCATTTCACCGTCAACATTTCCTGACGCCAAGATCAGAAAATCATCGTCGAATCGTTTGCCGTCTTTGTTTTGGCCGTTGAGGACGTATCCCAAAAAACGATTATAAGGAAAATCCCAGTCATTCTGACGCATTGGCTCTCCGGCAATATTTACCCATTCCCAAGACGGACGTCCGTTGGGCATAATTTCCGCCGAGGCGTTTTGGGTGCTGCTGAACAAGGGGTGTTTCTGGCGAAAAGCGTTGATTTTGCGCTCAAACAGATACCGCTCCCGCTGAGCCGGGCTAAAATTCCGCCATTGCAGAGGAAACTGTTTGGCGTATCCGTTGTTATTGCCGTTTTGCGTATGCCAGAGTTCATCACCGCTCAGACTCAGCGGCACACCTCTGGCCAAAGTGTTCAGCGCATGCGCCGTTTTGGTTTTGGTCAGACGCTCGGCATCGTCGGCCGAAGGACTGTAATGATTGTCGTTGCTGCCGTCACGGTTATTTTCGTTGTTTTCATAATTGTTTTTTTGGGAATAGGAAGCCCAGTCATACTGAGTGGCTCCGTCATGCTTGGTAAAGATGTTGATTTTGTTTTCCGTTTCTCCGCCGGCCATATAATAAGCCAGGCTGCCGACCTGCCCGTATTCTCCGCGGATAAATTTTTTCAAAGCCTTTTCGTGTTTATCGTTCCATTCATAAATTTTCTTCATCCGGCCAAGAAAATATCCTCCGACGGCGCTCCACGGTTCTCCGCTGACTTTTACCCCGGTTTGACGAATGACCTCTTCAATAATTTGCATAAACTTCCCATCCGGAGAAAATTGCAGATTATCATCCAG
>CASFLC010000007.1 GCA_949295475.1 uncultured Pseudomonadota bacterium
GTTTTAGAAATTTTGAAAACTACCGCTTGCGCGTGCGGATTTTATGTGCTTAACTTATTTTAACTTCGGTGTACTGATTATGATGCTTTTTTACTCCTTGCCCCTAATTTTGACGATGAACCATTCTCTGCAAAGCCTTGATTTTCTAAATGGTGCGCTAGGCCGGAATCGAACCGGCACGGGATTGCTCCCAACAGATTTTAAGTCTGCAGCGTCTACCAGTTCCGCCACAAGCGCATAAATCTTTTACTCAATGTTTTTGTTTATACTCATAATTTTTGAGAATTGCAATAAGAAAGTTCAATTTCTTTTAACCGCTCCAAAAATGATTGGCGGGGAAAAGCTATTTAGTTCTTGTTTCTTCTGCAAAAATATGATTAGCTTTGAATGTTATAACAGTACATCCGGGCTGTGCCGTTTATGCGACAGGCGACAGCGTCCCGGCTGGGACGGCAGAGTTGGATTTTGAAAGGAAAAAATATGAAAAGTATTAATATTTCGTGGCGCAACTACCTGCTGCCGAATATTCATCCCGAAGGTTGGCGGTTCGTAGGCATCTTTGCTGCAATAACAGCGTTATTGGCAATGGTGTGGGAGCCATTGGGATGGATTGGATTGGTGTTGACGATTTGGTGCTACTATTTCTTCCGCGATCCGGAGCGTGTCGTTCCCCAGGCGGCCGATGTGGTGGTTTCTCCCGCGGACGGCGTAGTGCAGATGATTTCCAAGGTGGAAGCACCTGAAGAGCTGGAAATGGGGAAGAAAAAGTTTACCAGAGTCAGCATTTTTATGAGTGTTTTTAACGTGCATGTCAATCGTGCTCCGGCCGAAGGAACAATTATCAAGTCGGTTTATGTGCCGGGCAAGTTTTTTAACGCAACGCTTGATAAGGCCAGCAAGGACAACGAGCGCCAACTTCTGGCGATGAAAACCAAAAACGGCAAGGATTTGTGTTTTGTACAGATTGCCGGTTTGGTGGCCCGCCGGATTGTCTGTGACGCGACTGTCGGACAAACTTACAAAGCCGGTGAACGTTTCGGGATGATTCGTTTCGGTTCGCGTCTGGATGTTTATCTGCCGGAAGGCGTTGAGCCTCAGGTCGTTTTGGGACAGACCATGGTGGCCGGTGAAAGCGTTATTGCAAATTTAAGCAGCGATGCGCCGGCAATGAAAGGAGTTGCGTTCTGATGGAAAACATAAATGACAGACTAAAGCTGTCGCGCCAACGGCTGACGGCTCTGCCGTTTCGCAAAATTGCGCCCAACATTGTTACAATGCTGGCTTTGTGCGCAGGGGTGACTTCCATTCGCTATTCTATTCAGGAAGACTGGGTGAAGGCTGTTATCTGTATTTTTATTGCCGCGTTGTTTGACGGTTTGGACGGCCGGGTGGCCAGAATGCTCAAAGGCTCGACAAAATTCGGCGCGGAATTGGATTCATTGTCGGATTTTGTCAGTTTTGGCGTGGCCCCGGCGATTTTGCTGTATCAGTGGTCTTTGTTTGATCTGCCGAAGTTCGGCTGGTTTTTCTGTCTGCTGATGTCTATCGGTATGGCGATGCGTCTGGCTCGGTTTAATACCATGTTGGACGAGGAACCGCAGCCTGAATATTGGAATCATTTTTTTGTCGGCGTTCCGGCTCCGGCCGCGGCCGCTCTGGCTATTATGCCGGTGATGATTTCCTTTGACTTTCCGGAATATGCTTTTGTCCGTTCACATGCCTTTTGCGCGGGATTGTTAGTGATTGTTTCTTTTCTGATGGTTAGCCGGATTCCGACTTTTTCCACCAAAAAGTTAAAGGTCCCGACCTATATGTTTATGCCGATGATGCTGTTTGTGGCTTTGTTTGCCAGTTTTATTATTACACAGCCCTGGTGCACATTGGGATTGATGACGTTGTTGTACGCGTTGTCCATACCGGTCGGTGTTTTTGTGTTTTGGAAAGAAAAGAAAAAATACGAAAATTCATAATTTTAACGGGAAGGGACAGCAGGGTCCCTTCTTTTTTATGTTGGTCGCGTCACAAAAAATTGCAAAATATTTCATTAAAACAAAGGATTATGTAACAATAAATAATATTTGTTGACTTGAATTCTGAGGTTGATGCTTTAAACTTTCCTCATTGAGTAAATGAGGAGTTTTTTATGAAACACGGAAAAAATTTTACGCTGGGCGAATATGTGATTATCAAAAAGCCCGATTTGGTCAAAGCCGGCGACAATGTCCGGATTTCTGATTTTTGCCGGATATCTTCGGCTTGCGATATCGGGTCGGATTGCGAAATTGCTTCGGGGACATATATATCCGGCGGCGACGGCAAGTATACCTTTAAAATGGGCAGTTATTCAAGTCTGGCCGCCGGCGTTCGGGTCTGGCTGAGCAGCAATGATTATGTGAATGAACTGGTGACCCATTCGGTGCCGAACGTTAAGGAGATTCAGGGCGACGTGACGCTTGAAAAATATACGGGAATCGGTACCAATTCGGTGATTATGCCGAACAATCATATTCCCGAGGGGGTTACAATCGGCGCCCTTTCCTTTGTGCCGTCCAACTATAAATTCGAACCGTGGACGGTTTATGCCGGACGGCCGATACGACCGATAAAAAAACGCAACAAAGAAAATGTGCTGCGGGTTTTAAATCAGTTGAAGAAATCTGTTTAGGAGAAGCTAAAAATGTGCGGAATTGTCGGTTATATCGGAAATAATGCCGTGGAGGAGGTTTTGCTCGATGGTTTGAAAAATCTTGAATATCGGGGATATGATTCGGCCGGGGTCGCGCTTAATGACAACGGCAGCATTGATATCTTCCGGGCAGAAGGAAAGCTGAACAATCTGTGCGACATGTTGGCCGGAGTTAGAGCCAAAATCCACCATTCCGGGCAGGGTATCGGACATATCCGGTGGGCGACGCACGGCGGCGCAACCCTTGACAACGCTCATCCGCATAAATCAAATGACGGAAAGCTGGCGTTGGTGCATAACGGCATTATTGAAAATTTTGAAATATTGAAAGTGCAACTGCAACAAAAAGGCTATCGCTTTTTTTCGCAGACGGATACCGAGACGGCAGTTCACCTGATTGATGACGAATATAAACAATGCGGTTCTCTGGAGGCGGCGGTTATTCGCGCCGTTAATCAACTGAAGGGCGCTTTTGCCTTTTGCATTATGCATCAGAATGAACCGGACAAGATTATTGCCGTCAGAAAAAACGCGCCTTTGATTGTCGGGCTGGGACATGATGAAAATTTTATTGCCAGCGATATTCCGGCGCTTGTCGGCAAGGCCGAAAAAATTATTTATCTTGATGATAACGAACTGGCGATTGTTCGTCAGAATGATGTGACGGTTAAAAACTTTAATGGGCAGCTTATTTCCAAGCGGGCCGAACCGCTCAGTCTGGAGCCGGAAGCTATCAGCAAACGCGGTTATAAGCATTTTATGCTTAAGGAAATTAATGAACAGCCGGATATTATCAGGGGGCAGCTGGCTTTGCGTCTGCCGGATGTTAACCGGCCGGTAGTCTTGGAAGGAATTAATCCGGTGGTCTTAACGGCGGGAATCAGCAGGGTGGAAATCATTGCCTGCGGCACATCACTGCATGCAGCGGCGGTGGCGCGGTATGTTATGGAGAGCCTGTGCCGGATTCCGGTGTCTGTTGAGGCGGCCAGCGAATATATTTATCAGCCGCATTTGACTGATGCGCAGACATTGGTTATTGGTATTTCCCAGTCCGGAGAAACGGCGGATACGCTGACGGCACTTAAACAGGCCAGAGCTGCCGGCGCAAGAATTCTGGCTTTGACCAATCGTGAAGATTCCAGCATTGTCCGCTGTGCCGATATGGTGTTGCCGCTGAAGGCCGGAATTGAGGTCAGCGTGGCGGCAACAAAGTCTTATACGGCGCAGTTGATGAGTTTGTATTTGCTGGCATTGTCAATAGCGGAGGCCGGAGAGACGCTGCCGGCGGAAGAAATTCTTTCTTTGAAGCGGGAACTGCTGCAAGTTCCGGCCAAGCTTGAGGAAATTTTAAGCAACAGCGGGGAAATTCAGCAATGTGCCCGGAAATTTTCTTCTTTTAAAAATTTTGTGTTTATGGCGCGCGGCGTAAATCTGGCTTCGGCTTTGGAAGGGGCTTTAAAACTCAAAGAAATCAGTTATGTTAACGCCAACGGCTATGCCGCCGGGGAACTTAAACACGGGCCGATTGCTTTGCTGGACGAGCAGATGCCGGTGGTGGCGGTTTTGATTCCGGGCAGTCAGACTTATGACAAGATGTTGTCAAACTGTGAAGAAGTCTATGCCCGCAAGGCTCGTCTTATTGCCGTCAGCTCGGCAGAAGATTTACGGCAAAAGGCCATGTTTGATACGGTTTTGCTTATTCCGCACTGCCGGGAGATTCTTTCACCGTTATTGGTTAACGTTCCTTTGCAGCTGTTGGCTTATTATATTGCCGACAATCTGGGGCGCGAGGTCGATCAACCGCGGAATCTGGCAAAATCGGTGACGGTGGAATAGCCGTCAACTTTTGAGGTAAAGCTGCTCCAGTTCTTTGATTTTGTCGCGGTAGACCATGGCGGTTTCAAATTCAAGGTTGGCAGCAGCTTCCTGCATAAGTTTTTTGTATTCTTTTAATTTCTTGTCGATGTCTTTGATTTGTTCGGCTTCTTGCGGCTTGCTGTCAATATAGTCTCCGGTCGTCATTTCGCTCAAAGCGCCGGAGATTTTCTTTTTGATTGTTTGCGGCGTGATGCCGTGTTCGGCGTTATAATTGAGTTGTTTTTGGCGGCGGCGGTTGGTTTCGTTGAGGGCGGCCTCCAAAGAGCCGGTCATTTTGTCAGCATACAGAATAACCCGGCCTTCGGCATTGCGGGCGGCGCGTCCGATGGTTTGAATTAGAGAGCGTTCGGAACGGAGAAAACCTTCTTTGTCGGCGTCCAGAATAGCAACCAAAGAGCATTCGGGGATGTCCAATCCTTCGCGCAGCAGGTTGATGCCGACCAGTACGTCAAAAACACCCAGACGCAGATCTCGAATGATTTCGATGCGCTCCAGTGTTTCGATATCCGAATGCAGATAACGGACTTTAATGCCGTTGTCGTTTAAGTACTCGGTTAAGTCTTCGGCCATTTTTTTAGTGAGGGTTGTGACAAGCACACGTTCACCTTTGGCCGCAGTTTTCCGGCATTCGTGCATCAGGTCGTCAATTTGGTTTTCAACCGGGCGGACAATGCATAACGGATCGGTTAGGCCGGTGGGGCGGATAACCTGTTCGGCAAAGACGCCGCGGCTTTGTTCCAATTCCCAATCGCCGGGGGTGGCTGAGACAAAAATTGTCTGTCCGCGCATTTGATTCCATTCCTCAAATTTCAGCGGGCGGTTGTCCACGCAGGACGGAAGGCGAAAGCCGTAAGCGGACAAGGTGCTTTTGCGGTTGAAGTCACCTCGAAACATGCCGCCGATTTGCGGTACTGAGACATGACTTTCGTCAATGAACAGCAGAGCGTCTTTAGGCATGTATTCAAACAAGGTGGGCGGTGGGTCTCCGGCTTTGCGTCCGGTCAGGTAGCGCGAATAGTTTTCAATGCCTTTGCAGTGGCCGGTACTTTCCAGCATTTCAATGTCAAAACGGGTGCGTTGTTCGATACG
This sequence comes from uncultured Pseudomonadota bacterium, assembly GCA_949295475.1. Taxonomy (GTDB): domain Bacteria; phylum Pseudomonadota; class Alphaproteobacteria; order RF32; family CAG-239; genus CAZU01. The sequence continues at coordinate 5,654 of CASFLC010000007.1, forward strand.
CTGCGCTTCCAGAAGCTTATTTTGCTGCTTGAAAATTTCGATTTGTTCCGCCAGTTCTTTTTTTATGTTGACAATCGCCTGAGAAATGGCCGGACGGGGGGTTACATAGTGGTTTGCCGGATAAACGACCACGCGGTTAAGCTCAGCGGTTCTTTTGCCGGTGAGCGAATCAAATTCGTAAATATTTTCGATTTCATCGCCAAAAAAGGAAATCCGCCAGGCACGGTCTTCGTAGTGGGCCGGAAAAATATCCAGCGTGTCGCCCTGAACTCGGAAGGTGGCGCGGACAAAGTTTTGCTGGTTGCGCTCATATTGTAGTTCCGCCAGACGTTTATAGACGTCTTTGGGCGAGATTTCCTGACCGACTTCCAGAGGAATAGTCATAGTCGAATAGGATTCAACGTCTCCCAGGCCGTAAATGCAGGACACCGAGGCGACAATGATAACATCGCGGTGTTCCAGAATGTTGCGGGTGGCGGCATTGCGCATCCGGTCAATCTGCTCGTTGACGGCAGAGTCTTTTTCAATGTAGGTGTCCGTTTTGGGGACGTAAGCTTCCGGCTGGTAATAGTCGTAATAAGATACGAAATATTCAACGTGATTGTGCGGAAAAAATTCCTTCATCTCGCTGTAAAGCTGGGCGGCAAGGATTTTATTGGGGGCCATAATCAGAGCCGGCCGTTCGCTTTGCTCTATGATTTTGGCCATAGTATAAGTTTTGCCGCTGCCGGTGACCCCGAGCAGGACCTGATTTTTTTCTCCGCGGGCAATGCCGTCACAAAGCTCCCGAATTGCTTCCGGCTGATCTCCGGCCGGCGTAAACGGGCTTTCCAGCTGATATAAACCACTCATCTATTGTCGGGCTTCTTCCTTAAACGACTCATTGTAGATTTTGGTAAAGTTGCTGTACATTTGTACGTCGTTTACTATATTGTTAATTTTCTTTAAATCAACCTTATCTGTTTCCAGATGATTGGTCAAGATATTAAAAGTGCTGCTGTATTTGGTTTTGTCAAAATAAGGCTTAAACTTGTTGCGAAGTCTAACCAAAACGGTTTCCCGTCCAGATTTTTTCAGTGCAGTCGCCCAATCCAGTATATAACCAATTTGTTCGGGAGAGAGCTCTTGTCCTGGTTTGGGTTTTTCTATCAGGTATTTAATTGTGTCCGCCACATTGTTCCACTGGCCGGCATTCCAGTAGATTTCGCTTTTCAGCATAATGGCGTTTTTGCCGGTATCTCCGGCCAGGAGTTCAAGCGCTTCGTCTACCCGGTTGGTGCTGGCCAGGGCTCGGGCTTTGATGACGCGCCGCTGTGCCTGAATTTGGTAGGGAAGGTTTTCCGTTTCGGTTTCTTCCAGAATTTCGAGGGCGCTGTCGTATTTATTGTCGAACAGCAGAATGACAGCCATTCTAGCGCCGACTTTGGCGCGCTCCAGGGGCGAGAGTTTTGAGGCGTTGGCCAAAACCTGTTCCAGCAGGTCTCCCGCCCGCGGCAACAAATCTACGGCGACCAAGCGGTCCGCCAATTTGATGGTAATTTCGTTGCGGTGGGGACTGAGCTGCCCCAGCCATTCAAAATCGTTATACAACGCAAGGGCTTTTACAGCTGAAAGCTTGTTGTCTCCGCGATTGTCAATAAAAATGTCTTCAAATAAGCCGACCATTTTTTTGAGCATCTCTTCTTTCTGATGCGCATCTGCCAGAACCAGAGACTCTTTCATTGTTTTGATGGCATTATAATAGTCGAAATCTTTTTCATAATATTGAGCCAGCCGGTTGAGCAGCTTCCATTTGAAATCCTTTTCGCTCCAAGCAAAGCGCAGACGTTCCAGTTCGGAAATAGCTTCTTTGAGCGGTAAAATTCCGATTTGTTGCCGCAGGACGGCATTGTCATAACGGGCCAGGGATGAATAACGGAGGTCATCCATTTCGCCGATACGGGTATATTCCCGAATGGCGTTGCGCGGGTATCCCTGAAGTTCGGTTTTTTTGGCGGATAGGTAGTCGATTTGGGCGTCCCGGTTTTTTAACCTGCCGTCATCGCTTTTTAAAATGTCTATGAAATTTTGCACGGCCAAATCATCTCCGGCGCGCAAAGCCGTTGCCGCGCCGATGGCTGCAATACGGTCACGAATTTCTTGCGGATATTCGCGAATCAGCGGCAAATAGGCAAATAAGACGGCGTTGTTTTCTTCGCGGTATTGGTAAGCGCTTTGGGCCAGGCTGCGCCAAAACACCGCGTCATCGTTTTCGGGAAGACTGCCGTATTCAAATTCTTTGACGGCTTCGGGATAACGGCGAACTAAAAAGTTGGCAATTCCCAACAGCGCATGAAATTTGGCACTGGTCGTTTCGGGAAGCTTCGCGCGCAGCATCTGCTCCAGCATCGTCAGGGCGTTGGTGCCCAGACCTTTGGCCAAATAGTATTTGACCAGTTCCAAGCGCACTTGATTTCGGCTGTTTTGCGGTGCCGCCAAAATATCTTGCTTAAGCTGGTTGACCGCGTCGGTAAAATTCATGTTCAACAGCTGGGGAGAGACATCAAAGTCAAAGCCGTATAAAGTCTCCCCCTGTTTGCTGTAGAGTTCTTTGCGGCGCAGATTGTCCAAGTCCTTGGATATGTTGAGGCCTCTTTCAGGGGCTCTGATGAGCAGTCCGCTATTGGTTCTGGATATTGTTATGTCCGGCGCTTTCATTACCATGGCGACGCCTTGTTCGGTGTTTAGCAAATCAAACTCGGGGTAGTGGTACGGATTGTTGACGCCGTAACCGATGTCAGCCGTCGGGGCTACGGAAATGATGTCGCCGACGTCAGGGTCGATAACGTTGACGATATTTCCCGAATTTTCGGTCGGGATAAACATGTAAGCATGTCGCAGGCTGTCTTGCTGTGTGTAGATGGTAATGTCTTTGACCGGACGCTTGGGAAGGTTGTTTCTGAAGAGGTCCACAATCCACAACAATCCTTCTTTACGGATGGAATAACGAACGCCCTCGGCCGGAACCATCTGTATGACGGCCGCATTCGGATGCGGCAGCTGCACGATATTTGAGGCCAAATCGCCGGCCGTTTTTTTGAGTTCTTTAATGTTAACGGCCTGCCGGTGGTCAAATACAATCCAAAGTTTTTTCTGACGTTGGAAAACGGCCAGATTAACAGGAGTGTTCCAAGAAAAACTCAGACTCGCGATTTGATTGGCGGCGGGAAGCACCTGTTGTGCACCGATTGACGACAGGGTCGTCAAACTGCGTTCCGTCGTGACGTTAACCTGTCCGGTGTGTGCCGGCTGCGGCAGATTTTCTATTTTGATATCGGAAGGTTCTTCCGCATTTGCCGCCGCAATCGTCAGCCAAAGACCGCTTAAAACAAAATACAGGATATTTCTGCCCGCGCGCTTCAATATTTCCCCCTAAATGTTGTTGCCGATTAATTCAGAGGTTACTTGTTTGGCTTTTTCGGAATCCATTTGCGACAAAATGGAGGAGGAACTGGTCGGTTTCATGTTTTTGAGCAGGGCAACCGTGATGTCCGTGTCGAGCGTGTTGAAAATGCGCGCGGCATCTTTGGGTTTCATTGATGAATAGAGTTTTACCAAAGAATTGATGTTTTCCTTTTCTTTTTCGGTATATTCATAGACCAGTTTCTGGAGCTTTTTTTCGTATTCCTGAAGCTGCTGTAATTTTTTGTTAATTTCCTCTTCGGCGACTTTGAGCTGAATGGCTCTCTTGTCTATCTCTTTGGCGCGGATGTCGAGCGCCTCACGGCGTTCGGCAAGCTCCTGCAGAATCATGATTTCCGACTGGCTAAATGAGGTATTCGGTGCCTGCGTTCCTGTTATTCCGCCGGAAGGGCCGCCTTGTTTCAGAACTTTTCCCAACTCTTCATTCTCTTTGGCAATTTTTTCTTCTGCCAGAGCTTCCGTCTGTGAAATCGTAATGCGGTGTCTGCCGGTCGGGCGGTTGTAAAGGTCAAAAACATTGTTGACTTTGATGCTGAGGGTTAAAACAGCCATAAAGATAAAAAACGGCAGTAAACGAAATTTGAATTTTTTTGCAGACATTGATTAACCTTATCTATTTTATTGAACGCAGTGCTTTCAGCAGTTCCATTTCGGCCTCGGAGCGGCCGCCGTCGGCATCATCCGTCGGGGCGGATGCCGAAGACGCTTTTTCGTACCCGTCAAACAGAGGAGCAGGTTCGGCGGTTCCCGGCTTAAGGTGGCGTCCGTCATTGATGACCTGCTCCAGCCGGTCTGCCAGATTGTCGGCACGTTCGTTGATAAACAACAAATCGTCTTTGATTTCTTTGGCGCTGTCGACGACTTCTTTTAGCCCTTCTGAAGAGTGTTCGGTAACGCTTTTCAGTTTCGGGATGCTGTTCTCGGCTTTGAACGTTGCGTCATTTAACGCGTTGACGAGCTGAGCCAGACCGTTTTGGTTGCGGCGCAGGATTTCCAGGTTTTTGTTCAGCCGGTAAGCGTAAATAATGGTCGGAACCAGCAGGGCTATGATAATCAGGTTTATCAGCAATTCCAGACTAGTCATTTTTTTCCGCCTTTCCTTCTACTTTAATGACAATGTGATCGCTTTTGCGTCCCATGTAGCCGGTGAGAAGTGGAACATCGCCGCAAACAACGGTGACCTGTTCGTGCGGAAACATGTCCAACGGCAGAAAAGACCCTTTTTCCCAAGTGGAGATTTCGCCGAGTTTGATTTCCGTTTCTTTGAGAACAGCGCGAATCTCGATTTCGGTATCCCATAGCTGGGACATGAGGTGGTTTTCCCAAATACTGTCGCGGCCGAATCTTTCGCCCATAAACATCTGCAGCAGAAGTTCGCGGACGGGTTCCAGCGTTGCGTAAGGAATCATAAGGTCGATTTTTCCGCCGCGGTCTTCCATGTCAATGCGCAGGTGTGCCACAATGACGGCGTTCGACAGGCGGGAGATTGTGGCAAAACGGGGGTTGGTTTCCAAGCGGTCAAAGGCAAAGTTGACGGAGGTAATCGGGTCAAAAGCCGTAGAGAGATCGACCAGAATCAGCTGAATCATTTCTTTGACAATATTCAGCTCAATGGTGGTGTAGGGGCGCCCTTCAATGCGCATGGCTGCCGTGCCGCGCCGGCCGCCGAGCAAGACGTCGACCATGGAATAAATCAGAGAACTGTCCAGCGACATCAGGCCGTAATTGTCCCATTCCTCGGCCTTGAATACATTGAGCAGGGTCGGCAAAGTCAGCGAATCGATATATTCGCCGAAACGCATTGATTCAATGCTGTCCAGCGAGACTTCGACATTGTCCTGCGTAAAGTTGCGCAGGGACGTCGCCATCAGGCGGATGAGCCGGTCAAAAACAATTTCGAGCATGGGCAAACGCTCGTAAGAAACCATGCTGGAATTTAAGATGGCCCGCACGCCGGTTTTGTTGGCATGATAGTCTTCGTCGCCTTCGTTGGTGTATCCCAGCAGGCTGTCTATTTCTTCCTGATTGAGAATTTTGGAATCGGCGTTGTCCGTTCCGTCCGAGGCATCTTCCGGGTTTTTGACCTTTATGCTGTCGGCCCAGCTGGTGTCGGTTTTATTCTCTTCGTTTTTTTTGTTTTCTTCTTCAGCCACGTTTTGCTATCCTTTAAATTATTGTTCGGTTTCCTGAATTTCAAAATTTCTGAAATTCAAACCGGAAACTTTAAGCGGCGCAACCAGCAGGTTAATGCGGTACAAGAGTTCTTCTTTGAGCCAGTAGAGGCCGTCGGAACCGGAAATTTCATCCGATGTCAGCGCCAACGTATGAGAAATGACGGCATCGTTAATCTGGGGCAGAAGTCCTTCGACGGTCGGAATGTCCTCAACCCGGGAGAGTTCCAGGCTGATTTTCATTTTTACCGTTTCCGAACCGCCGTCCGTTTTTTTTACTTTGGCCGATACTTCCGGGAGTTCGTAAAACACGGTGACGGACTCTGATTTTTGACCGGTATCGTCTTCGGCGACGTTTTTGACGACACTGTAATTGAGGTGTTCGCCAAAACGGTGATTGAAGGCATAATAGAACCCTACCGAAAGCCCGATGACAATTACGGCAGGGACAAGGAAAAGCAACACCTTTCGGCGGTTTACGCGGGTCGCTTCCTCAAAATGCTCCTCGTCGTCAAAATTATCGTTGAAATTAACCATTGTCCGCTCCAGAAACTTATGCCGGTTCAAACCTGCCTTTATTGTACAGCATTATTTTTATAAATAAACGCAAATCTCTCACTTATTAAACGTTTAGTTTGTTTTTGGCTTTGCCGAAAGTTTAGCGCAAAAAAGTTAGCAGAAGGTAAAGCGTTTGCTTCAGGCGGCCGAATATTGTTTCAGTAATGTGAAATCTTGGGAATTTTTAGTTATTTAATAGATTTGAAACCTTTTTTATGCTAAAATATAAAAAGATTGAAAAGGTTTTTGAGGGCTGCTCATGTACATTTGGGTGATTTTGGCGACATTTCTGGCCGTGCTGGCGTCATATACGCTTTCGCCGCGGGCAGACATCCGACAGATTACGGTCGAACCTTTGGCCGAGGCCGCGGTGGAGAAGCTGGTTACCAAACACAAAGCCGCCCGCGATTATGTGAAGTACCGCAAAAAGCCTTATGTCAGCAATCCTCCCAATGTGGAATACAGCCCCGGCGTTATCGCTGACGCAGAGTTGGATCCGTATATCGCATTCGGGCATTATAACGATCCGGCTTATATCAGCCAGATTTTCTGCATGAACGAGGATATGACCGTCAGTTACGGAGAGCAGGCGCAATGCAGCGTCAGAAGAAACAAAAAAATGCTGGTGACTTACGGCGTGATACCGACTCGCTGGATTAATCAGGCGACTGAACTGGAAGAGCCGAATGTCGATTTTATGAATGCACTCCGCAATACGGTTGAAGGCGGGACAATGTTCGGATATACGGCGCCGGTTTTGGCCGGAACCAGTACGGACAAAAACATATCGGGCTCGTCCGTGAGAATTATTGACCGCGACCGGGCGGATATTTATGTGCCTTCGGCCGTGGTGGAAGATGCAACGTTTAAGGAAGTCTGCGATTTGAGCAAAGGCTGGGTGTGTTTGGTTTATCTTTCGTCGGTGTAGTCAGTTCGACAAGGGAGAATAACGATGTTGAAACGTTTTAATTACAAATCGGCCCAGAAGGGCAGCATGATGGTGGAGGCTCTGGCCATGCTCGGGCTGATAACCATGGTGACGCCGGTGTTGTATAAAAAGGCCGCGGAGAGGACCACCGAACTGCAGGACATTAACGCCGCGGCGCAGATGCGTACGCTGTCCAAGGCTTTGGATGACTACATCAAAGATAATTACGTCGATTTTACAATGTCGGGCAGTCCGGATATTCAGGAAGTTTTGCCCGAAGATATTGAACCGTATCTGCCGTACGGGTTTAATCTGGACGAATCAAAATTGTTTTCCGCTTTTAAGATGGCGTATAAGAAAAGCGTGGTCGATGAGGGGACGCCTCAGGAGCATGCGTCCATTACGGGACTGGTGCTAGCGCCGATAAAAAACGATTTGTCGATTGTCCGTTCTTCTAAAATCGCCTCAATGATAGGTGCAAACGGCGCGATTGTGGAGGATAACGTTGCCAACGGCGTGCAGGGCGGATGGGCTGCCGCACTTGATGACTATGATTTGGGGACGGCTCCCAACGGCAGTATTGCCTCAAGCTCCATTCATGCGGTTAACGCCAGTTCCGGCGCCGGAACGGAGCATGTTTTGTTTCGTGATGACAGTATGGGCGATATTGAATACAATACCATGCAGGTTAATCTCTATATGGGCGGCAATTCCATCGGCGAAGTTCACCGTCTGATTGCCGACAGCGACAGCGGCGAGGTTTTGATTACCGGCGCTGATGAAGGGGAAACGCCCAAAGAGGCTAATCTGGTCGTTGAAGGCGCGGCGACGATTTCGAATCTGCTGACGGCGGGCAGCGCCAACATTGCCGACAGTCTGCTGCTGGTTAACGACACGGATAAAATCAAGGCGGCCGGCAAAGTTACGGTTACCGAAGGCGGTATTGACGTGACGGGAGACAGCTCAATTACGGGCAAGACGACAATTACCGGCGATACCGAGATTAAGAAAGGCGATGCCGGCGGCGGCAAGCTGACGGTTGAAGGCGGTGCGGAAATCAGTTCCGGCGTCAACGTTAAGGGCGGCACAATCAGCGGCGCTTCCGGTTTTTCGGGAGATACCAATAACTACAGTCTGGTCGTGGGGCAGTCAAACTCTTCGGACGGCAGCCTTTTGGTGGAGAATAACGCCTATATTAAAAACGATTTGAGCATCGGCGGCGATTTTGATGCCGAAAATATTTATGCCCGCGGTATTTTGGGCGGCGGCCGGATGGCTGACGGGACTTATAACTTTTTGGCCGACAATTCCAGCGTCGATATTGCGGTTAACAATATGCAGGTGGGCGACAGGCTGTCGATTTCCGATACGGAAGCCAAATTGTATGTGGGAAGCGCGGTGGTCGGTACCGATGCCAGCGGCGCGTTTGTCAAACTGGATGACGCCAACGGAGTCAAGGTGACCGATTCAACGTTGGATGCTTTGTCTTCCGGTGTTTTGACGGCACAGGGCGGCGGAAATCTCGGCGGTAAGATGGAATTGGATTCCGGCGGCGCGGAAATTACCGGTACTGAAATCGGTCTGAGCGCCAACGGCGGAAAGCAGACCGTTGATTTAAAAAGTGATCAGATTGCCATTCGCAACACCGGCGCAGAGAATCCGAATTCGATTTATGTCAATCAGGATAGTCTGCTGCTGGAGCACAGTTACGGCGCCGGCGGCGGCAGTACGGCCAGCTTGGAAATGACCACCGGAAATATTGAAATGGACGCGACGCTGATTAAGGCGGTTTCCGACAATATCGTGATTGACGAAGACAAAATGCTTTTTGCCAACGATGCCCGCAACAAGTCCGTGACGGACAGTACGGGAGCTTTTACCAACACGGTGTTGGATGACGGCGTGCTTATCCGGCGCGAGGGAATGATTTCTCTGCCGGCGGGCGGAACGGCAGACCGTTCGGATTTGGAAGCGGACAAGGGCGAGCAGGATATTCCGGGCTATATTAAGGCAGACCGGCTGCTGGCCAACCAGGCTTATGAATTTCCGGGGCCGGACGCCAATGAGCGGGAGGCCGGCGCGACCAAGCCTTATGACGCTTATCAGGTTAATCCCGCGTATACGTCGGTTATGCACGACATTAAGCTGACTACCCGGGGCGGCGCGCGTCTGAGCGATATTTTGCCGGACTTTATCAATAAAGGTATTTATGTAATAGACAATACTTATGAGGAGCCGACCAGCGGCAGCCGCAGTTGGGAAGATTATACGGTTCGGCAGAGCGGAAATTCAATCGTTGTGGAAAATCAGCCGAGCGACTGCAACGGCGATATGGACTGCATTACGACGCCGTGGCTCGGTTTTGTGCCGACGCCGCAGTGTCCGCCGGGATATTCAAAGGTTATTACCATTAATCCCATTCGCTGGAAAATGGCAGAAGCCTATTATGTGGCCATGCCTCCGACGGGAATTCCGGAAACGGAAGTTGCCCAGCGGTTTAAGAGTTATTTTGTGGCTCCCAGAGATCCTGCGTCAGGGCGGTTGATTATTGCCGAGGCGGACGGATCTTCCGGTATGCACAAGCATGAGTTTGAGCAAGGCATGCCGATGACTTTCCAGACCAATACCTGGCTGAACACAACCATCAGCGGCGTGCGAGACAATTCGACTTCTTCTACAAGCGGAAATCTGGGAACCATCCGAAACGGCGACTTTTTAGGCTGGCATGCGATTATGGGCTTTTTGTACCACGGTTCCGATTATCAGGATTACCTGACCGACGTGGCGGGAAGCGCGACGGCCAACAATCTGCGCGGAAAAATCGTGTGGAACCTGTTCCCGGTTTATAATGAGGAAATGACTGCGATTTCAAATGTTTACTGCTATTTTGAACGACGCGTCATGTCTAACCCCGACTGGTCGTGGAAAAGCGACCTGGTTGATACCGGGTACGACCAGATTGCCAATTTCCGCTCAGGATATGCCAAAACCGGGCGGAGCACCGGCGGCGCCGGTTACAATTCGGGAGATTCGTCGTATCGTGACCGTTTGAACGATCCGGCTCTGGGGTATGACGATCCCTGGTAACCTGAAAACAAAGTGAAAAAATGCCGTTTTTTTGAAAAAAACGGCATTTTTTGCGTCATTAATAAAATAATAACGAAGCTTATGCTACAGTCTGGGCAAATAAAAAATAAAATTGATACATTTTTCGCTTGATTAATTTTGAGTTTAGTTGTATAGTTGGACAAATTTTACGAAAACTTTATGGAGACTATCATGAAAAAATCAATGGTTACCCTGGCTTCTGCTTTGGTTTTGTCTATGGCGGCCGTGTCCACGGCTTCGGCTCGCGACGGTTTTTATCTGGCTGTCCGCGGCGGTATGGACAGTTACAATCTGAATGACAAGGATGATTCCGCATCGGCAACTTCCCGCGCTGATTTCGGCGATGTGTGGATGATGTCCGGCGCCATCGGTTACCGCTATTCTTATTTCCGGGTTGAAGCGGAATATGTTTATCGCGATGATGCGGACGATACTTATCGTGCAACCAGTGTGGGAGAAGGTATGCGTCATTCTGTTTTGGAATCCGACAGCTTTATGGCCAATGCCTATATTGATTTTATGCCCAATTACTGGATCAGTCCTTATGTAAGCGGCGGTATCGGTTGGACACGTCTGGATTTATCTAATCAGGATACCGGAAGTCCAAAGAGAACATATTCTTCCGACAACTTTACCTGGAGTTTGGGCGGCGGTTTGTCCCTGCGTCTGAACAGATGTTTGAATCTTGATGCCGGTTATCGTTATGTTGATATGGGCGATATTGAAAAAGCCAATGTCAATGCTCACGAATATTACGGCGGTCTCCGCTTTACGTTCTAAGCGGTATACGGTTTATGAAACAACAAAAAGCCTCCTTTGCGGAGGCTTTTTTGCGGTTAATGGAAACTGTTGACCAAAGAGCCGGCCAGCAGATACCAGCCGTCCACCAGCACAAAGAAAATGACTTTGAACGGCAGGGCCAGCACAGTCGGCGGCAGCATCATCATACCCATTGACATGAGGACGGACGCAATGACCATGTCGATTATCAGAAAAGGAATAAAAACCAGAAATCCGATTTCAAACGCCCGCCGCAGTTCGCTTATCATAAAGGCCGGAACAGCGACTTTGAGCGGCGTTTCCTCAACGCTTGCCGCCGGTTTTTCTTTGGCCAGATCCGTAAACAGCAGCAGGTCTTTTTCGCGGGTGTTGTTGACCATAAATTCTTTGAGCGGAACGACGGCTTTTTCCAGGCCGTCCATAATCTCCACCTTATCTTCAATAATCGGGCTGATGCCTTCGTCCCAGGCTTTTTCAAAAGTCGGCGCCATGACAAAGAAGGTCAGAAACAGAGCCAGAGAAACCAGAACCATGTTTGGCGGCGTGGTGTTAGTGGCAAGCGCGCTGCGGGTAATGGACAGAACAACGGAAATCCTGATAAATGACGTCATCATGA
>CASFLC010000008.1 GCA_949295475.1 uncultured Pseudomonadota bacterium
CAGACTGGAAACGGCCGCCAAAATCGAAAATGTCGGAAAAAAATATTCCCCGTCGGCCTATAAAACGCAACTGGGATTAAAAAGCACCGATAACCTGACCGCCGAACAACAAAAAGAACTTGATATCCTAAACGGTTTATCTGCCGCCGACCAGGCAAAATTCATTATCGGCGTCAAAAAAAGACGGATAGAGTTGCAACGGCATCAGGAATTTATGGACAAGCTCGGTCAAACCCGGGATGCCGTCGCACTGCTGGCAGATTCCGCGCGGCTGAAAGAGCTGGCGGCCACCGCGGGCCTCCCCGACTTTTCGGAAAAAGTACAGAATACCTTTATCAAAAATGTTATTCAGACAGATAAAAACGGCATCTGGAAACATTTTAACAAACAAGAAAACGACAACAGCCGTTTTTCATATTATCAGATTTTACAAAACAACCTCATTTCTCAAAATACAGAAATTTTTAAAGAAACATTCAACTTTGATTCTGCCGAAGAAATCAAAAACAAGCTTCGCTCCGGGTTTCAAAAAATTCGAAACCTGGCCACACCGCCCCTGCCCGATGCTCTGAGTGCGGAAATTTTAGCACTGGGAATTTTTCAAAATGCCGTCACGGCCGGAACCGATACCGAACGGGTGCAAAAAATGAATCTTCTGCTTAATGAATTCGGTCTTAACGTAAAATTTGCCGAACTGCCGGTTACCAAAGTCCCTGCGGCAGAAATTGCCAACGGCATCCAGCAGATAAAGCTCAGCCGCGAAGCCTTTGAACAGGACAAGCGCACGGCGGAATACAAAGCGCAGGATGCAATATTTCAAAACCGTCTCAAAGCCGCAGGCATTGAAGGCCCCGACGCCCAAAGCACCCACCATTACCTTGCGCTGAAATACGCGCCGTTTATTGATGCCGAGCTTAACCAAAGTTCAAACTATGTCCGCACCGCCCGCAAACATCCCTGGAATCCCGACGGTCATAATTTTACCCATGAATATGATACGGCCGGCGAATTTCTGATAACCGACAAACAGGGAAAGCTGACCCTGATGGATTTCAACCGCCTGCGCAAAAGCTTTAACAACAGCAGTGAATTGTTCATCCTGGCACCGGTTTTGCAAATAAGGGACCCGCAAACCGGAAAATTCCGCGACCTTTTAGCCCGTTCCGAAACGGCCGGACAACCCGGTATTTATATTTCCGATGACAAGACTGCCAACAGTTTTGCCAACATCCCCGAATACTGCCGCAGCGGCAAAGATCTGACGCCAAAGAAGACCCGGCCGAGAAGCGGAACCTTTCTCCCGGAAAGAACCGTTACCGCACGGACCTTCGCCCGCTGACGCACACCTTTTCAACCTTATTTTTCAAAAAATTCGGACGGATATTCAACCGGGGCGTTAATCAAAGGCATTTCTTTTTGTAAAGGACAAGCCATAAAAACATCTTCCGGCAGCTCAAACGGGGCGCGGAGACCAAACCTCCCGGCTTGCATATAACCAAAACGAGAATAGTATGACGGGTAGCCGATAACAACAGAATAAACATAGCCGAGTTTTTTCGCAGCTTTATGCCCTTCGCGAACCAACAGCGAGCCCACTCCCTGACATTGAAAGGCCGGGGCCACGGATAACGGAGCCAAAGCCAGTTGTTCCGTATCGCCGGCTTTAAGACGGGTAAACAAAATATGGCCGACAACCTGTCCCTCAAACTCGGCAACTAAGGACAACTCGGGAATAAATGCCGGGCTGCGCCGCAACCTGACAACCAAGTCCTGCTCATTGCCGTCAGAATGCGCCGCGCCGGCAAAAGCCTCTTTTATCAGTTGATAAACTTTATCATAATCCCCGGGGTATTCTCTGCGGATAACCATTCCGCAAAGCGCCGTTGGTTTTGTCATCTCCTCCATCTTGCCTCCGTAAACATACTGCCGATATTAATAATATTCTAAAAAAATAAACCAAAGCAAGCTCAAACAGAGCCATACACATGAAAATCCCAATAACTTCATAAAATCTTCTTGAATTTCGTCAAATTTTTCGATAAATTAAAATCCGTAAAAAAACAATTATGTCGAACTACTAATTTATATGATTATGGACAGAGAATATCTCCTCAAAGTAATTGAACAAAAGTTTTTTGTACTGGACAAAGAACAGATTGCGCAAAAAGTAGAAAACAACATCTCATTTGCCCAATCGCAGCTGACCCCGCTTTTTCAAAAGCAGGATCCGAAGCTTGACGATACCCGGTTGCACAAATATCTGCATGCCTGCTTTTTTGATGTCTTTCAAAACTTCAAACAAAACCTTGAAAAGGCCCGTTCAATAAAAAGTCTGGCTGACAGTGCGGACACGGCGGTACTGATAATATCAATTTATTATCACTACCCCCAAATTTGCACCCCGCTTCTGATGTTTGAAATACTGCATGAAATCTTCCGCTCAAAACTTTTATTCACTTATTGACAACCTCGGTTATGAAAATACTGGAACAAGTAAAAAACAGGGTTCTTGCCTGGAAAAGAATTTTTACGCAGGAACACACTCCCGTGAACGAAACATCGTCATGGAGAGAAATTCTTTTGGAACTGACAGAAGAAGAAAACCTCAGCCTTTGGAAAGAAGCCAAACAAACCTGCGGCTGTTTTTCTCCCGAAGAAAAACAGGCGCTGAATAACTTGCCTTATTTTCAAAAAATTGTTGCGGAACTGAAAGCAACACCAAATCACCGCATCAAACCCTTCTGGAGACTGGATTTTCCTAACGGGGAAAAAATTCAATGGATGCTGTTCCGAAATCATTTCGGCGGGATTCCGATAATTGAGGTAACCGTTATTACCCCTCAAACCATTGAGTTGAAAACGGATATTTACATCTTTACCCAAAATTCGGCAGAGATGAAAAACATCGTCATTCGCTATGTTTCTCCGCTCTTTACCAGAGAAAGACCGGCGCCAAAAGAACGAAAAAAAACGGATAAGCAGCCGTCAAAGGCTAAAATCATCCCTTTGCGCCGGGTTCAAAACCGTTGAGTTTACCAATAACCGCCTGATTTCAAACTGGCGGTTATTTTTTATGTCTTGAAAAATTCTCTATTTAACCTTAAGATACGACAAAATATTTTACAATTATGTTCAACAATTAAACGATTATTTTAAAACCTGATCATTGAGCTTGTGTTTACACTTCTTTTCACTAAAATTTTTCTTGTGTTTACACTTCTTTTCACTAAAATTTTTTCTGAGAGGATATATGATGGAAAAAACAATAAAAATCGGTGTCGGCGTTTATATTTTTAACGACCGAAAACAATTGCTCCTTGGACTTCGAAAGAGCAAACACGGCTGCGGAACCTGGTGTCCGCCCGGCGGACACATGGAATACGGCGAAAGCAACGAAGCTGCTGCCATCCGTGAAGTCGAAGAAGAAACCGGTCTGAAAATATCTCCGCAGGACATCTGCCTGAAAGGTGTCACGAATGATTTTTATCCGGAAAGCGGCAAACATTACGTTACGCTGCATTTTTACTGCTGCCGGTATAACGGCACACCCAAAATACTGGAACCGGATAAATGTGCCGGCTGGAAATGGTTTAACCTTAACAAACTCCCCGAACCGCTGATGTTGTCCAACCAAAACTTTTTTAAACAATCCGGAATTCTATAACCCTCGTACCTAAAATTCAATACGGACAAAATGGTAGAAGCGTATTACAAAAGAAAGGTATGCTATTGCTGCGAAAAAAAACATTCGGAATCCCACTTTTTTTATCGGGAGATGTGTCAGGCATGCGGTGAATTCAACTGGCAAAAACGCAACCAAAAAGCAGATTTTACCGGATACCGGGCGCTGGTAACCGGAGGACGTATCAAAATCGGATTCGAAACGGCACGTTTGCTGCTTGAAATGGGAGCTGATGTCACGGTAACTTCCCGTTTTCCGCAAGACACATATCAACGCTATGCGGCCTTAAGTGGCTTTGCATCATTCAAAAACCGGCTGCACATTATAGGCGCTGATTTTCGTCATCTTCCTTCCGTAGCCGAACTAATTAAAGAAATGCAAAAACAGCCTCTGGATATTCTGATTAACAACGCAGCCCAAACGGTCAGAAAACCGGCACCGTTTTACAAACACCTGCTGCCCGGCGAAAAAAAATCCTCCACATCAAAAAACATTATTGCTACTCAAAGCTTACCGCAATCTTTTCAAGCACTTATCCCGCAGCTGTCTTTTATTTCGGCTTTGAATTCAAACATCAGTCCTGCAGAAATGTCTCAAGCCGTTTTATTGCCGGAAGATTTGCTGGACGACAACAATATTTTTCCGTCCAAACAATATGACAAAGACGGCCAACAGATAGATTTGCGTAAAACCAACAGCTGGATGTACGAATTGGAGGAAGTTTCCCTGATTGAATTATACGAAGTGCTGCAAATCAACCTGATTACACCGTTTTTGTTAAATACAAAACTGCTGCCGGCACTAACCCGAAACGATCGCAATGCTCATATAATAAACGTCTCGGCCATGGAAGGAAATTTCTTCGCCCCGAGAAAGCACAGCCGCCATGCACACACCAATATGGCCAAAGCCGCCTTAAATATGATGACCAGAACGGCTGCTTCGCATTATAAAAATTACGGCATTTTAATGAACAGCGTCGACACCGGATGGATTACCAACGAAAAACCCAATCCCCAAAATTTAAACGCTGTCGAACGCAAAACCTGTATGGCCATAGACGAAACTGACGGCGCCATGCGTATTCTTGATCCGATTATCCGTGCCGTACGAGACAACCAAAACGATTATGGCAAATTATTCAAAAATTACCGTGAATATCCCTGGTAAACAAAACAGCACAAAAGGCCTTCCGTCCCAATCCAAACCACGAAAGATATATCGGCATTTTTAGTCACAAAAAAACCACCCGCAAAGGAGTGGTTCTCAAATGGTCGGATTGACTGGACTTGAACCAGCGACCTCTTCGTCCCGAACGAAGCGTTCTACCAGGCTGAACTACAATCCGTCTGTCAACTTGCATATACTTATCACAAAAAAAAAATTTCACAAGCATTTTTTTCATTTTTTTTCACCTTGAATTAATGTATAGACAAATTTCCGAATTTATGATATTTTATATCAGTTTTTTAACAAACGGTGCAAAATAATGGAACTGAAAGAACTTATTCCCGCCATCGGCGATTTAATTCCCTGCGGCTACCCGCAGATAGCCACGCCTGAATACGAGACCCTTCTTGCTTTGGTGCTGGAGAGTGCTCCGTCCGTCAAAACGCCCGTTTTAATCCACATGCTCGGCATTCCCGGATCGGGAAAATCAACCTTTTACCACAGCCGTCAATGGTCGCCGCATGTCTTGATCAGTTTTGACAAAATTATGGAAGAACTGCACGGTTACCAAAATGATTTAACCAAACTCGGCAACACCGCCGCTTTTCAAAAATGGGAAATGCCCGCAAGGATAATCGGTTACGAGCTGCTCCGCCGCGCCGTCATGGCACGCAAAAACATCTTTTTTGACCACGGCGGCCTGTTCAATCTCGGCATCAACGCCGATTCGCACCTTGATTTGCTGAATAAGCTTCCGCAATACGGATACCGCACCGAAATGTACTACATCAGCTGCCCGGCAAACATTGCCCTGACCCGAACACTGGAAAGAGAAAAACAGACCCGCCGCCATACTCCGGAAGCATTTATCAGAGAACGCGGACGCCTCATTGATGAATACGTTGAAAAATACAGCGCCTGCGTAGACGTTTTTTATCATCTTGACAACAGCTGCGGCGACTACCGCCTGATAGCCGCCAACCGCAAACCATTCGCCCGCAGTGCTTAATCAGCGGCCGATACCCTGATATTTAAAACCCATTGCCCGCACATCGTCCGGATTCAGCAGATTGCGCAAATCGACAATATTCAGCGTTTTCATCTGAGCCCGGACTTTTTGCATATCCGCCTGCCTGAAATCCGGCCACTCGGTCAAAATGACCAAAACTTCGGCATCTTTTGCCGCCTCATACATATCTGAAGCATATTTGATTTTATCGCCGACCAGTTTTGCCGCATTTTTCATCGCCTGCGGATCATAGGCGGTAATATTGGCATTGTGTTTCAGCAATTCGCCCACAATCTGCATTGCCGGAGATTCGCGGCAGTCATCCGTCCCGTCTTTGAAGGCCAGCCCCCAAACGGCTATTTTGGCCTGCGGATTGTTTTTAATCTGAGCCAAAACCCGGCCGGCCATTGCGGCTTTTCGGGCATCATTACCTGAAATTGCAGTCTCAATCAGACTGAGCGAAACACCGCTGGCCCGCCCCATGGCAGCCATGGCATTGGTATCCTTGGGAAAGCACGAACCGCCGTACCCCGGCCCCGGATTCAAAAAACGCGGACCGATGCGGCTGTCCAACCCCATTCCCTGAGCTACCTCATACACATCGGCGCCGGACTTTTCGCAAAAATCAGCCATTTCATTGATATAATGAATCTTAATCGCCAAAAAAGCGTTTGAAGCATATTTTATGGTCTCTGAAGAACGGCGCTTGACAAACAGCATTTTGGTTTTGCCCTCAAAAGGTTTGTAGAGTTCCTTAAGAACGTTGCGGGCTCTTTCGGGATCCGCGCCGATAACAATCCGGTCGGGATTGAAAAAATCATGTATGGCAAAACCTTCACGTAAAAATTCTGGCAGCGAAACCACGTCAAAATCAGCCTGCGGATTATTCTCCTTAATCAGGCTCTCCACAACGTCACCCGTTCCGACCGGCACCGTCGACTTGGTTACCACCACCGTATACCCGGTCAGATACAAAGCCAGTTCCCGGGCGGCGGCATGAATATATTGCAGATCGGCTTCCTTGGTCACCGGATGCGGCGGCGTCCCCACGGCAATCATAACCAAATCGGCACCTTCAACGCCTTCTTTCATGGATGTTGTAAAGCGCAGTTTTCCGGAAGCCGTATTTTTCTGAAACAAGCCTTCCAGCCCGTCCTCAAACAGCGTCAACTGCCCGCTGTTTAACATATTGATTTTATTTTCGTCTTTGTCTATGCAGACAACTTCATTCCCGAGCTCAGCCAGACCGACACCCGTAGGCAGTCCGACATATCCGGTTCCGATAATACCGACTTTCATGGTTCCCTCTTAACAATTCCGGTTAATTCTGAGATATTAGTAGCAAAGGCGCCGCGACATTACAATCACTTTATTAACTTGCGCACAATCGGCTGGACAAACCGGCTGAAATTATCTAATCTGACAATATTATGAAACCACCGGAAGGACGAAACATGAAATATCTTCTCACCGTCTTAACCTTATTGGCGCCCGCGGCAGCCTCGGCGGCCGATTCGATACATTGTTATTCAATTCAGGATTCTGACCGCCGCAACGAATGTCTGGCTCTGGCGCAAAACAACAGCACCGCCTGCTACGGCATCAAAAACAGCGACCGCCGCAACTATTGTCTGGCCCGCAGCAAAAAAAGCAGCCTGCAATGCTATTCAATCAACGACGCGGATTTGCGCAGTCTCTGCCTGGCCGAAACCAAATAAAACCTCTTTCAGGACCAAAAAGCTTTCAACTTATCCAAGGCAGCTTCGGCATCCTGCCGCCCGAGCAGATACATTTGACACACCACTTCCGGATTGCGCTCCGTCCGGCATATTTTTATTTTACGGCTGGGGCGGATAATCAGCGCACGCCCTTCTTTTTCTGCCTTTTCAACATAATCAAGTTCCCTGTTGTACATCTGATGTCGGTTCTGCAAAGCTCTGACAAAAGCCGGATATTGCCCGTAAACCAGTTTTGCCAGCCAGACATCACGGGCCGGTTTTTTGCGATACCCCGCCGGACGCGTCAAAACCGCCACGTTTTTCAAATATCCCTTTTGCTCAAAAGCTCGCAAAGGAATACTGTCCGTCGTGCTGCCGTCCAAAAGTTTTTGACCGCCGGCGGAAACTATTTTGGATACGAAAGGCAGCGAGGCCGACGCCCGCAAAAAATCCATTTCCTTAAACAAATCGCGGCAGCGGATATACTCGGCGTTTCCGCTTTCCAGATTAGAGCAAGTGACAAAAAAATCAATCGGAGACTTCATGAATGTTTCGTTATCAAATTTATCCAGTTTCTGCGGAAGCTCATGATAACAAAAATCGACATCAGCAAAATTTCCCGTTTTCAGCCAGGAGCGCCAGCTCATAAAACGATAATCGTTGCCGTATTTCAACACATAGCGGATACTGCGGCCGTGCTGTGCCGCCACATACGAGCACCCGAACACGGCGCCCGCCGAAACCCCGACCACACCGTCGGGATACAGACCGCGCTCTCCCAGCACGTCAAGCACGCCGGCAGTATAAACGGCCCGTTTTCCGCCGCCCTCCAATACCAAGCCTTTTTTCATAACTACTCTCTGCTTCATCAAAACATCGCATATAAATAAATACGCATATAAGTATAATGTGAAGTTTTCATAAAACAACCTTTTCCCCAAAGTTTTATTTTTTTTCATAAACCGACGTCACTTTTCAAACTCCGAATTTTTTATAAAGCCCGGGCCTTTTCGCGCTGAAACAAACCGCGGAACGACGGCTTGTTGAACAGACATTGCACAATAATTTATTTTTTAATTGCATATTAATATTTTTACTGATAACATGCACTCAGACATGGAATTTTATCTATGTTTAGTACTTTTGTGGTACGGAGCTGTCGTTAGCTCTTATCAATGTCGGCGTTACGGATATAACGTCGTAAAATTGTTATCTGTTCAATACGGGTAGCAATGAATATATCCCCGATTCATAGCAATATGGTCGGGGAGCTTTTAGCGTATGTCCAAAAACCATATTTCTATCTCTGAAATAATATGGTTTGAAAGGCTAAAAGAGTCATTTACATTGATATGATTAACGAACTCTCCGGCCACCTGAATAAGGTGGTTTTGTTTTATTAACGTTAAAAAAACAAAAAGGAAAGTTGATCATATGAAGAATAAACTTTTATTTTCAACCGCATTGGTTGCCGCTGCTTTTGCCGCATCCGACGTTTTAGCGCAAGAAACCGGTAGCTTGATTATTAACGGTCAAGTTTCGGAACAATCCTTGCAAGATTATGCAAATTCTGATGCCGCCCATCAACTTTGGGTCGACAATGTCACAACAGACGGCTTGGAAACTACTGTCAATTCCGGCTATATACAGGCAAAAAATTTAGACATTGCTAATAAAAGTAACATTACGGTCTCGGGTAAAGGCGTCTTTATCAGTGGTGACACAACAACCAATGTCAGTGCCGACTCAACGGTAACTTTGGAAAATAGCGGACATTTGTTGAGTGCTTACGATACAGATCATAACAATCGTGCCGTCAATATTGAAGGCTCTGTCGCAATGAACACCGGTACTATTCGTGCTGCCTCAAGTGCAAACGGTGAAAATTATAGTTCTGTCATTATTGGTGAAGGCGGCAAAGTGACCGCAGAAGGAAATAATAACTTTATAGCTTCCAGAAACACCGTTGTTAATGGCGATATCTCTGTTGCCAATGGCGCCAGTCTTGATTTTGTCGGGGACATGATTCGCGAAGAAAACGGATTCTTAAACGGAGGAGACACTGAAAAGAATGGTACTTTAACAATTTCTGAAAGCGGAAGCCTTACCAGCGAAGGAAACGTTGATGCTAATGCGGTCAGCATTGTCAATAACGGCACAATCGCCAATAACTCAACGACAAAAGATTCTTTCAATTTAGGCAACTATAGCTCCGACGGAGGTAATTTCAATGGTGGTTTTACCTTTGACGGCAGCAAAGTAAATCCTGACGGTGAAGGAGAGAACGGTTCCGTCATTCTGGCAAACAACGCCACAATCACGACGCCAAATCAGAATGGTGCCGATGCAAATGATATCAACACCATTTCCATCAGCAATGCCAAAGAAATTACGCTGACCAACGGTTCTGCCATTGACGCTTCTTATTTAAAAATAGAAGGCGATGCAGACAACAAAACCCAAATCACTATCGGCGGCAATAATCCCGATGCCGGACGTGGTGAAGGAGACGACAGCTGGCGCAATAACTCTTATATTTTAAGCTATAACGAAGGCTCAATCTCCAATGCCGACATTACTATTTTGGACGGCGGTCATATTATGCAGGCCGCAACAGGCGATAGTGCCGAAACAGCTGCAGCGCATGATATGTCGATTACAGACAGCACGATTACCGTGGAAAAAGGCGGTATGATGAAATCGTCAAAGCTC
The DNA here is from genome assembly GCA_949295475.1 of uncultured Pseudomonadota bacterium. GTDB lineage: Bacteria > Pseudomonadota > Alphaproteobacteria > RF32 > CAG-239 > CAZU01. The sequence goes on from CASFLC010000008.1 coordinate 10,292, forward strand.
TCAAACACAAATTCAGCTTTTAATTTAAGCAACACTCAAATTAATTTGTTCGGAAGCATTGACGGAAATATCAAAGACACGGGAAATTCCGAAATTACCGTCAGCGATGCGGACGCTTATATTCGTCAAATCGAAAGTCTGAACAAATTGAACATCAATGCGGACACGACGACGCAGACGTTGTTCGGGGCAGATTCGACTGTTAGCGAGATGAACATTGCGGAAGGCAAGACCTTTACGCTGGACACGCCGGGGAAAGACGGCACGGCTGTCAAGCTGACCGCAAATACCGTTAACGTTGACGGTACTCTGGTTGTCGGCAACGGCGCTGCAAGCGGCACCAATTATGAGATTGAGAATACCAACGTTAACGACGGCGGTATCTTGAACATCGCCGCCAATGAAAATGAATATGCCAGTAACGTTACCCTGAATGAAGGGGCCACAATGGCCATCGGTGTTGCCAATAAAGAGGGCGGTGGGATTATCAACGGTTCAATTGCTAGCGGAAATTCCCTGACAGTTGAAGGCGCTTCCAAGCTGGCGGTTGTCATTGCCGACGACGTCGATTTGGGAGAAGATGGTTCTGCTCTGACTTTGAACACAAATATTACGGACAAACTGAAAGACAAAGAAAGCGGTCTGACTTTGGCCGACAACTTTATGTATGCTTTGTCCGTTGATGAAACCAGCGGTACAGTTACCGCGGCCAAAGAAGACGCCTCCGGCATTGCCTCCAACATGACCGCCGCCGGCGCTTCCGCCAATGCGGCCGGTGCCGCCGCGGCTTTTGCTCTGGCTGACGGACTGACCGGACAAGGCCAGGCCATTCATGATGCTTTGAGCAACAGCATGCAGACTGGCAACGCTTCCGCCGCAGCCAAACTGGCCGAAGACGTCGCTCCCTCGGCGGCTCCGGTTGTTCAGACGGTTGAAACCGGATTGCTCAATCAGGCATACGGCGCCGTTTCCTCTCAGTTGAGCGGCGGAAACGTGGCGGCTGCCTCCGAGGGGAAAGCCTCCGGTGACGGTGCCTTCAGCAAGGCCGCGGCCTGGGTACGCACCCTGTTTAACAAAACCGAAATCGACGATACCTCTAAGGCTAAAGGCTTTGACGCCGAAACCACCGGCGTTGCCCTGGGCTTCCATAAAGAAGTGGCGGACAATGTCAAAGCCGGTATCGCTTACGCTTACGGCGACACCGATATTGATGGCTCCGGCCGCGACAGCGATGTTGAATCGCACACCTTTATGCTTTACGGCGAATATAAACCGAGCAATTGGTATGTTAACGGTATTGCCTCTTACGGCATGTCCGATTATGACGAGAAAAAACATACTTCCGTCGGCACGATTGACGGCAGCTATGATGTGGAAACTTACGGCTTGCAGGCCATGACCGGTTACGAAATGAACGTTGGCGGTTATAACCTCACGCCGGAAGCAGGCTTGCGCTATGCGCATATCAAACAGGATTCTTACAGAGATTCCGCCGGTCAAAAAATCAGCGCGGATGATCAGGATATCCTGACCGGTATCGTCGGCGTAAAAGCTAACAAAGACTTCGCTCTTGAAAGCGGCACGATACTCCGTCCCGAAGTTCGTCTGGCCATGACCTATGACCTGATGGACGGAGACAACAACGCCGTTGTCAACGTCGGCGGGTCTTCGTACAGAATCAATGGCGAAGAACTTGATCCCTTCGGCATTGAGGCCGGTGCCGGTGTAACCGCGGAATTGTCCGATAACTGGGATGTCACGGCAGGTTATCAGGGACGCTTCCGTTCCGATTACACCGACCACACCGGTTTGTTAAGCGCTAAATACAAATTTTAATTTAGCCTTAACGGGTTCTAAATAACATCACTCCAACACCCCGG
>CASFLC010000009.1 GCA_949295475.1 uncultured Pseudomonadota bacterium
ATAAAATGACCGGCAAAGAATAATTATTAAATTTTAAGCGTATGTTGAATTATTTGTTATTGCATTGGGACGGCGTAGTCTTTTTGTTTATCACCTCTACGGCAATTCTGTTGGCATTTCAAAGCGCTGCAAAACATGTGCGCTGGAGAGTGAGATTGGTCAGAATTATATTGGTTGCCCTTCTGATCTGGTTCTTTTACGGAACCGGCATGGAGCTTATTCCCAGAAATGTACCGTTATTTGAATTTAACGGGACTCCGGTAAGATGGCCGTTATGGGTAGAGTCTTGTGAGCTGCTGCTTGGTTTCTTTTTCACGCTTATTATCTGGTATTTGATTGCCTGGTGTTTTTGCACCAAAATAGAAAACCTGATAAAAGCCGTTTTGGGATGAAAAAAAGCGTTCTTGATTTTATCAAGAACGCTTTTTTATAAAATGTCAGTTTAGTAATGGATTCCTGAGACACAGTTCTTTACAAACCGCTTCGAGAAGTTTTTCCAGATTATTCTCCAGAGCATAAGATTTGAAAACATTTAAATCACAATTAGGCAATGCTTTCCAATCAATTATTTCCAAGAGAAGTTCTTCCATTTGCGGAGGGGTGAGTCTCTCGGCCAAAAGTTTAGACATTTCCTGCATATTCTCCTGGGTAATGCAGTACAAGCCGTTTTTGGCCCCCTCTTTTTGCAAACGCTCACGCAAATCTACCCAAAAAGAAGCGTCTATGCCGTTTTGCTGGAAATATTCTATTAACTCGCAGCAAAGGGAATAAAGAAACTGAAAATCTTCCATTGAACTGATTTTTCGGATGTCAAAACTGGAAAAATACGCTGTAAGTTCTTCCAGAGTATCAAATTTTTTTCTCATAATAACATATTTAAGATGATTTCACATACAGACGCCCGGCGGCTATCAGGTCGTAACGGCCGGGCATCTTTTCTCAGTGCAATTCTGGTTCAACAGGAGCTCGCTTTATTTCTCTGAAGGTAAAAAACAGACAAACTGCGATAATTAGCAATGTCAACAACGTCTTATTCCACAACATCCATAATTGGAAGGCGAAAAAAGAAACCAGCGCGATTATGACCAAGAAGGAAATCAATCGCTTGCATAATACTTTTTTTGTTTCCATAGAAAAAATTTTTTAAGGGTTAATAATTTTACAGTAATACATTTGCAATACAACAAATGTATTCCCCCTTTGTCTAATTCGCAAGTTTAAAATTCATATCAACGATGCTATTTCGGCCCGCAATTCCTCCAATCCCCTTTTCTTTTCGGAACTGGTCGCAATGATTTTTTCGTAAGCCGCCGCATGTTTGGCCACTTCTTCTTGTGTTTTATGGAGTGTCGAAGAGAGTTCTTTGTCGCTGATTTTGTCTGTTTTGGTAAGGATGATTTGATAAGTGACGGCCGCCTTGTCGAGCATCTCCATAATTTCCCGGTCAACTTTTTTTAAACCGTGTCGGGCATCTATCAGCAGCAAGACGCGTTTGAGGTTGACCCGCCCCTGCAAATAAGCCGTAATCATCCGCTGCCATTGTTTAACAATGCTTTCCGGAGCTTGAGCGAACCCATATCCGGGCAAATCCACCAGATGCAGCCTTCCTGCCAGATTAAAATAGTTAAGTTGCTGAGTCCGTCCCGGCGTGTTAGAGGTTTTGGCCAACCCTTTTTGAGCCGTAACGGCATTAATCAGGCTTGATTTTCCGACATTTGAGCGTCCGGCAAAAGCAACTTCCGGCAGGTCGCTCAACGGCAGCTGCTCCAGCCGGGCAACACCCAAAACAAAACCTGTCCCCTGTCTAAACAGGTCTTCCGCGGCTTTCAGCTGTTCCGGCGTAAATGTCCGCGGTCCAAACCCCATTAGTCTACTCCTACCTTTTTCATAATGATTTTTTGCTGAATAATGGAAAGGATATTACTCAGGGTCCAGTAAATCACCAGTCCGGAAGCAAAATGCCCCAGCATGAACATGAAGATAAGCGGCATCAGGGCAAACATTCTGGCCTGATCTTTATTGGCCGGTTTGGGATTAAGTTTTTGTTGAACATACATCGTCAGTCCCATGGCAATCGGCCAAACGCCGATGTCCAGAAAACCGGGTATCGGCAGATGCGTCATCACCGACAGCGTCAGCGGATCCGGCGCCGAAAGATCCTTAATCCAGCCGATAAAGGGGGCATGGCGGATTTCTATGGAGATATTCAATACCTTGTACAAAGAGAAAAAGATTGGAATTTGAATCAGCAGCGGTAGGCAGCCTGAGGCCGGGTTGATTTTTTCCTTGCGATAAAGCGTCATCATTTCCTGCTGCAGTTTCATTTTGTCGTCTTTATATTTTTCCTGCAGATCCAAAATTTTCGGCTGAACTTTTTTCATCTTGGACATGCTTTCGTAAGATTTGTTGGCAATCGGAAACATAACGGCACGCAACAAAGCGGCAAACAGCAGAATGGCCCAACCCATATTACCGATAAGTCGATACAAAAAGTCCAGAATATAAAAGAACGGCTTGGTCAAAAAGTAATACCATCCGAAATCGACCGCCAGATCAAACTTGTCAATATTCAGATTCTTTGTATAACGGTCAAGCAGTTTTATTTCTTTGGCGCCGGCAAAAAAACGGGTTGTCGACGTGCCGACCGTATTGGCAGCCACCAATACCGGCTGACCGACAAAGTCTGCCTGATAAAGCTCATTTCCCGTCCGGCTGAATTTAACTTTGCTTTCTTGATTGTTGTCCAGAATAAAAGCCGAAAACCAGTAGCGGTCGGAAAAACCGGCCCAGCCGCCGTCAGAAGTAAATTCTTCTTTCTCGCCGTCTTCCAAAGCCGAATATTTGACTTCTTTCAGGGTTGAATCCATCACGCCGATAAGTCCTTCGTGAACCACGCCAGAGGCCGTTTCTGTTTTTTGGTGCTTACGGTTAATCAGTCCGTACGGATAAAGCGTAATGTTTTTGCTGCTGTTGTTTTCGACAATCTGTTCGATCGTGAACATATAATTGTTGTCCAATGAAATTTTACGAACAAACTTTAAGCCCTGGCCGTTATTCCATTCCAAAACGACCGGCGTTTCGGGAGAAAGCTGAGCGTTTTTTGCCTTCCAAAGCGTATTTTCTTCGGGCAGACGGACGGAAGAATCATTGCTCAGCCAGCCGAATTCGGCATAATAGGGCGTCTGTGTCTGTGCCGGCGCCAGCAGTTCAACCAACGGACTGTTTTCTTCTTGGTTTTGTTTGTATTTGTTGAGGTAGAGTTCATCAAAGCGAGCTCCCTTGACTCGAATGGAGCCGGAAACGGCTTCATTGGCAAATGTAACGCGCTGATCCGCTTTTGCGGCTTCGGAAGTGGTCAAAACCGTTTCACCATCATCAGCCGGTTTGAGCTGAAGAGGTTCCTGAAGAAGTTCTGCAGAAGTTTCGACAGGTTGTTCAACAACAGGCTGTGTTTGCGGAAACAACCAATTGCTTCCGACGATAATGACCACCGATAAAATGACTGCGGCATACAGGCCCTTCATATCTTCCTGCATAAAATAAACTCCCTCAAAACTGTTAGTTTTCTAATATTTAGTATAGTTTGCAAACTAGTGCAAGCCCTTATCCTTTTTTATCCGCTTAGGCGGCACCGGATCGTATCCGGAACCGCCCCAGGGGTGGCAGCGCAAAAGCCGCCGGATTCCCAACAGGCTGCCTTTAAAAATGCCGTGTATTTGCAGCGCCTGAATAAAATACTCGGAGCATGTCGGCCGATAACGGCAAACTCCCGGACACAAAGGGGAAAGAAATTTTTGGTAAAACCTAATCAGCAGAATCAGCAGCTGTCTCATCGGTGCCGTCCTGACAAATAAGTTTGTTGGTTCGCTTGAGAGCAAATTTCATGTCATTGCGCAGAGATTTAAAAGCGACCTCGACCGTGCTGTAGCGTGCAACCAGCACATAATCGGTCTGCGGCAATCCGTATTTTGAAAAAATATCTCGCGCCGCGGCTCTCAAACGCCGTTTTGAACGATTGCGCAAATGAGCTTTCCCGATTTTTTTCGTTGCGGTGTACCCCAAAAAACATTTGTCGCCTTCAATATTGCGGTAAGGTGCGGACAAACTTTGAGCCGCCTGCAGAATTAAACTCGGAGTAACCGTTTTAAAACCTTTGGCGGCTCGAACAAAATCTTTTCTTTTTTTTAAGATAAGAACTTTTACCATGCTTTTTAGCGGCTTAGGCAGAAAGCTTTTTACGGCCTCTGAGACGACGGGCGGCTAAAACTTTACGGCCGCCGGCTGTTGCCATGCGGGCGCGAAAGCCGTGACGGCGGGCTCTTACCAATTTACTCGGCTGATAGGTACGTTTCATTTCTTTTCTCCGGTTTATTATTGATTATTTAAAGTTCCGGCCCCTGCCGAAACCCTCGGTAACCTTGCTTATAAAGGCTATTTAAGGCAATGTCAAGTCAAAATTCGCAGGATTTTCAGCCTAATAACCGATAGCCCCGCCACCGCGCAGGATTCGCTCCGCCTGCGGGGAATAAGCGCCGTCAGATCCGTGCATCGTAATGCCCGGCGTGAGGATAAGCGGTGCTTTGCTGCCTTTTCGGGCGCACACGATTACGCGTTTGGCATTTTGCCCTTCTTTGGAATAAATCGGAATAATTTTAAGGGCGCCGGTTTTCCCGTACAAAGCCGCAATAATTTTTTCAAGCGCTTCCGCCCGGTTGATAATATAGAAATATCCTTGGGGCTTTGTCAGTTTCAGACAAAAGGATATCCATTTCTCCAGTCCGGCGTTTTTGAAGTTATGGGCGGTGGCTTTGCTGTCATTGGGGGAGGGCATGTCCGCCTCGGAATACGGAGGATTGGTGACAACCCTGTCAAAGGAATTAAAGGGCGGCGGATTTTCGAAAATATTCAGATTTTCAAAATGCACGAAGTCGAATCCGTTTGCAGCGGCGCTCATTTCTGCCAGAGATGCCAGCTTTTTTTGAATCTCCGCCCCCCGGATTGTTATGCCGGAAGTTTTGAATCTCTCTGCTAAACAGAGCGAAACCGCACCGGTTCCGGAACCGACGTCCAAAATCGCATCGCCTTTTTTGACGCTGTCGACTGCGGCGGCAAGCATGACGGCGTCAATTGACGCGCGATAGCCGTCATTGGGCTGAAAAATTTTTACCCTCTTGTTTAATAAATAATCTTCGCTATAATCGCACATAAATCAAACTCTCCTTACGGGAAATATCCTACAAAAGAATAAAGCCGAATGCCAGAAAATATTTTTGCATCGGGCAGACGGCGCGAATATAAGGTACTTTTTTATGAGCTGGATAGACGTTTTTTTATTGGCCCTGGCGCTTTCGGCCGACGCCTTCGCGGTGTCGCTTTCATACGGCCTGATAATTAAAAAAAACAAAGGGCGTTCGGCTCTCAAAATCGCTTCGGCCACGGGATTGGGACAGTTCGTTATGCCTGTTCTCGGCTGGTACGGCGCCCGCTCCGTATATCATCAGATAGAGGCGGTAGACCATTGGATAGCATTTTTTGTGTTTCTGGCTCTGGGACTCAAAATTATTAACGATTCGCTCAAAAAATGCGATTGTCGGGAAAACCTTTCTAAAATCCTGACCCTGAAAATTTTGTGTGTTATCGGTTTTGCAACCTCTATAGACGCCTTTGTCAGCGGATCCATGCTGTATTTTATGCAGGTGCCGGTATGGCAGTCGGCGTTTACTATCGGGATTGTGACGTTTGTCAGCTCCTGTATCGGCTTCAATTTTTGCAGGATGTTCAAAAAAATGCCGCCTCGCTGGTTGGAAATCGCTTCCGGCATCATTTTAATCGGATTGGGCTGCAAAGTTCTTTATGAGCACTTGCAATAAATTATAAATTGAGATACAAAATCATTCACAAAAAATTATTAATTAAATTTTTATGCTATGGAAAAACAATTTTTAAAACAGGAATTGTTGTTTGGCGCAGCCGTTTTGTTTTTCGGAGCGATTGTTTTTTGCTTAACGGTTTCGTTTTCAACATTGTCACCGAACCGGGAAGCTTTGCTTCAAGTAGGCGTAAATCTGGGAATTTTGATGATGCTTATGGGGGCTTACAATCTTTGCGAAACACTGGCGGCCTACTGGCTCCATTGCAGAATGAAACAAAAAATGCATTGCCTGTCGTCGAAAGAACAAGTCTTGTGTTTGTTGAAATGCTCACTGTGGAGCATTGATTCTTATTTACGTTTTTGCCGGCGCAGCAGCCTTCAAAAACTGTCGGATATTTATCCGCTTTTTCATGACAGCGGTTATCTGCGGCTGGAAGAACTGATTTCCAAAACGGATTATTATCTCAGCAAAAGAAAAAATGCCTGAGAAAAAAGGAAGAACTTTAAAGTTCTTCCTTTTTTGTAATATTTGGGTCTCTGCCGCGTTCCAGACTTTTAAAACCGCGGCGGTTTTCCTGATGCTGGCGGAGATGCTGAAACATCTTAAACTTGTTACGGCAACGTCTGGCGCTGACGGTTCTCTTCAAAAAGCCCTCGCCGGAAGTCGGTTTCTGCCCAACTTCTGTAAAATAGGCGTAATCCTCGTCATAATTGACGACCAGCCAGGTTGCGGGCGCCGCTGAAATTTTGGTACAAAATTCTTTGGCAAGCCGAAAAATTTCGTTGTTTTTCGGCGTCTCCTCAATTAGTTTCATCTGAATGCAGCGGGCCAGCTCGCGAAAATTGTCCGTAACATAAACCGGGCAGTGCGTCGGAATAAAAACCGCATCGGGCAACAGCTTTCCCAAGGCCTCGTAATCACCGAAAAAACCATGACCGAAGCCTTGAAGCTCGGGAATCTTGTCAACGCTGACAAAAGGAATATTGCGGGCGTTAAACTGTCCTTTCAAAGGATTAAAAAAAGTTTTTGCGGTAATAATGCCGAAACAGTCTTTCGATTCGTTGCCAAAATAATGTCCCAAATCGTTATATGTGCCGATAACCGCAAAATTTCCGTCGAGTTCGGCCGTTTCATCGCCGGGCTTGTATAAAACCCGGATGCGCCGGCCGGCAATTTTGGCAAAGGAAATGCCATAGTTGACAATCAGCTGAAGGTAGCCGTAAAAGTCTTTTGTTCCGTAAAAAATGACATTCTTTTTCAGTTTCAACGCCGCCAAAAAGGCAATGATATACATTTCCGGATGCGTCGGATAAACCGGAATAAATATTTTCTTTTTCCGGGATTTTCGAATAAGAGAAACCATCTTTTTGAAGGTGTCGACCTCTTTTACAGCAAAACCGTCGTCGGTAACGCCGCAAAAGTCGGCTACAACATAGTTAATCTCCTTTGCCAATTCCTTAATTCGCCGCAGGTTTGTCGGTTTTCGAAAATAAGTGCTGCCGTCAAGTTTCATGTCGCCGGTATGATAAACCAGAGCGTCAGGCGATTTTATAAAAAAGCCCAAACTGTCGAAACAGGTATGCGAGGCGGCAACGGCCTCTATTTCCAGCGACCCTGTTTTGACAACGTCTCCGTCGGTAATAAGATGAAACGGCGGCCTCTTTTTTTCGGAAATATGAAATTCCTCGTAAAGCTCATTTAAAATCATTTCGGTATATTTTCCGCCGTAAAGCGGAGGAAGATCATATCCGGCCTTTAAGTAATGGACAATACCGTTGAGATGGTCGGGATGCGAATGGGTAATAAAAATGGCTCGGGGAGCGTTTATCCTGCTGTTGAGCAGTTCCCGGATATCCGGAACGGCAGCCGCCGAATTTTTGACTCCCAGAGCCTGATGATTGTCAAACTTGCCCAAATCAACGATAATTGTCGTCGATAAGAAAGCGTTTTGATTTTTTCTGACGTCTGTATACTGATAGCAATGGCCGCTTATCTGGTCTATATTGTTACCGCCCAGCGGCCTCCAGTAAAAGCCCTCATTTTTCAGATAGTCAGACATAATCCCCTAAGTTTATCTAAGCTTGTTTTGACGGTATTCTGCCAATTTTGCAGCCCGCCAGGCATTAGCCTTTTGAGCGACCGTCCGTTCGATTCTTTCCTTATTTTTAGCATAGACAGACTTAGTTTCAAGTTTTTTTGCTTTGGGCTGTTCAGCTTTTGCCAAAAGGGAACCCGACATGTCGTTATATGCCTGTTTGACCATTTCGTAAGCCGAAACCAGCTTCTTTTTGTAACGCTGCGCTTTATGCGGCACGCTGGAGTGATAGGCCATGGCGGCCTTAATCCAGTCTTTCCCTCTGTTTTCATACAGGTTTTTCAAAAACTTTGCGCTGTATTCAACGTTTTTGTAAGGGTCAAAAGCTTCTTCCACATTTTTGAAGGCATCCGGATGATAAGCCAGGTTAATTTGCATGCAACCGACATCAATGCTCCTTACACCGGCTTTTTGCAGCCGCTTGACTTCTCTGACGGCTTCTTCCTTGGTCTTAAAGAACTTGCCTTTCCCCTGAGCGTTTACCGTCCACGGCCATGCCAGGTTTTGTTTCTTTTTTGCATCCCAGCGGCCGGTTTCGACGCTGGCAATTGTGGTAAGAAGATGTTTTTTTATGTTATAGGCTTTTTCAAATTTTTGTGTGGCATCCATACAGACCAGAGCGTCATCTTTTTTAAGTTCGGAGTAAGCTCGAGCCTGTACTGGCTGAATTAACATCAGCAATATTAACAAAAACATTAAATTGTTTGATACGAAAAAACGCATCCCTCTATTCCCTCAAAGCGGCCACAGGTATCCCTCATGCAACATTTATGCCAATTTCAACCTGCTTAACGGCGGTCAAAGACTTGATACTTCGCTTTGAGGTTTGTTAATCAAAATGTTATAAACCTCATTCTGCCACGGGCAGTTTAACGCTTATAATATTCAAATAAATACCGGCTGCCGAAATAAAAATATAAGCATCCGGCGCAAAAACAAGAGGGGTTATAACATAATTATTTTTTAAAATCCAGCAAAAATTTTGCCAGACTTAGGAGCGCTTCGCTGATATGATTGCTAATTGTTTGAAAATGTTTTGTTTTTGTGAATTTTTTTTCATTCATATACAAGCTGCGATTTATCTCCAGCTGCAGGGTGTATATGTCTTTTCGGGGCTGACAGTAATTAAACGTGATAAAAGCTCCCGCATACGGACGGTTAAATTCCACTCGGTAATCATGTTTCTTTAATTGTTCGCCCAAAAATTCGGAAATCTGGGGCGGGCAGCTTTCGTCAAACAGAGTGCAAATGCAAAAATCCAAACTTTTTTCTTCATTTAGAATATTGCAGATAAGCGACGGCATGGAATGGCAGTCCAGTACCAGACAAAATCCAAACTTTCTGACGCATTTGTCAATCAGTTGTTTTAGCCGCTTGTGATAAGGGTCATAGACGTTTTTAATGCGTTCCTGTACTTCTTCGTAAGAAATCAGTCCGTCATAAATATTTTTGTTTGGATAAACAATGCGGTGGATAACGCCAAGTCCGACCCGGCAGCGACGGCTTCCGGTGCCGCCCGGATTATCGGGAGCGTCAAAATACATTGTGTCGTCCAACTCAATCTTATCTCGATTGACGTCAATAAACGTCCGCGGAATATTCATGCTGAGCAGCGGAATGCCTGCATCGGAGGCTTTTTTGATGATGTCTGTCACAAAGCAGTCTTCGGAAGACCGTAGTTCGTCAACCGTAAGCCGTGAATTTTCAAGAAACTCCGGCGGGAACAGGCTGCCGCTGTGCGGTGATGATAATACCAGCGGATATTTAATCTCTTTGGTATTAAATTCATCAAAAATTTTCAGCTTTTTATAATTGACGCGAAAATCAATTTTTTTGTCGGACACGACGTTGTTCCTTTTCTTCAACTTATCCAGTTGTACCGTGTAAATCTTAAAGATTCGCTAATGATGCCGCTAAATTTTCAGAAAATAACAGGATAAGACGATCGGCGGCGTTTGCTGCAGATGCTTCCGGAAGGTCTGACCTTGAAAATAAAAAAAAGAAAAGTTGAATCTGTGTGCAAAAAAGGCTTGCAAAAATAAATTTGATAATGTAAAAAATAAAACCGGATGAAATAACGGGTGTGTAGCTCAGTGGTATGAGCACTACGTTGACATCGTAGGGGTCGCTGGTTCGATCCCAGCCACACCCACCATAAAAAAACCTGCCCCTGCGGCGGGTTTTTTTATGGTCTGGTACGACTAGATCGAACCAGCGAAGCTGGTTTGGAGTCGTTAGTTGGCGATGTCCGGAGCAATTCCCCGGCTTTA
>CASFLC010000010.1 GCA_949295475.1 uncultured Pseudomonadota bacterium
CATGGGCTTTGGTGACGGTTGTGGCTTCGGCTTCGCAGGATATTGTTTTGGATGCTTACCGGATTGAGAGTTTTTCTACCAGAGAACAGGGGGCCGGGGTGGCCGTTTTTGTGCTGGGCTATCGTCTGGGAACAATTTTTTCAGGCGCGGGAGCTTTGTTTCTGGCCGAAGTCATGAGTTGGGGAGACGTTTATAAAATCATGGCTTTGGGGGCCGCGGTCGGAATGCTGACGATATTGTTTTCCAAGGAACCCCAGAAAGAAGAAAATTATAATGAAATCCGCTGTGAGGGAAACTGGCACCAGCGGCTGCGCTGTTTTCTCAATAAGGCGGTCGTTGCGCCGTTTGCCGATTTTATGAAAAGGCAAAACTGGCTGCTGATTTTGGTTTTTGTCTTTTTATACCGGATGAGCGACGCTTATATCGGTCCGATGATGTATCCTTTTTATGACGATATGGGGTTTTCCAAGCGTGAAATTGCATCAATTACCAAAATTTACGGCGTTGCCGCAACTGTCGGCGGAACACTGTTGGGCGGAATTGTGGTCAACAGGCTCGGCATTATCCGCGCGCTTCTGATTTGCGGCGTTTTGCAAGGAGTGTCAAATCTGGTGTTTGTGGCTCAGGCCTATGCCGGGCATAATGTTTATATGCTGATGGGTACCGTGGCCGTCGAGAATATCAGCGGCGGCATGGGAACCGCGGCTTTTGTGGCTTATCTGTCCTCGTTGTGCAATGTTGCTTACACGGCGACGCAATATGCGCTGCTGTCTTCGCTGATGAGCTTTGCCCGGGATATTTTCGCGTCAACTTCAGGATTTTTGGCAGGCAGCGTTTCCTGGAGCAGCTTCTTTGTTATTACGACGCTGATGGCGCTTCCGGGGATGCTGGTGCTGCTCTATATGGTCAGCCGGATGAAACTGCTGCCGGCTAAACCTTATATGGCAGACGGGCGTAAATAAATTCGCTTATTCTGGACGGAAGAACGCTGCCCAGCCAGGCCGCAAGGCGCATCGGCCAGGGAAAGGCTATCAGACCGACGTTTTTATCTATTCTTTTGGCAATAATTGCCGCCGCCTGTCCGGCTTCCATGAAAAACGGCATGGGGCAGGTATTGCGCTCGGTGATGCGGGAGCGAACGAATCCCGGACAAATGACGCTGACATTGATATTTTTACGTTTCATCTCGATACGCAGGGCTTCTCCCCAGGCTTTAACACAGGCTTTGCTGGCGCTGTAGGACGGACAGGTGGACAGTCCGTGGTAACCGGCAATGGAGCTGGTGATGGCGATGGCTTTGTCATCGGTGCGGTGCAGTTCGCTGCCGATGCTTCCCAAAAAACGCCGGGTAAACAAATTGAGCGAAAACGCGCGTTTTTCTTTTTTCATTTTGCTGATAAAACGATCCAGCGAGCTGTCGGGATTGGAAACGGCCGCTTTGGCGGTTCGTTCTTCAAAAACGTGAATGGCCGGCAGAACGGTATTGAGGACGCCGTTGACGTTGGTGTCGAACGTGCGGTAGATGTTTTCGTCGGTTTCCTGAAGCGTGGCGATGCCGGCGTTGGCAATTACCAGATTAAGCGGCGCCGTTTGCTCGCACTTCAGAATCCAGTTTTTAACCTGAGTGCGGTCGGTAACATCTATCTGTTCGGCAAAAACGGCGGCGCCGAAGTTGGAACATTTGGCTCTGACGGTGTTTAACCGGTCGGCATTGCGGCCGCAGAGGAACAGGTTTTTAGCGCCGTTTTTGGCGTAATAAAGCGCCAAGGCTTCGCCAATGCCGCTGGTGGCGCCGGTAATCAGAATGTTTTTGTATTTCACCATTTATTTTGTCCCAAAGTAAAAACTTTTTAAGTATTTTTGATTATAATGCCTGAAAACGTCAGACAAGGAGCCTGTTGTGAATATAGCAAGTATGACCGGTTTTGCAAGAATGTCGGGTGAAGTTATCCTGAATAAATCAATATTTAACCTGACTTTCGAGATTAAAAGCGTCAACGGCAAAAGCCTGGATATCAAACTCAGGCTGCCGCCGACGTATGAGGATTTGGCTCAGCTGCTGAAGAGCATTGCCGGCAAGTATCTGGCGCGCGGAAACGTGAGCGTGTTTTTGGAGGTTTCCCGCAATGCGGAAACGCCGCAGGTTAAGATTAACGAAAAATTGCTTGATGATTTGCTGCAAAAAGCGATTAGTTTATATCGGGCAAATTCCGAAACGCTGCAGAAACCGTCGGTGTGCGATTTGTTTGCGGTGAGGGGCGTTACGGAACCCGAGGATTTCCAGCCCGATGAAACGGAAGAGGCTGAATTTCGCAAGATACTGACGGAGAATTTTGAAGAATTATGTCGGCAGTTGCAGGAAGATCGCTGCCGGGAAGGTTCTAAAATCAAAGAAGCCTTATCGGACATTTTGGGTAAGATGGAAGATATTGTCGGAAAAATAGGCGTTTTTGCAGAGGAAATTCCCCACCGACAGAAAGCCAGACTGGAAGAGCAGTTGCGGCAATGGAACCTGTCGGGGCAGAATATCAGCGAGGACAGGCTGGCTCAGGAAGTGGTGTTGTATGTGACGCGCGCGGATATTCGCGAAGAGACGGATCGTTTGCGGGCTCATTTAAAAACGGCCCGTGAGCTTTTGGAGGCAGACGAACCGGTGGGGCGACGTCTGGACTTTTTATGTCAGGAGCTTAACCGGGAGGCAAATACGACCTGTTCCAAATCGTCGGAAATTGATTTGACAAATCTGGCAATGGATTTAAAAGCCTTAATTGAACAATTCAGAGAACAAGTACAAAATATTGAGTGAGGTGCGTTATGGACGAGATTATTGATCGTTTGAAAAAAGTCCGCAAAGGGGCAATGTTTATTATCGAAGCGCCTTCGGGAACCGGCAAGGGAACCGTGGCCAAAGAATTGCTGAAAGCAGACCCCAATATTAAGTTTTCGGTTTCGGTGACAACACGGCAGCCCCGGGAAGGTGAGGTTGAAGGGGTGGACTATTATTTCGTGACCGATGAGCAGTATAATGAATTTTTGGCGCAGGATGCTTTTTACGAACATGTCGATTCACAGTACGGGCCGCGTTACGGAACGCTGCGTTCCGAGGTTGACAGTTTTATCAATGTCGGACAAGACGTTTTGTTTGATATGGATTGGGCGGGCGCCCGCCAGATGAAAGCAAAGGCCAAAGACGACGTTGTGACGATTTATCTGTTGCCGCCGTCCATCAAGGAATTGCGCCGGAGACTGGTCAACCGCGGGACGGATTCTCCGGAGGTGATTGAAAAAAGAATGGGCATTATTTTGGATAAAATCAGTCATTGGGATGAATTTGACTATGTTATTGTTAATGTCAACCTTCAGGAAACCGTTACCAAAATTCAAAAAATAATTTCCGGCGAACGGATGAAAAGAGTTCGGCAGGTCGGTTTGAAAGGCTTTGTTAAAGAGTTGGTGAAAGAGGCTTCGGAATAGGGCAAAAAAGGCAAGCCGAACGCTGTTGTCAGGAATTGTTTTTGTCTCTGGTCAGAAAACGGCGTTGTTCAGGTTTCATGACTTTGTAAACCTGAGCGGCATTTTCAGCGGCGTTGGGCACGTTTAGTGCGGCAGCTTTTTGGTAAAGGTGAAACGCCTGAATTAAATCGGTTTTGACGCCGACGCCGCGGGCGTTCATCCAAGCGAGAACTTCAACGGCTCTCGGATCGTTTTGTAAGGCACGGTAGTTGATTTCTTCAAGTTCGACAGGGGTTACCCGGTTTTCGGCTACGGCTTTCAAGGTGTTTTCCCACTGCAAAACGGCGGCTTTGCGGGCCGCTTCCCGGGCCAGACGGTCATTGGTCAGATTGACCGGCGCGGGGACGGGTTCTTTTAACGGCGCAACGGCTTTTCCTTTGATTTGCCCGAGAGTGCTTTCATCGGGGAGGATATCCGGAATACTGCGGTTTTTGACAAACATCGGCAGATATCCCTGATTTTCGGAGCGGACAATATCCCGGTACAATTCATCCAAACTTCCGGCCTCGGTCGGACAGGCTGAGAGAAGCGCAAACAAAAAAGCCGGAATGATTTGTTGGTATCTTTTCATTTCTTTATTGTAGGTTTTTCAAATTATTGCCATAATACCAAAAAACGTTGCCGCCCGTCCAGCGGATTTTGCGGCTTATAAACACAAAACAAGGGTTTGAAAAATGAAGAAAATTTTTGATTCCGTGACTGAAATGGTCGGCGCCACCCCGATGCTCAGAATGCACAGGCTGACGGCTGCCCATGACGTAAAAGCCGTCATTTTGGCCAAGTGCGAGATGTATAATCCGTTATTTTCGGTGAAAGACAGAGTGGCGCTGCGAATGATTGAGGCGGCCGAAAAACAGGGGCTGATTGACGATGAAACGATTTTAATGGAAGCGACCAGCGGCAATACGGGTATAGGTTTGGCGGCAATTTCCGCGGCAAAGGGGTATAAGCTGGTTATCTGTATGCCTGAAAACATGTCAAAAGAGCGGATAGCCCTAATGCAGCATTTGGGGGCGGAAGTTATCTTGACTCCGAAGGAAGACGGAATGAAGGGTGCGTTGGCAAAAGCGGATATGCTGGCGGAAAAAAATCCGCATGTTCTGATTCTGAGCCAGTTCAGCAATCAGGCGAATCCCGATGCCCATCGTTTCGGAACCAGCATGGAGATTATGGAACAGACCGGCGGAGAGGTCGATGTTTTGGTCTGTGCGGTGGGGACGTCGGGGACTTTGACCGGGACGGCCTCGACTTTAAGAACGTCTAATCCGGATTTGTATGTGGTTGCCGTGGAGCCGAAATCCAGCGCCGTCCTTTCCGGCGGCGAAGCCGGGCCGCATAACATTCCGGGAATCGGCGCAGGGTTTGTGCCGCCTCTGTATGAAAAAAATCTGGTGAATGAAATTTTGGCGGTTTCCGATAAAGAAGCCATTGACACGGCCAAAGAAACGGCTCGTCTGGAAGGCCTTCCTGTCGGGATTTCCGGCGGCGCCGCTCTGGCTGCCGCGATTAAGGTCGGACAGCGTGCGGATTTTAAGGGAAAACAGATTGTCGTTATTCTGCCTGATGCTGCAGAACGGTATTTGTCTTTGGGATTTTTTGATTAGGGTTGTCAATGGTTTTTGAAAAAGTCGTCATTGCAGGCATTGGCTTAATCGGTTCTTCTCTGGCTCGTAATCTGCGCCGGAACCGGCAGGCAAAAATTATTGCAGCCTGCGACAAAAATCCGCTTTATCTTCAGCAGGCAAAAGCGCTTGAACTGGCAGATGAAATTGATGCGGATATAAAAGAACTTGTCCGCGACGCCGATTTGTTGGTTTTGGCAACGCCGGTCGGCGCATTCGGCCCGCTGCTTAAGGAAGCTGCGCCGCTTTTGAAACGGGGCTGCATTGTTACCGATGTGGGCTCGGTAAAAAAATATGCGCTGGAGGAAATGGAAAAATATATTGATGAAAAATCGGGAGTCGTTGTCGTCGGCGGACATCCGGTGGCCGGTACCGAGAAATCAGGTCCGGAAGCCGGCTTTGCCGATTTGTTCAAGGAGCGTTGGTGCATTCTGACACCTTCAAAGTTATCCACGTCGGAGGCACTGGCAAAAATTTCAGAAATCTGGCAGGCTGCCGGAATGCGAATCGATACCATGACACCTGAGCACCATGATAAGGTTATGGCCGCGGTTTCGCATCTGCCTCATTTGATAGCTTATTCGATTGTCGGGACGGTGGCCGATTTGGAAGGTTATGAACAAAAGGAAATTATTAAATATTCGGCGTCGGGGTTTCGTGATTTTACAAGGATTGCCGGTTCGGATCCGACGATGTGGCGGGATATTCTGCTGAATAACAAGACGACAGTTTTGGAGCTGATTCAGCGTTTTGTGGAAGATTTAATCGCCTTGGAGCGAAATATCCGCTGGGACGAAGGCGACAAGTTGTTTGACCTGTTTTCCAGAACACAGAAAATCCGGAAGGAAGTCATTGAGGCTCGTCAGGATCAGCCGGAGCAGGAAAAACGCCTTCGGGCCGAATTAAATAATTTAAAAAACTGATTGCTTTCGGGGAGGTTTGGGAATAATCTGACTTTCTCCGATGAACTTTATGGCACAAAGAGCAAAAATGACGCCGAATTCGATTTTAGGACGCTATCTGACCAAGCAGATTATCATCAACTTTATTATGGTTTTGTTGATGGTGCTCGGCGTTGTTCTACTGTTTGAGGTGATTGAACTGCTGCGGCGGACTTCCGACCGGGATGATGTGGGTTTTGCGCTGGTGATGGAGCTTGCGATTACCAAAATGCCCCGCACGATTGAGATGGTGTTTCCTTTTGTGATGATGATTGCCGCGATGGTGACTTTTTGGAAACTCAGTAAAAACAATGAATTTGTAATCATCCGCGCGGCCGGCGTGTCTATCTGGGGTTTCTTAACGCCGGTTTTGGCGGCGACTTTTGTTATCGGCTTTTTGAATACGGCGGCGATTAATCCGATTTCGGCAAAGATGTACGATTGGTACGAGACGCTGGAATACCGGATGGAGACCAGAAATCCCAAGGCGGTGTTGTTTTCTGATCAGGGGCTTTGGATCAGGGAAGCTCTGGACGACAATCATGTCATGGTTTTGCAGGCCAAGTCGGTGCGGCAGGAAAAAGATGATTTGCTGCTGCGGGAAATCAGTATTCTGGAGATGGACCGGCGTTCGCAGCCGACCCGCCGGCTGGAGGCTTTTGCCGGTACTCTTGAGGACGGTTATTTTGATTTGAAAGACGTGCGGATTTTTATTCCCGGAAAACCGACGGAGGTTTTGAACAGCCTTCATTATAAAACAAATCTGACTCCGGAACGAATTAAGGAAAATTTTGTGGAACCGGAAGCCATTTCTTTTTGGGATTTGCCGGCAATTATCAAGTTTTATGAAATGTCGGGGTTTTCGGCTCTAAGGCATCAAATACGCTATTTGTCGCTGTTGGTTTCGCCGTTTATGCTGTGCTCGATGGTTTTGGTGGCGGCGGTGTTTGCCCTGCGCCCCAACAACCGCCGGGGCGGCGTTATGTTTTTGATTGTCGGGGGAATTACAACCGGTTTTGTATTTTATTTTTTGTCGCAGTTGGTTTACGCATTCGGTTTGAACGGTTATATTCCTGCCGGCATGGCCGTGTGGACGCCGACTTTGATTGCCGCTTTTATCAGCGTGGCGATTTTGCTGCATTTGGAAGACGGCTAGGCGGAGCGGGGCATGGGACTGAAAAGGTTTACATGGCTGGCGGCGGCGGCGGTTATGTTTGTTTTAATCGCCGGTACGGATATTGCTGCAGCCAAGCTGTTTTATAATCACGGACAGTTTTATTTGAACGACGGAATCGTCGGCTGGATGATTGAAATAGGCCTTCCGGCGTTGCTGGTGCTGCTGGGCGTGGCCGTGTTTGCCGTGTGGCTGGCAGGTCGTTTCCGCGGCCGGCAAATCGGTCCGGTCGATACGAAATTTATGTTAATGACTTTCGGGACGATGTGCGTCGGTCCGGGGTTGATTGTCAACGGTGTTTTCAAGAGTTTTTGGGGACGGGCGCGGCCCTATGAAATTATTGAATTGGGCGGAAACAAGTTGTTTTCTCCGGCGCTGGCAATTTCGGACCAGTGCCACTGGGATTGTTCTTTTGTATCCGGGCATACCGCCATCGGTTTCTGGTTGCTGAGTTTTGCTTTGCTTGCGCCGGAAAAATACCGTCGGCGGGCCGTGGCAGCTGCCGTATGTTTCGGAATGTTTCTCGGGGCGGCGCGAATCGCTCAGGGAATGCACTTTGTTTCTGACGTGGCGGGGGCGGCGCTGGTGACCGTTGCCGTGGTCGTTATTGCCTATCGGATGCTTTACGGGGAAGAAAAGAATTAAAAAAATGCTGGATTTTTAATTTTTTTATGCTATAAGGGTTGCATATTGTGAAAATATTAGATGAGGCGGGGTTTCAAACCCCGCTTCTTTAGTAAGGGAAAAGAATATGA
This sequence comes from uncultured Pseudomonadota bacterium, assembly GCA_949295475.1. Taxonomy (GTDB): domain Bacteria; phylum Pseudomonadota; class Alphaproteobacteria; order RF32; family CAG-239; genus CAZU01. The sequence continues at coordinate 8,006 of CASFLC010000010.1, forward strand.
CGGATAAACATCCCGTGCAGGATATTGTGGAGCCGGTAATCGACAGCCTTGGTTTTGAGGTAGTGCGGATTGTGACTATCGGTACCAAAAATCCGACGCTGCAGATTATGATTGAGCGGAAAGACCGCAAGGATATCGTGGTGGATGACTGCGCTGCGGTCAGCCGGGCGGTTTCCGCCGTTTTGGATGAGAAAGACCCGATTGAGGGAGAATATTCGCTTGAGGTCAGTTCTCCGGGATTGGACAGACCTTTGACCAAGCCCGAGCATTTTGCCCGTTTTGCCGGTTATGAGACCAAACTTGAGACCAAGACGGAGGTCGGCGGCCGCAAGCGTTTTAAGGGGAAGCTCCTGAGAATCGACGAGAAACAGAACATTTATTTTGACATGGACGGTACGGAATATGTTATTCCGTTCGAAAATGTCGGCAAGGCCAAGCTTGTTTTAACCGATGAACTTTTGAAGCAATATGCGGAAGACTGTTCCGAGACAGAAATTTAATTAACCCAGAACTTATTGAGGATGAAAAATGCAAAATTTTGAAAGTATGCCCAGACCTGAAATTATTTTGGTTGCCGATACGGTGGCAAGAGAAAAGAATATTGATCGTGACGATGTTTTGGAGGCAATGGAAATAGCCATTCAAAAAGCGGGGCGTTCGAAATACGGTTTTGAACATGATATTCGCGCTCATATTGACCGCAAGACGGGGGCTATTTCACTGGCGCGTTACCGTGAGGTTGTGGAATCGGCAGATCAGATTGAAAACGAAGTGACACAGATAACCTTAGACGAGGCCAAAAGTTATGATGCCGATATAAAACCCGGCGAGTTTATTATAGATCCGCTGCCGCCGATTGACTTCGGGCGTATTGCGGCTCAGACTGCCAAGCAGGTTATTGTGCAAAAGGTGCGTGAGGCTGAACGCAACAAGCAGTTTGAAGAATATAAGGAAAAAATCGGTACGATTGTCAACGGAACCGTCAAGCGAATCGAGTTCGGCAACGTTATTCTGGATATCGGCAAAACGGAGGCCGTTTTGCGGCGCGACGAAATTATTCCGCGGGAGAAATTTAAGAACGGCGACCGGGTTCGGGCGTATGTTTTGGATGTCCGTCGCGAGAATAAAGGACCGCAGATTTTCTTGTCGCGGACATGTCCGGAATTTTTGGCCAAACTGTTTGCGGCGGAAGTTCCCGAGATTTATGACGGTATTGTCAAAATTGTCAGCGTTGCGCGCGATCCGGGCTCAAAAGCCAAAATCGCCGTTAAAACAGATGATATGACGGTTGACGCCGTCGGCGCCTGCGTCGGTTTGCGCGGTATCCGTGTTCAGGCGGTGGTGACCGAGCTGCAGGGCGAAAAAATTGACATTGTTCCTTATTCCGAAGACAAGGCGCAGTTTATTGTCAGCGCTCTGGCTCCGGCCGAAGTTACCAAGGTTGTTTTGGACGAGGACAATAACCGGATTGAGGTTGTGGTTCCTCAGGAGCTGTTCTCGGTTGCCATCGGACGTCGCGGCCAAAACGTTAAGCTGGCGTCTCAATTGCTGGGCTGCGATATTGACGTTTTGACCGAGGAGCAGGAACAGGAACGCCGCTCCAACGAAAACAAGGTTCGTTCACAGCGTTTTATGGAAGCTCTGGATGTTGACGAAATGATTGCACATCTGTTGATTGCCGAAGGGTTTTCGACGGTTGATGAGATTGCGCTGGTTGATTTGAGCGAACTGTCGGAGATTGAAGGCTTTGACGAAGACGTTGCCAAAGAGCTGCAAAGCCGCGCCAAGGAATTTATTGCCAAACGCAATAAAGAATTTGAGGAAAAAAGCAAATCTTTGGGAATCGACGAGAAGCTTCAGGAAATTTCCGGACTGGATCAGGATATGCTGTTGGTGCTGGCTGACAAGGGCGTTAAGACGCTTGATGATTTGGCCGATTTGGCTTCGGACGAACTGATTGAAATGCTGGGAGAAAATACCCTGTCGGTTCAGGAGGCCGAAAAAATCATTATGGAAGCCAGAAAGCACTGGTTTCCTGAAGAGGCGTAATCTGATGTTTCTGCCGGCAGCGGTTGAAACAAGGACAACGTCTGGCCGGCAGAACGATTGAAACATAAGCGGATTAAAGAGGGATGATGAAACAGGAAAGTACACAAAGAAAGTGTATTGTTTGCGGCGAAACGTTTGATAAAGATGCTCTGCTGCGTTTTACGCTGACGCCTGATTTGCTGGTGATTCCCGATTTTAGGAAAAGGCTTCCGGGAAAAGGCGTTTATGTTCGCAATTCCCGTAAGGCTTTGCAAACGGCAGTCGAAAAAAACTTGTTTGCAAAGGCGTTGAAGAAGAAGGCCAGGGTTGACGGAACTCTGCCGGCGCTGGTGGAAGATTTGCTCAGAAAACATGCTTTGGAGGCTGTTTCTCTGGCGCGTAAAGCCGGCGTGCTGGTGACAGGGATGGAAAAGGTTTCGGAAAGCTTGAAAAAAAACAAAATAGCCTTTATTCTTGAGGCCAATGATGCCGGAGAAGACGGACATCGCAAAATTTTGAATGCCGCCGGAGATATTGAGGTTTTTAGGTTGTTCAGCAGCGAGGAGTTGGATAAGGCGCTTAATAAGGTTAGTACGGTTCATGCCGCTTTTGTAAAAGGCCAGATGGCTCAAAACGTGCGCGGCACGTTCAAAAAGTTGTTTGATTTTTTGAACGATTGAGTTTTGATGAGAATGTATGGAGTGTTTTTTATATGACAGAAGATAATGCGAAAAGTAAACTGACATTATCAGGCAAACCGACCCTGACGCTTAAAGGGCTGGGAGACGCGGCTCGATCTCATAATCGGGACGGCAAAAAAGTGGTTCAGGTTGAAGTGCGCAAAAAAAGAATAATCAACCCCGGTGCCGCCAAAGTTGAAACTAAGGTTGAAATTGACGAGGAAACAGCCGCCAAACTTCGTTTGATTGCAGAGGCGAAGGAGTTTGAAAACAAACGCAGACAGGAAGAAGAAGAAAAAGCGCGTTTGCGTCAACAGCAGAAAGAGCAGGAGGAAGAGGAGCGCAAACGCCGGGAAGCGGAAGAAGAAGCTGTCCGTCTTCGAGAGAGCGAAAAATCCGCACAGCCTGTTTCCGTGCAGCCGGAATCCGACACTAAAACTCTTGCCAAGCTGAGAGATAAGAAAAGCAAAGAGTTTGATGACGACGAAGATGACGATGATTTTAATTCCAGAAAGTCTCACAAGTCTTTGTCCCGGGAAGAGGTTTTTGAACAGGAACGCAAAAAAATTACCAAACGCAGTTTTGAGCCCCAACGCCGCGGCGGCAAACTGAATGTTCATAACATCGGTGCAAGTGATGACGACGATGATGATTACGGTTTCGGCGCGCCGCGCCGCCGCTTTAAGAAAAAGCAGCCCAAGCCGGCGGTTCAGGTTCAACAGCCGCAGGAAAAGGTTATCCGCGAAGTTGTTATTCCCGAGGTGATTACGGTTCAGGAACTGGCTAACCGAATGGCCGAAAAAAGCGCCGAGGTTATTAAAAAACTGATGAGTCTCGGCGTGATGGCGACGATTAATCAGCCGATTGACGCCGATACGGCGCAGATTGTGGTGGAAGAGTTCGGACATAAATTTAAGCGGGTAGCAGACAGTGATGTCGAGCAAAATATTACCGAAGAGGACAAGCCTGAAGATTTGCTGCCGCGTCCGCCGGTGGTGACGGTGATGGGGCATGTCGACCACGGCAAGACCTCTTTGCTTGATGCTTTGCGGGAAACAAACGTCGCGGCTAAGGAGGCCGGCGGTATTACCCAACATATCGGCGCTTATCAGATTACGGTTTCTACCGGAGATAAAATTACCTTTATCGATACGCCGGGGCATGAGGCTTTTTCGGAAATGCGCGCGCGCGGCGCCAAGGTGACGGATATTGTGGTTTTGGTTGTTGCCGCCAATGACGGTATTATGCCGCAGACAATTGAGGCTATTCGCCATGCACAGGCGGCAGAAGTGCCGATTGTGGTGGCTATTAACAAGATAGATTTGCCGGGGGCTGATCCGATGAAAGTCAAAACCGCCCTGCTGCAACATGGAATCGGCGTAGAGGAAATGGGCGGCGAGTGTTTGTGCGCCGAGGTTTCCGCCAAGAAACGCATTAATATAGACAAGTTGGTTGACGCGATTTTGCTGCAGGCGGAAATGCTTGATCTTAAGGCTAATCCCAATCGCAAGGCCGAAGGCGCGGTGATTGAGGCCAAAATGGAAAAAGGCCGTGGCTCGGTTGCAACGGTTTTGGTTCAGAAAGGGACTCTGCGTGTCGGAGATGTCTGCATTGCCGGTAAAGAATGGGGACATGTTCGCGCCATGTTTAATGAAAACGGCCACAAGGTTTTGGAAGCCGGACCGGCAACGCCTGTCGAAGTTCTCGGTTTGCAGGGAACGCCTTCCGCCGGCGATGATTTTGTGGTTGTTGCCGATGAAAATCAGGCTAAGGAGGTAACCGGCTATCGTATTCGCAAAGAGCGTGACGCCAAGTTGGTTAAATCGGCCAAATCGGCGATGGAGCAAATGCTTGATAAAATTAAGTCCGGCGAAATAAAACATTTGCCGATTATTATCAAGGCAGATGTTCAAGGTTCGATAGAAGCGATAGAAGGAACAATCAACAAGCTTTCCAATGACGAAGTCAGCGTGCAGATTTTACATTCGGCCGTCGGCCCGATTTCTGAATCCGACGTGACATTGGCAAAGGCTTCGCATGCGTTGGTTATCGGCTTTAATGTCCGTGCCAATCCGCAGGCGCGTGACATGGCCCGGCGTGACGGTGTGGAAATTAAGTATTATTCCATTATTTACGATGTGCTGGATGACGTTAAAAAAGGTTTGGAAGGCATGTTGTCGCCGGAAATTAAGGAAAAGATTCTCGGTTATGCCGAAATCCGCGAGGTTTACAACATTACCGGCGTCGGCAAGGTCGGCGGCTGCATGGTTACCGAAGGTTTGGTCAAGCGCGGCGCCAAAATCCGCCTGTTGCGCGACAATGTGGTTATTCATGACGGCGCCATCGGACAACTTAAACGTTTCAAAGATGATGTCAAAGAAGTCAAAGAAGGCTATGAATGCGGTATTTCTTTTGAAAATTACAACGATATTCAGAAAGGCGACTTTATCGAGTGTTATGAAATAGAGGAAATTGCCGCAAAGCTTTAAAGCGATAAATAATTTTTGATCCGTAAAAAGTCCGGTTTTTATAATTCCGGACTTTTTGTGGCTTTTAGAGAAAGTTTATTGCGGTTTGTTTTAATTAAGAATTTGTTAAAATATGTCGGTATAGACTAAGGTAGAATAAAAAGTTCTTGTAAGAAGGGCTATTTTATGCTATCATAAATTCTGTAACGTCAGAAGGACGTTCACAGATTGTGTCCAACAGTATTTGGAGAAAAACCATGGCTGATATTTCATTAACCGCA
>CASFLC010000011.1 GCA_949295475.1 uncultured Pseudomonadota bacterium
AATAAGAAATAAGGGTGAAAGTACCGCAGCGTACTTTAAAGGTACGTGAGGAAACTTTTAACCCGAAATTTCTGTATTAAGCGTCCGTTATACGACCTTTTCCTCGTCCCGCGTAAAATTGTATTAGACACCAGCCAGACGGAAAAGCAAACTCCCCTCCGCCACAGGGCACAAAAAAGGCCGGATGGCGTGCGTGGATAAAGTGATTTCTAGCAGCGAAGAAAATTTTAGTGTACACAAAAAGTACATGAATTTTCTTCGACTGCGTAAAATTGCTTTAGACACCAGCCATCCGGCCTTTTTTGCGGTTACTTGTAGAGAGAACTCTCCTTATAATTTCCAATCGCATGGCGAACCAAAACACCGATAATGGCCGCTACCGGAACCGCAATCATCAAACCGAGGAACCCTAAAAGGACGCCGCCGGCAAGCAGGGCAAACATAACCCACACCGGGTGCAGTCCGACGGAGTCGCCGACAAGCTTCGGCGTCAGAAAATTACCTTCAAGGAACTGCCCGACCAAAAAGACACCGACAACCTGAGCAATCGGAACCCAGGTATCAAACTGCGCAAACGCAATCGCCATACCGGCAATAAAACCGGAAATCGTCCCGACATACGGAATAAAAGAAAGGATACCGGCAAGAAAACCGACCAAAATTCCCAAATCAAGGCCGACCAAATAAAGACCGACGGCATAAAAGGTTCCCAAGATGACACAGACAGAAAGCTGGCCGCGGATAAAAGAAGCCAAAATCCGATCAATTTCACGCGCCTGCTGCTCAATGGATTTTTTTGAAGACTGCGGCAGCAAATCATCGACTTTAGCCACAAACGTATCCCAGTCCCGGAGCATGTAAAAGGCAACAATCGGCGTAATCAAAATCAACGAAACCACATTTGCCAGAGCAAAACCGCTGGTAATCAGACCGCGCAGCAGATTTCCGAGAAGCTTGAAGCCGTTGGCCAGATTGCTGCGGATATATTCCCGGATTTTTTCCGGCTGCAGCCCGGGAATTTCATCTTGTAAACGCACCAGAACACTTTCGATTTTATTGCTGAAATTTCCGAGATAATCCGGTATGGCTACGATAAAACGGCCCAATTGTTCGTCAATCAAACCAAACAAAAGCAGCAGGCCGGGCACCATAATCAAAATAACCAGCAAAATAACCGTAACCGTCGCCCACGTGCGGCTCATGCCGGTTTTTTGGAATTTAGTCGCCCACGGATCCAGAAGATAGCCAATAATAATACCGGCGACAAAAGGCATCAAAACCGAACGCAAAACATAAACGCCCGCCCCGAAAACGGCCGCAATAACCAGCCAGGTACCGACATTGTTACGAGATTTTCTGACCAGTGGCATACTTTTTCTCCTTAATATTTTTCCATAATCCAGAAAGAGCCTTTTTCACTCAGGTTAAACGACTTGGCTCTCAGGGCATGCAAAAGCTTTTCCGCACTGCCGATATAGGTCAGTTTAAACTGCGCTTTGTTGGTTCCCATCGCCTGCATTTCAATATTTTTAATATACGGAACGGAATGAAGCGCTTTTTCGGCTTCCACCCATTGGCGGAGCTTTTCAAAATTAAACAACACCACGGCCTGATTTTCTTTGGCGCTTTCATCCAAACTTTGTTGCTGCATCTGAGCGGACAATTGTCCGCCAACCTCGCTGACGGCTTTGTCAAACAAGGCCGAACCTGAACTTCTGGCACCGGTAATTCTGAAGGTTTGGGTATTGCCGCTGTAAGAAGACGCCCTGACAATCAAACCGTCGATTCCGTCATAAACAGCATCAAGCACATACACATCGTCGGCACCGTTAACCAGCATAAGCTTGTCAAGGGCTTCCCCGTCCATGGCCAGCGCTTTTCCGGCGTCAATAATTGCATAATTGGTTCCGCTGACCGGCAGAGGAATGAAACGGACGCTGCCCTCCCGCGGAGCCTTGTCCCATGCTTCCCGCCACAAATTGGTGCTTTCCCACAAAAGAGGAGGATCGCTTTCAAACTCCCTGAACACGGGAACGACCAAAATCCGGCTTGACGACTGCACCAACAGCGGAATCTGCCGTTCTTTCATATACTCCCTGAGCATATCCTCGTTAAGAACGATCCTCAGCGTCGCCATATAGCGGACACTTGAAGATTTTTCATCTTCGACAGCCACCTCTTTAATAAAGTTAAGCAGCTGAGCATCCGTCATCGCAGCCAGACGCGCTGCCCCATCAGCCGTCGTAATCCGGCGGGAAACTTCCAAAAACGCGGCGCGGTTGGCTTCGGTCATGGCCCGCTCGCGAGCCTGTGATGCATCCGCTGCCGTTACATCGACATCAACCGCCACGCTAAACCGCTCATCCGCGGCAACAGCCGAAGAAATCCCCAAAAGCGCAAAAACAGCCGCCAGCAGCACGGACTTGAACTTAAGCACCCGGCACACTCCTTATTCGCAAATTTCGATTTCACTGAAAAAGTAAGAGACTTCTCTCTTGGCGCTTTCCGGAGAGTCGGACCCGTGCACCGAATTTCGGTCAATAGAAAGGGCAAACCTTTGACGAATGGTTCCTTCCTCGGCATTTGCCGGATTGGTAGCTCCCATCAACGCACGATAATCGGCAATGGCATTTTCTTTTTCAAGAACCTGAACCACAACCGACCCCGAACTCATAAACTCGACCAAACTGTCAAAAAATGCTTTTTCCTTATGCTCGGCATAAAAACCTTCCGCCTGTTTACGGGTCAGACAAATTTTTTTCTGGGCAACAATCCGAAAACCGGCACTTTCGATAATAGCGTCGATTGCGCCGGTGAGATTGCGTTCGGTCGCATCCGGCTTAATGATTGACAAAGTCCGCTCCAGCATATTTTTCTCCTTTCAAAATACAAGTTGTGCTCATAATATATTACTTTATTCAAATAATCAAAAGATATTTTGACTTTTCAATCGTATAAGTGTAAACCATAACACAGAAAACGATTCAAAACAGCAAAGGATACGGAAATGTTGGAAAGCAAATATATTAAAGACATTATCACCAAAGCAAAAAAGCTAAACAAAACCATCGTTTTGCCGGAAGGAGAAGATGAACGCGTTTTAGAGGCGGCGCACATCTGCACCGAAGAAAAAATCGCCAAAATCATCATCCTGGGCAACAAAGAAGAAATCGGCAAATTCTTTAGCAAGAAAGGCTGGTCACTGGATAAAATAGAAATCATCGCGCCGGAAACCTCCGAACATCTGGCCGAATATGCGGAACTCCTGTACAATCTCCGCAAAGAAAAAGGCCTGAGCAAAGAAGACGCCGACAAGCTGGCTCTTAACTATAATTACTTCGGCACGCTGATGATTAAATCCGGTCATGCCGACGGCATGGTTTCCGGTGCCGACCATTCCACGGCCGACACGGTTCGTCCGGCATTGCAAATTATCAAATCCGCCCGTAAAGACCGCAGCGTATCCTCACTGTTTATTATGGTTTGCAACGGAAAACCCTATTACTTGTCAGATTGTGCCATCAATATTGCGCCGACAGCCAAAGAACTGGCCGACATAGCTCTCGAAAGCGCTGAAACGGTTTTGAAATTGGGAGATAAACCGCGCATCGCCATGCTTTCCTACTCGACTTACGGTTCCGGCAAAGGCGAAGGCGCCGACAAAGTTCGCGAAGCGACCAAACTGGCCAAAGAAGCGCTGCAAACCGCCGAATACGAAGGAAAGCCCATTGAACTCGACGGCGAGCTTCAGGCCGACGCCGCTTTGGATAAGGTCGTCGCCAAAAAGAAAGCGCCGGAATCAACCGTGGCCGGCCATGCCAATACATTAATTTTCCCAAATATCGAAGCGGGAAACATTGGCTGCAAACTTATGCAGCGCCTCGGCAACGCCGAACTTTACGGACCGATGCTGCAAGGTCTCAACGCTCCGATCAACGATTTGTCCCGCGGCTGCTTTGCCGAAGACATCGTCGGCCTGGTTGCCCTCACCGTTTTGCAAACTCAGGATAAATAAAACATATCAAATAAGGACTGAACAATGAAAATTCTTGTATTAAATGCAGGTTCATCAACCTTGAAATATCAGCTTTTTGAAGTCAGCGGCGACCGGTATGAAGTTGTCTGCAAAGGCAATGCCGAACGCATCGGACGCGACGCCTCTTTTGTCGGCATCAAATATGCCGACGGCAGCAAAAAGGAAGTCAAAGTTGATCTTCCCGACCACAAAGCCGCCTTGCAGGAAGTTTTCAAACTGCTGCTTGACGGCGTTATTACAAATCTGAAAGAAATTTACGCCATCGGCCACCGCATTGTTCAGGGCGGTTCAATTTTCAAAAACTCTGTCCGGGTAGACGACAAAGTCATTGAACAAATTGAAGAACTTGCCACATTGGCTCCGCTGCATAATTATGCGGCAGCCTACGTTATCCGCGCCGTTCGCAAAGAACTGCCGGATGTGCCGCAGGTAACTGTGTTTGATACCGCCTTTCATCAGACAATGCCGGTCGAAGCTTATACCTATGCCTTGCCGGAAGAACAGCGGACAAAATACAAAATCCGTCGTTACGGCGCACACGGAACGTCTCACAAATACGTTTCAGAACAGGCCGCCAAAATCATCGGCAAAAACAGCAAAATCATTACCTGCCACATCGGCAGCGGTGCCTCAATTACGGCCGTTAAAAACGGCATCTGCGTCGATACATCCATGGGACTGACCCCGTTGGCCGGCATCATTATGGACACCCGTTGTGGCGACATTGATCCGTATGTTCCGCTGTATATGATGAAAACTCAAAACCTTCAGCCGGATGAAGTCAACGAAATCCTCAACAAAAAAAGCGGCAAGTTTGGTCTGACCGGGTACAGCGATTCCCGCGACTTTGAAGCTGCATACAACCGCGGAGAACCGGCCGCCGTAGACGGAATGAAATGCTACATTTACAGCATTGTCAAATTTATCGGCGCTTACATCGCGGCCATGGGCGGCGTTGATGCCATCGTTTTCACTGCCGGCGTCGGCGAAAATTCCGCCACCGTCCGCAAACTGGTTTTGGAACGGCTGAGCTACCTCGGCATTAAAGTCGACGACGAAAAGAACAGCCGCCGCGGCAGTATTGAAGAAATTACCACGCCGGATTCCAAAGTCAGGGCTTTTGTTATTCCGACCGACGAAGAATTGGTCATCGCTCAGGACACCGTTGCCCTGAGCAAATAAAAAAACAAAAAAATCCCCTTGGCGCTCATCATTTGTCCGGGGGATTTTTTTATCGTCTTTATTTCACACCGTCTTTTTCCGGATAAATATCGCAAACGCCTAACGAAGCAAACTCCCCCCCCGCCACAGGGCACAAAAAAGGCCGGATGGCGTGCGTGGATAAAGTGATTTCCAGCAGCAAAGAAAATTTTAGTGACACAAGGCACTTTTAAAAGGTTGGAGAACGAGACGATTAATAAGAAATAAGGGTAAAAGTACCGCAGCGTACTTTAAAGGTACGTGAGGAAACTTTCAGCCCGAAATTTCTGTATTAAGCGTCCGTTATACGACCTTTTCCTCGCCCCGCGTAAAACTGCTTTGGCCACCAGCCAGACGGCCTTTTGTGGTTACATGGGCATTTGCATAATAGTATTATACGCCCTGATGGCCGTATCACGAACGGCAACAACCGTTTCAAGAGCAACTTCTGCATTGGAAACGGCAAGAACGACATCCTGAATATCTGCTTTGCCCTGAATTCCCATAAGAGTTGTCGCTTCAGCCTGCCTGTGGAGATTTTCTGTGTCCTCTATGGCAGACTTGACCATATCACCGAAAGCAGACTGAGATTCGGCCGCAGAAATCTCCGCCTCAGTCTTTTGCTCCTGAGCCGAAATCCGCCCCAAGGCCTGCTGATAAGCGTTTAAAGCATTAGAAATACCACTACTAATCACAATCGTTTCCTTTCATTATTCCAAAAGATCCAGCACGTTGGAACTCATTTCTCGTGCGGTCCTCATCATATTCATATTGGCATCATAAGCTCTCTGAGCCTCTTTCATATCCATAATTTCCACCAAGGGATCAACATTCGGCAAAGAAACATACCCCTGGGCATCGGCACCGGGCGCATTCGGCGCATATTTTTTGTTAAACGGCGACATATCCTTGACAATCCGATCCACCCGCACCATTTCGCCGCCGGTTTCCTTGTCGACATAATTTTGAAAAGTTACCACCTGACGCCGATAAGGTTCGCCGCCGGCCTCGGTTGAAATGGAGTCGGCATTGGCCATGTTCTGGGCAATAACCTTAAGGCGCTCGGCCTGAACCTTCATCCCCGAAACGGCAATATCTGCACTGACTGAAAGATTTCCTGCCATAACTCATATTCCTTTAAGTGGTAATTTTGGTCGCTGCAGTTTTCAACAAAGTTTTATATTTGTTGTAAATACGAATCATTTTCCGATACTCGCTGCTGGCTTTGCTGGCCTGATTCATCTGATCTTCCAAAATCACACCGTTTCCGTCAATCGTCAAAGCAGCTGTCGGTCTGGGCGTATACACTTCCAGCGCCTGATGCTGACGGGCACCGCTCAAGTGTTTGGAATTGGTAAGCTTCATCGGCATATCGGCTACAAACTCGGAAGTATACTCGGGAGCTCTGACATCTTTTGCCAAATATCCGGGAGTGCTGGCATTGGCAATATTGGAGGCAATCACCTCCTGCTTGGCCGTCAAATACTGCATATTACGGCCGGCCAAATCAAAAACGGACAGATTCTTCAAATCCATAAACAAACTCCCCAAAAGTTATATGCTCTTTGCATACAACAGACATGCAAGTTTTATGCCACACAAAGCTCTTGCCAAATTTTCCGTTATGTTTTAGGCTGTTCCCCAACAGCACATAAAGGAACCCCATGTCTATGCAGGATGATACTCCAAACGAGTCAAAAAACAACCGACAATCCGAGTTTTCCCCAGATTACGCGGTTGCGCTCGGATATGACAAAGACAAACACAACGCGCCGACCGTTCTGGCAAAGGGTCAGGGGCCGATTGCCGAAAAAATCATTCAGATTGCGCTGGACAACAATATTGAAATTCATCAGGATGCCGACCTGCTGCAAATTTTAAAAGCCGTGGACATCAACGAAGAAATCCCGGTGGAAGCCTTTGCCGCCGTCGCCGAAATTATCTCTTATATTTACCGCAAAAACGGGAAAAACGCAGATTAAGCCTTTTTTTCAAGCACGGCGACAAAAAAGCCGTCCGTTCCGGTTGTCAAAGGAGATAGCCGACAATAACGTCCGGATATTCCCGGATACGAGCAACCGGTCAGACGCCGCCACAATCCGGCAATATCTGCCGGAACAAAATCTTTATGACGCGTCAAAAAAGCCTCAATGGCCAACTCGTCTTCCTCCGGCAGCACCGAACAGGTGATATAAATCAAACGACCACCCTTTCTTGTTTTGGCCGCGCCGATTTCCAAAAGCTCCGCCTGTGTTTTGACCAAGCCTTTCAACAACCCGGGAGACAACCGGTATTTGCCGTCGGGAGCCCGCCGCCAGGTTCCCGTTCCCGAACAAGGCGCATCAATGACAAAACGATCAAAATCACGGTCATTGTCCGCCACGATTTCCGTCAACTCAATATTTTTAACGCCCAAACGAGCCAGACGCGGCTTAATCGCCTCCAGCCGCCTGGAATTGACGTCATGCGCCAGAATATGTCCCCGGTTTTGCAGCAAATGAGCCAATGTCAGACTTTTGCCGCCGGCCCCGCAGCAATAATCCATAATTTTATGTCCGGGACGAACATCGCACAAAAGCGCCGCCAACTGCGAAGCTTCGTCCTGAACTTCAATCAGCCCATCCTGATAAGTCATGCAGGTTCCCAAGTTAAGGCGCCCGTTAACACGAATTCCGAGCGGAGAGTACGGCGTCGGCACGGCGTCAATTCCCTCGTCTTCCAAACGGCGCAAAGCCTCTTCCCGGGATGTAAAATTAACGCGAAAATCAGCCGGAGCCGGCTGATTCAAAGCTTTACACAACTCAATATCCCCTGTTTTTTCAAACAGCCACTTCGGACATTCCGCCTCGACATAAGCGGGATAAGCCTCTTCCCGAGATTGACACAGCCAATTTTTTTCTTCTTCCGTCAACGGGGGCATTCCGTATCGGCTCCCGTCAAACACCTCGTCCAACCGGCTTTTGGCATACCACAATAAAACCCTCCGCGGCTCGCGGCTCTGCGCGTCAAACTCAAGTTTCATCCGATTGCGGATAATGGTCCATACCGTATCGGCAATAAACCGCCTGTCTTTGGAACCGATATATTTACGTGCCCGCAGATAATCGTTGATAAGCCCGTCCGCAGGTTTCTCGTCTTTAAATATTTCGCTGATCAGATCCAAAACCGCCTGATATCTGGCGCCGCTCTGCATAACCGCCTACCTTTCGCCAACCGCCGGACGGCCGCCGCGAAACCCCTGCGCCACCAAGTATGTTTCGGGACTGGTTTTGCGGCTGGCATCAGGCTTAAAATGTCCGACCTTGGCAAAATTCTTTTTTACGTCCGCCAGCAATTCACCTTCCGCGCCGCCCTGAAAAACTTTTGCAATAAAAATACCTCCCGGGGCCAACACCTCTTTGGCAAACTCATAAGCGGTTTCCACCAACGCAATGGTTCGCAAATGGTCTGTCTGCTGATGCCCCGTAGTATTGGCCGCCATATCGCTCATCACGATATCCGCCTCGCCGTTCAACAGAGATTTTAACCTGTCCGCAGCCTCCGGCCGTGTAAAATCCTGACAAACGAGCACGGCACCGGGCACCGGCTCGGTCTCAAGAATATCAATGCCGACAACCTGACCGCTTCCCTTATTGCGCTGCACCGCCACCTGAGTCCAACCGCCCGGCGCGCAGCCCAAATCCACAATCGTTTTGCCTTTCCCCAAAAAATGATATTTTTCATCCAGCTGAATCAACTTAAAGGCCGCGCGGGAACGATACCCCAGTCTTTTGGATTCCGCAACATAAGGATCATTCAGTTGACGCGCCAGCCACTGATTGGATGATTTTTTTTTGAATTTTGAAGTCTTAACCCGCACGGTCAGATTATGCCGTCCGGTAATTTCCTTCGCCGACTGTGTTAACTTGCCCATTATCTCTGTCACTTTCAATCAATTCCGCCACGATGCCGTCCTTGGCGCTTTTCAGTGATGCGGTAATCTCCGGCACGCCCAAACCGTCATAAACCGCCTTAAATATCTCACAGCCGGCAATAAAAATATAAGAACGCTTGTCGCCGATAAACGGATCATCAGCCATTTCGGCCCGGCTCATGTGAAAAATCCGATTAATCGCCGCATCGGCCTCTGCCGTGCTGAACTTAAGACCGTCAGCCTTATCCCGGTCATAAGCCGGAAAACGATGAATCATCGACGCCAACCGTAGCGGCGTGCTTGAGGTTGCCACCAGACAAACCTGATCCCGATAATTATCAAGCGCGGATTTTCTGACAAAATCGGCAACATACGCCCCTATTTCCTGACGCAGTCGAACGGCATTCTCATCTTTATATTCAACCAGTCCAAAAGCCTCGGAAGCATTGCGTGCGCCCCAGGGAATGGAAACCGTATGCAAAATCTGCGGCTTTTTAGTATTGCTTGCCAGAGAAATTTCCGTCGAACCGCCGCCCAAATCATAAACAATCACATACGGCGTCTGCCCTTCGACATGAGTCAAAGCACCTTTGAGATTCAGACGGGCCTCCTCATAAGCGTCAATAACCTCCAACCGTATCCGCGATTCGTCATAAACCTTTTTCAAAAAATCGGCGCTGTTTTCCGCCATCCGGCAGCCGGCCGTTGCAATGGCGCGCAATTTGACGATGTTATACTTATCCATAATCTGACGAAACTCAAAAAAACACTTCAAAGCGCGCTCCATCGCCTCGGGCGTAAACTTCATATCCTTATAAAGCCCCTCTCCCAGTCTGGTGGAAACTGTTTGTTTGCAAAGTTCCCTGCCATTCTGATTGCAAATCAGCAGCCGGCAGGAATTCGTCCCCAAATCAATAGCGGCATAACATTTATCTGTCATTGGCAGCCTCCTTAAAAGTCTCGTGCAATTTCCGGGAACCGCGATTATACGGATGACGAAAACGGCGTTTTTTTCGAAACGAGCGTTTTTGCGAATGCATCATATCCAACAGGATTCCTTCACGGATACCTCTGTCCGCCACCGTAATTTCGGAAATCGGCCAAAAAGAGCACAACGCTTCAATAATCGCGCAACCGGCCATAGTCAAATCTGCTTTTTGGGCACCGATGCAAGGATGCTTCTTGCGCCCTTCGTCCCCTAATCGCTTAATCTTGGCAATTGTCCGGTCGATATCCTGCTTATTGATGGAAAGGCCGTCTACCGCCGAACGATTATAACGCGGCAGATTCAAATGGACGGCGCCCAAAACAGTCACCGTCCCCGATGTTCCGATAACCTGGATTTCCTGCGCGGCGATGGCCTCCCGGATATGGTGTTTTTCTTCAAACTCCGCAAGGATTTTATGCGTCCGTTCAATAATCGTATCATAAGCCAAATCCGTCATATCCTGTTCGGGAAAAGCTTCCGAAATCGTCACAACCCCGTACGGCAGGGAGATATACCCTTCAATAAAGGTCTTGCCGCTGTTGGTCGTCCGCGCCAGGGAAATTTCCGTCGAACCGCCGCCGATATCAAACACCAATGCCCGTTTAATATTGCGGCTCAGGAGAGGAATACAGCCGACCACAGCCAACCGAGATTCTTCCTGCGGAGAAATAATCTCAAGCGTCAGCCCTGTTTCTTTTTTTACCAAATCCAAAAACTGCCGACAGTTAACCGCCCGGCGGCAGGCTGCCGTCGCCACATAGCGGGAACGGACAATCGGCGCATATTCAGCCAGCACACCGGCACAAACCTTCAAAGCACCGAGCGTCCGTTTGATTGCGGCCCGGGAAAGCTCATTATTGTTAATAATTCCCTCTCCCAAACGGGTAATACGGGAAAAAGTCTCCACAATCCGAAACGACGTGGGCGTCGGCGTCGCAATTACCAGACGACACGAATTCGTCCCTAAATCAATTGCCGCATAATTAGGATGTTGAGCCTTGTCAACCAGCTTTACAGAAGACTTTTCCGGCAGTTTATTATTTGTTTTTTTATGCCACTTTTGCATCAGCGTCTATTCTGTCATTCATAAAATTTACTTTAATTGAAACAGTTATAACCCATAAAAAGCTTTGATACAATCATTTTTATAGCTATCCGCAAAAAAAGATTATTTTTGCAACCCATCCCACACCCGCAGAAAAGTGAAATTCTCAAAACCGCCCAGGCAGCGCCTGGGGGCAATATCTAAGCGGCTGTTGAGAGGCTTCCACTTTTCTGGTGGCTCGCCACTTTCGTCTAGTCCATGCAAATATTGCTTGACGTGTTGCAAAGATTATGATAGAGTAAAAGCATAATCTATAGTGTGTTGGTGAATATTTGGAGGAGTTGTGCCCTTCAAGTCTATGGATTGCCTCAGCAGAAATCTGTCTGTCCGTCGTTTGCGGACGGATTGTTATGGTTAATCTTGTCTTTTCACTTCCCTGTAGATTTCGTTTGCCGGTTTTAACAAGAAGGACTACGGAAATGACGAAATCATACATTCTCTTAAAATATCTTGTTTTAACATGTTTGTTGATGGGTGCGTTTCCGGCTACGGCCACCTGCACAACACACATATCTTTGTTGGAACCGGCATCTCTTGTTTCCGGCAACGAATATCAACTGGCCAAGACATACTGGCTTCCCGATTATCAAAGCATTTACAACAGCAATATTAACGCCCCGGATGTTTCCGGTCCGTTCGACGGCGGGGACGATAAGCGGCGGTGCGAAGATTACGGTCTGGTGTCGGCGTGCGAAAGCGGCGCGAGCGGAACATTGCAACGACCGCTTCCGAATTTGCGCTGTTATGCCAATTGTCGCTGTGCGGATGTTTATCAGTACGATGACAACAATTGTCAGCCGCCGTATTACACGAGCGGCAACAGCTGCGGCGGCAAATACAGCAGATGCGAGTTAAACGTGGAAGAGGCCTGCGAGGGTTATGTCAAAAGCTGTGCGTCCGGATGGCAGCTGAGTTTGGACGGCCGCTGCGAATAT
>CASFLC010000012.1 GCA_949295475.1 uncultured Pseudomonadota bacterium
CCTCCTGCTCAAGACGTTTTTGCTTTTGCGCCAGCCATGAAGAGTAATTTCCTTCATACGGGATTCCCTGGCCGCGGTCAAGTTCCAGAATCCACCCCGTGACATTGTCCAGAAAATAACGGTCATGCGTCACCATAACCACCGTTCCCTTATAATCACGCAAATGATTCTCCAGCCAAGCTACCGATTCGGCATCCAAATGATTGGTCGGCTCGTCCAAAAGAAGCAAATCCGGCTTTTGCAGCAACAACCGACACAAAGCCACCCGGCGTTTTTCTCCGCCGGAAAGTTTAGTAACATCGGCATTGGCCGGCGGACAACGCAACGCATCCATGGCAATTTCAATCGTCCGCTCCAAATCCCAGCCGTTACAGGCATCGATTTTTTCCTGAAGTTCCGCCTGCTCATTAATCAGATTATTCATTTCATCATCGGTCAGTTCTTCACCGAAACGCATGGAAACTTCCTCAAACTTTTTTAACAAGTCGCGAACTTCCCCCAGACCGTCCATAACATTTTCCATCACGTTTTTGGACGGATCAAGCTGCGGTTCCTGCTCCAGATAACCGACCTTAATTCCGTCGGCAGCCCAAGCCTCGCCGTTAAATTCCTTGTCGACGCCGGCCATAATTTTCAACAGCGTTGACTTTCCGGCGCCGTTAACACCAAGCACACCGATTTTGGCACCGGGGAGAAACGACAGCGTAATTCCTTTAAACAGCTCTTTGCCGCCCGGAAAAACCTTAGTCAAATTTTGCATCACAAAAACATACTGAACTGCAGGCATTTATAATTGTCTCCATTGTTTCCGTAAAAATTAAATTGAATGAAGTATACAAAAGATTTACGCAGAAGCAAGCAAAATAATCCGCTGAAACTAACGGTTTTTGCGGCTGATATGGCCGATACTGTTCTCCTCGTGAGCGGAAAGTCCGGCCTCTTCTTCCGACTGAGCCTCGGCTTGGCGCCGCGCCTCCTGAACGGCCTCAATCGTGTTGTCCTTGACGTCAACCTTGATAATTTGCGCATCGCCGCCGTCATAAATAGCTTTGGCATTTTCACGGATTTTGTTGTCTTTCTTATAAATCATGGTTGCATCATACGGCTGCCGCGGCGTCAAAATCTGCCCGTCCGGCATTTTAATGGTACCGTCGGCATACAAAACCGCCTTAAAAATTTCCTGCGCGTCAAACCGCCGATTAATCTGCGCACACTCATAAAAACCGTCCATCTGTTTGGACAGATAGGCATCAGCCTTTGCCTCGGAATAAGCGTAAACCGCATCGCGCCGCAAACGGTCCGAAGGCGCCTTGGTCAGCAAAATCGCCCGCGCCAACAATTCAAATGTATCATACTTTGATGAACCGCAGGCCAACCCCTGCCCCGAAATCACCCCCAGCGCTTTCACTTCCTGAAGATACGGCATTTGAGCGGACGCCGTCCGAAAAAACATAAAAAACATGATAACGACAAATACAGCAAAACGCATTTTTACCTCTGAACATTTTTTTGCATTATAGCCGCAGAATCCCGAAAAGCAAAAGCATTCTTGCTTTTTTTACCAAAAATCCAAAATTTAGGTTGACAAAGCAAGCTTTTTAGCATAAGTTGCGGGTAAATTTTGACAGTTAAGGATAAGAAAATGAAAGTTTACAGCTCATTAAAGACTAAAAAGATTCGCGATGCCGGCTGCAAAATTGTTCGCCGTAAAGGCCGCGTTTATGTTATCAATAAGAAAAACCCGAAAATGAAAGCTCGTCAGGGTTAATTTGATAGACACTTTTAGCATTTGAAAAACCTGCCGTTGTAAAGCAGGTTTTTTTGTATTTACAAATATTAAAAAGCTCAAGTTTTTACTACCGGGTTTCTAAAATTTATCCGAATAAAATAACCACCCTCCGCCACAGGGCACAAAAAAAGGCCGGATGGCGTGCGTGGATAATAAGATTTTAGGGTGGCGAAAGCGGAGTTTACATTAAGCGTAAATGAGCATTTCGCCGTCCCGCTAAATCTGTATTAGACACCAGCCAGACGGCCTTTATAAGACGGTTTATTTAATATAAACCGTATGCAGCATATTCGTCCGCCCTTTTGTATTCAACGGGAAACCTGCCGTAATGATGATATGGTCGCCGGATTTGGCATAACCGGCTTCTTTGGCAGCTTTAACGGCACAGTCCTCAACTTTGTCAAAGCTTTTGAAACTGTCTTTGTTGATTAAAGGATGAACCCCCCAAACCAAAACCAGCCGCCGGGCCACCTCTATATCGCGGGTCAGAGCCAAAATCGGCAGATACGGACGCTCGCGGGCAGTCAAAAAAGTCGTCAGACCGGAGGTAGTATAAGTAACGATGGCCTTAACATCTCGCAAGACACAAGACAACTCGCTGGCGGCAAACGTAATAGAATCCGCCTCGCCGGCATTGCTCGGATTACGGCGCAGATTGCGCATCATATCAAAAAACAGCGGATCGGCTTCAACCTGAGATACAATTTTGTGCATCATTTGAACAGCCTCAACCGGATATTTTCCGGCCGCTGTCTCGGCAGAAAGCATCACCGTATCGGCTCCGTCATAAACAGCCGTAGCCACATCGGAAACCTCGGCGCGGGTTGGAGTCGGATTATTAATCATCGATTCCAGCATCTGAGTTGCGACAATAACCGGTCGTGCATGCCGGCGGCAGGCGCTGACAATCCGCTTTTGCAGAACGGGAACGGTCTGAATCGGGCACTCAACACCCAAATCGCCCCGGGCAACCATAATTGCATCCGAAAGCTGAATAATATCTTCAAGTTCATCAATTGCACTCGGCTTTTCAAGCTTGCTGATAAGCCAGGCTTTATCACCGATAAGTCGGCGCGCTTCCCGAACATCTTCGGCGCTCTGCACAAAAGACAAACCGATCCAGTCAACGCCCAGCTTAAGGGCAAATTTCAAATCTTCGCGATCCTTCTCTGTAATTGCCGAAATCGGCAGATGCGTATTCGGCAGATTAACCCCCTTGTGGCTGGAAATATAGCCGCCGACCTTAACGGTCGTGACCGCCTGCTTATCGGTACAGCTTTCAACATGAAGGACGATATAACCGTCATTCACCAGCAAATCGTCCCCCGGCTTCAAAGCTTCAAAAATTTCTTTATGCGGCAAATTAACACGCTTGTCATCTCCCGGCGCCGGATTCATGTCCAAAACGAAAGTCTGCCCTTCCTTAAGCAAAACTTTATCTTCCTTAAACAGGCCGACCCGAAGTTTCGGCCCCTGCATATCGGCCAAAATGGAAATAAAACGTCCTTTCTCCTTTTCCAGCTGGCGGATAATTTTGACGCGTTCTTTGTGTTCTTCATGCGTTCCGTGGCTGAAATTAATGCGAAAGGCGTCGGCACCGGCGTCAATCAGTTTTTCGATCTGCTCGCGGGTAGCGGAAGACGGTCCGATGGTTGCCAATATTTTAGTATGCGTATCCTGAGGCATAAGACATTTCTCCCTTTCTGAAATTTGCTTCAATATACCTGAAAATAAGTTAACAAGCTCTTATTTTTAAGCGTTCATACACAAAATTTATTACTTGTCAAACTGCCCGAAATTTGCTAGCTTTTCTGCAATCAATTTTATCTGAGGAGAAAAACATGAGTGAAGAAAGCAACAACCCCGAAGTCGGCGGAATTGCCGTAGACCGCCTGCGTTCGCTGATTGAACGCATTGAACGGCTGGAAGAGGAAAAGGCTGCCATCGCCTCCGACATCCGGGATATTTTCGCCGAAGCAAAATCTGCCGGCTTTGACGTCAAAATCATGAAAGCCGTAATGAAACTGCGCAAGATGAACGCCGCTGACCGCGATGAACAGGAATTTTTGTTGGAAACATATCGGAAAGCGTTGGACATCTAACTCTCAAAAAAGCCTCCTTCACGGAGGCTTTTTTCATATTTTAAAAACGATTCCCGCCACGGCCGACAACGCCAAATAAAAAATCGGCCCTCTTTTTCCGAAATGAATAACCAGCAAAAAAACAACCAGCGCAATCACGGCCTTAAGATTGACGACGGCCATCCTGGCAATTTCAATTCCTGCCGACAATATTAAAGCGATAACCGCCGGACGAATACCGTCCAAAACTCTCTGAACTCTGGTATTACAGCTGTACTTATCCATCATTTTGGCAATTAAAATCATCACTACCAAAGAAGGAAAAACCAATCCCAGCGTTGCAACGATTCCGCCCGGGATTCCGGCCGCACGAAACCCTGCAAAAGTTGCCATATTAACCCCCAGCGGTCCCGGCGTCGATTCGGAAACGGCAATCATGTCGGCCAGTTCTTTTGCGGTAAACCAACTGTATTTTTCAGACAAATCAAACAAAAACGGCACCGTTACCAAACCGCCGCCGATGGCAAACAGTCCAACCTTAAAAAATTCAAAAAACAAAATAACATAAATCATTTTGCTGCCATTCCCCTCAACCAGTATCCGGCCGCCCCGGCCGCAATCACGACCCACACGGCCGACAAATTAAACACCAGCAACAAAACCAGAGCGCCGATAAAAACACCCGCGCAAAAATAATCTTTAATGTTTTTCCGCCAAAGGCCGTAAATAACGTTTAGAATCAATGCCACCACACAAATCCGCACCCCGCCGAAAGCATAGGCTACATAACGGTTATACATAAATTGTGTTAAAACCGAAGCAATCAGCAAAATAATAATCAGCGACGGCATAACCATTCCCAGCGTCGCGAAACATGCTCCTGAAATGCCGGCGCGGCGGTAACCGATAACCGTTGCCACGTTAACCGCAATAATCCCCGGCGTACACTGACCGATGGAATACAAATCAAGCAATTCTTCATCCGTCGCCCAGCCTCTTTTTTTCACAAGCTCTCCCTGCAGCAGCGGCAACATGGCATAACCGCCCCCGAAGGTAAACAGCCCGATTCTGAAAAACAGCTGAAATAAATTAAACAATTGTTTCATAAAAGATTACGCCCGTTCGTTGTTAAAGCTTTTGACGCTACTATATTTAACTTAGTTTTACATAAAGTTAAGAGGCCGAAATGATCATTGCTGTTCCGACGGAAATATCCCCGGGAGAAACCAGAGTTGCCGCCACACCGGACACCGTCAAAAAATACTTCTCCCGGGGACTGCGCATTCACGTTCAAAGCGGTGCGGGCCTTGCTTCCGGATTCGCCGATGAGGCCTACCGAAACGCCGGCGCCGAAATTATGCAGACAGCAGCCGAAACCGTTAACAACGCCGCCGTCGTCATCAAAATAAAATCCCCGCTGCCGGAAGAATTTTCCTTGTTCCGCAGCGGGCAAATTCTGGTCGGCGACATGGAAGCGCTGAGCCGTCCGGCTCGCATCAACGAACTGGCCAAAAAAGGATTAACCTGTCTGGCTCTAGATCTTTTGCCGCGAATTTCACGCACACAAAGCATGGATATTTTATCTTCTCAAAGCAGTCTGTCCGGCTACCGTGCCGTCATTGAAGCCATGGCGTGGCTGCCTCGGGCCGTGCCGCTGATGATGACCGCGGCCGGAACCGTAACCCCCGCCCGCATCCTGATTTTGGGTGCCGGCGTCGCGGGACTTCAGGCCATTGCAACCGCCAAACGGATGGGCGCCGTTGTCACGGCTTCCGACGTTCGGTCGACCGTCAAAGAACAAGTTGAATCTCTGGGCGGACGCTTTTTGGAAATCCAAAGCACTGAACAATTTGAAAACGCCGGAGGCTATGCCGGAAAAACTTCCGCAGCATACCAAAAACTGCAGCAATCGGCCATCTGCAAAATACTGCCGGAAACCGACGTTTTGATAACGACGGCGTTAATTCCCGGAAAACCGGCTCCCCGTCTTGTCACGCGCAAAATGATTGAGCTGCTGCCCGCCGGCGCGGTAATCGTAGATATGGCCGCAGCTGCTGGCGGCAATGTCGAAGGCACGCAAAACGACCAAATTCTTAAAACCGGAAATACCGTCGTTATCGGCAACTCAAATCTTGCCGCCAAAATTCCGTTTACCGCAAGCAAGATGTTCTCCAATAACATTTACAATTTTCTGGACGCCTATTACCGAAGCGAAAAAAAGAAATTTGAATTTAATGATGATGATGAAATCATTCATGCGGTTTGCGCTGCCCGAAACGGCAGCCTGTTAATCTGAAGGAGGCTTCAATGGAAATATGGATGCTGCTGACTATTTTTATTCTGGCCTGTTTTGTTGGGTATTTTGTCGTCTGGGGCGTCACGCCGGCGCTGCATTCTCCGCTGATGAGCGTCTCTAACGCAATTTCCGGCGTCATCATTGTCGGCGCGCTGCTGACTGCCGGAAATACTGACGCTCCGGCAGCCGAAACACTCGGACTGATTGCCGTTTTTCTGGCCTCCGTTAACATTTTTGGCGGATTTGCGGTTTCTCACCGAATGCTGCTGATGTTTAAGAAAAAGGAGAAAAAATAATGCCCGGCTGGATAATTTCGTTTTCTTATCTTCTGGCCTCGATTCTGTTCATTTTGGCCATCCGCGGGCTGGCCTCTCCCCGCACGGCCCCAAACGGTAACCTGGCCGGAATTGCCGGTATGATGATTGCCGTCGCGGCAACTTTCTGTTCGCCGGCCGTTAAAGAATATTTGCTTATTCTTGCTGTGCTGATTGCCGGCGGCATCATCGGCACATTCAGCGCCCTTAAAGTCAAAATGACCGCACTGCCGCAGATGATTGCCGCCTTCAACGGACTGGGAGGGTTAGCCGCCGTTTTTATTTCTTTGTCAGAAATTTCTGCCGGAAATCCGACGCGTTTGGAAAGCTCTCTCGGTCTGATTATCGGCGCGATAGCCTTTTCAGGTTCCATGATTGCCTTTGCCAAACTCCAGGGGCTGATGCCGGCGCGCGCCTTGCTGCTACCGTTTTGCCGGAGCATAAATTTAGTTTTGGTCCTGGCTGTGATTATTCTTTGCATTGTCTTTATCAAAGAAGGACAAACAAATATTTTTTATGCCCTTGCCGCCTTATCCGCCCTTTTGGGAATTTTGCTGATTCTGCCGATTGGCGGCGCCGATATGCCCGTCGTTATTTCAATCCTCAATGCCTATTCGGGCTGGGCCGCCGTTGCCGTCGGTTTTTCTCTCAATAACATTCTGCTGATTATCACCGGAGCATTGGTCGGTGCCGGCGGCAGCATCCTGTCATACATCATGGTCAAAGCTATGAACAGATCCCTGCTCGGCGTTATGCTTGGCGGATTCGGCACAGAAGTCTCCACAATCACGGAAAGCGAAAACAAAACCCTTGCCGCCCGCGCCGGAAGCCCCCGGGACGCGGCCTTTATCATGGAAAATGCAAACAAAGTAATCATCGTGCCCGGATATGGCATGGCCGCGGCACAAGCCCAGCATGTTTTAAAAGAAATGGCCGATGATTTGCGGCAGCGATACGACGTCGATGTCAAATTTGCCATTCATCCGGTCGCGGGACGCATGCCGGGCCACATGAATGTCCTGCTTGCCGAAGCCAACGTACCTTATGAAAACGTTTTTGAACTGGAAGATATCAACCGGGAATTTACCACCGCCGATGTAGCCTATGTCATCGGCGCTAACGATATAACCAATCCGCTGGCCAAAACGGCGCTCGATTCGCCGATTTACGGCATGCCTGTTCTTGAAGTCGAAAAAGCCCAAACCGTATTCTTTGTAAAACGCTCTCTTGCCAGCGGTTACGCCGGCGTCGAAAACCCGTTGTTTTACGCCGACAACACTATCATGCTTTACGGCGACGCCAAAGAAGTCACCGCCGAAATTGTCTCTGTTTTGGAAGAAAAATAAAAATCACCGGGAAAACCGGCTGTCGTCCAAAAAATTATCCAATGCATTTTTAGCCAGCATATCGCACACATCCTGCCGCATGCTGTAAACGTCTTCTCTGGAATCATGCGCTGCGGTTTTATGATAAAGGCGCCACTTGTATTTATCAATTTTAGCTCGAATCCTCTTAGCTATCTCACCCCGTTCGCCTTTATACTCTTCCCGATTCGGATGCTTAATGCTGCGAATGGCATACTCGCTGTCCGTCACAATGTTGATATACCCGGTCTCCGGCTCACCCATATATTTAACGCCCAGCCAGATGGCCTTCAGTTCGGCAAGATTATTGTCTCTGCAGCGGACAGATTTGGAGATACGGATTTCCTCGCAACCGTTTTTTGTCAACTTACGAATAAGCACGCCCAATCCCGCTTTACCGCTTTTGTAGGATGCATCCGCCCAAATCTGCATTTTTCCCTCATCTGAAATTTGAGGCAAAAATATCATACAGCCCTGAATTTAGCAAGACAAATTTTTGACAAAACAGAAAAATCACAAAAAAAAGCGGGACATCGTCCCGCCGTTAACTATTCTCCGGAAGTTTCCTTAATGTTCTCCATACTTTCCTTAGGCTCCACGCCCAGCGTTTGCAAGCCGTTGGCAATCGTATTTTTCAACGCGGCCACCAGATACATCCGCTTGGTGGAAAGCTCACGGTTTTCCGGATAAATAAAACGAATGCCGTCCCGGCCGCCGGCCGTCCACAGCGAATGGAACTGACGCGCCAAGTCCTCCAAATACGCCGTCAAAATCTGCGGCGCCCGTCCTAAAGCCGCCGCCTCAACCGTTGACGGATAATCGGCAATGCTTTTAATCAAATTTTTTTCAATTTCCGCCGCCTCAGCATAATACGCCGTATTTTTCCAACATTGCGGATTAACCGGTTCACCGAAGGTATCGGCATATTTTTTCAAAACCGAATTCGCCCGGGCATGAGCGTATTGAATGTAAAACACCGGATTATCCTTGGTTTGCTCCTTGGCTTTTGCCAAATCAAAATTCATCTGAGAGTCGGCACTTTTCATAATCATAAACAAGCGGAACGCATCAGCGTCAATTTCATCCAAAACATCTTCTATCATGACAAAATTTCCGGCGCGTTTTGACATCCTGAACGGTTTGCCGTCTTTTTCCAAATTCACAATTTGGCACAGCCTGATTTCCAAATCGGCCTTGCCGCCGCTCACGGCCGACAAAGCGGATTTAATCCGTTTGACATACCCGCCGTGGTCTGCCCCCCAAACATCCAGCTGTTTGGCAAACCCGCGTTCAAATTTATACATATGATAAGCGATATCCGAAGCAAAATAAGTCGTTACCCCGTTTGCCCGAGCCAAAACCCGGTCAATATCATCGCCGAACTCGGTCGCTTTGAACAAAAGCTGCTTCTCCGGTGTCCAGTCGTCATTTTCCTCGCCTTTGGGCTTGGGCAGAACGCCGACATAAGTCAACCCCTGAGCAGCCATATAGTCAAGCGTGTCTTTAACCTTATGATTCTCAACCAGATATTTTTCGGAAGTAAACACGTCAAACACAATGTTGATTTTGGCCAGACTGGCCTTAATCAGTTCCATCATATCGGCAACCGCCGTCTCCTTAAAATACGCCAGCCAATCGGTCTCCGGCTTATCCAGCCATTTGTCTCCGTCCTTTTCCGCCAGCTTTTGCGCAACCGGAAGCAAATATTCTCCGGGATAGCATCCCTCGGGGAAAGCCTCTCCCTGATGTCTGCCGAAGCATTCCTCATAGCGCCGGTAAAGGGAATGCGCCAACGTATTAATCTGATTGCCGTAATCGTTGATGTAATACTCTTTGGTCACATCATAGCCGATCTTCTGCAAAAGTCTGGACAACACGTCACCCAGGATGGCGCCGCGGGCATGCCCTATATGCAGCGGCCCGGTCGGATTGGCAGACAAAAATTCCACGTTAAACTTCTGATGCTGTCCGATATCCGAAGCGCCGTAAGCTTCGTTTTCGGAAACCACGCTGTCCAGCAGCCGATCCCACAACTGCGCTTTAACCCGGATGTTAATAAACCCCGGACCGGCAACCTCCAAACTCTCAATATCTTCTATCTCGGCCAATGCCGGAATAATCTTCTCGGCAACGGCGCGGGGATTGCTCTTCATGGGACGAGCCAGCACCATGGCCACATTGGTTGAAAAATCGCCGAAAGTGCGGTTTTTGGGAACCTCGACCACGATGGCACTGCCGTATTCGTCAAGCATATCGGCAATTTCGCTGACGTTTTTAAGTTTGTTTTTAATCTGTTTTTCAATATGTTTATACACGTTCATTTTGCAAACTTTCCCATAAATAACAACATTATGGGTGTAAAGGAATTATCCCCAAAAATCAAGCATTATTTTGTGGTGGAAAGCCTCCGGTTGAAATCCGGACAGCTGCAATAATTGCAGTATTTTATTCACAAAAGAAAAAAGTTCTTGACTTAAAGTTAACTCTAAAAATTATACTTTCAAAAAAAGTTTTAACCTGTCTTTATCTTTACGGAGTGACACATGAACAGAAGAGATTTCCTGATGAGTTCGCTGGCCGTTTTTGCCCTGTCGGCGCTGCCCAAACTGACCTTTGCCGAAACGATTGCCGTTTCCAACGAAGTCAAAGCCAAAATCAACCCTCAAAACAAACTCGGATTCGGCTTTATGCGCCTGCCGCTGAAAAACCCCGAAGACCAAACCTCCATCGACTACGACCTGCTGAACAAAATGGTAGATACTTTTATGGAGCGCGGTTTTACGTATTTTGACACGGCCTGGATGTACATGGGATATGAGAGTGAAATTGCCATCCGTGAATCCGTTGTCAAACGCTACCCCCGAAACAAATTCACGGTGGCCAGCAAACTGCCGGCAGGTTATCTGAAAAACGTCGGTGAAATGGAGGAAATCTTTAACAAGCAGCTGGAAAAGACCGGCCTCGACTACTTCGATTATTACATGGTGCACAACGTCAATGCCGACACCATCGGCAAAGTCCGCAAGTATGACTGTTTCAAATTTATTGCCGACAAAAAGAAAGAAGGCAAAGCCAAACAAATCGGCTTTTCTTTCCACGATTCGCCCGAGCTTTTGGAAGAAGTTCTCAGAGAACATCCCGAGGTTGATTTCGTGCAGTTGCAGATTAATTATATTGACTGGGACAACGCCGGTATCCAGGCTCGCAAATGTTACGAAATCGCGCAAAAATACAAAAAACCGGTTATAGTCATGGAACCGGTCAAAGGAGGCACTCTGGCCGTTGTACCGCCGGCAGTCGAAAAAATCTTCAAAACCGCCGAACCGAATATGTCCGTGGCTTCTTGGGCAATCCGTTATGCGGCCAACCTTGACGGCGTCATGATGGTTTTAAGCGGCATGTCAAATCTGGAACAGGTGGAAGACAACACTTCTTACATGCAGAATTTCAAACCGCTGAACGACAAAGAAAAGAAAGTTATTGAAGACGCGGTCAAAGCCCTGCACGCTTCCGTGTCCATACCTTGTACCGCCTGCAAATACTGCGTTGAATTCTGCCCGATGAAGATTGCGATTCCCGACTACTTTGCCCTCTATAATGCAGAAAAGCAGGAACGCTCGGACAAACCTTTCACGGCTCAGCGAATTTACTATGAAAACCTGATAAAAACCCATGGCAAAGCATCTGCATGCATCAGCTGCAAACTGTGCGAAAAACATTGCCCGCAGCACATTGAAATCAGCAAATGGATGAAAGAAGTCGCCAAAACATTTGAAGCTTAAGGAGAAACCAATGAACAAAACTATTTTTTCTGCCGTTATCGCCGCCGCGCTTTCCTTTGTCGGACACAATGCGTTGGCGCAAACAGAGGAGAACAAAACAATGAATGTCTCAAAAATTTTGGTTGCCTACTATTCATACAGCGGCAACACCAAAGAAGTCGCCGAAGCCATTCATCAGGAGGTCGGCGGAGATATTTTTGAAATCAAAGCGGAAGGAACATATCCTGACGAATACCGCCCGATGACGGAACAGGCCAAAAAAGAAATCCAGAGCAATTTCCGCCCCAAACTGACCACACAGGTTAACAACATCGCCCAATATGACGTTATCTTTCTGGGATCGCCCAACTGGTGGGGAACCATCACGCCGCAAGTCAGCAGCTTTTTGGAAAACTATGATTTATCCGGCAAAAAGGTTATTCCCTTCATCACCCACGGCGGCGGCGGCAAACAAAACACGATTTCTGACATGACCGCACAATGCAAAGGCTGCAATGTCGTCAAAGACGGCTGGGTCGGTTACGGCAGCAGAACCTGGGGCATTTCCGGCTGGCTGGCAGACCTCGGATTCGCCAAGAAATAAACTTAAACAACCGAAACAACGGCCCGAGATGCCGGAAAGAGATGTAAAATGAATAAAGTGTATCATCACATTCGACTTGCTGTTGCCGTCATTGCGGGCCTGTTGTTTATTTTGGCTTTCAGCGGACTTTTTTATCCCCTGCCGATACTGGACATTCAGTTTGCGGCGCTGTTGCAGCGGGTTCTGGTGGATATTTCGGCGGCCGCCGTTATTCTGCTGACCCTGTTGCTGCTTACCGCTTTTTTGTTCGGACGGATTTATTGCTCAACCCTCTGCCCGTTTGGCTTGTTTCAGGAATTTCTGATGTTCTTGTTCCGCCGCAAAAACAAGCCTGCCGCAAGCAAACCCTACAAATATTTTTTGGCGGCAATTGTGTTTGGAGCTCTGGCCGGCGGTACAGCCTGCCTGCTGCGCCTCATAGACCCCTATACACTGTTTGGTTCTGCGGCCGGCGGAGCCTGGCTCGGATTGAGTGCAGCTGCCGTTGTTGCGGTTTTGGTCTGGTTCAAAGGACGCTTGTTTTGCGCCAACATTTGCCCGGTCGGCGTCATTTTGGGATTAATATCCCGACATGCCGTCAACAAGATATGCATCGACGAAGATAAGTGTGTAGCCTGCGGATTATGCGCCTCCAAATGCCCGACAGGCAGCATAGATTTCAAAAACCGAAAAGTCGACAACGAGACCTGCATAAAATGCTTCAACTGTCTGACTGTCTGCCGCAAGGGCAGCCTTTCATACGGCCGGAAAAAAGAAGCCCTGCCGGCATTTAATCCGCTTCGCCGCCGACTGCTGATTGGCGGATCGGTAATTGCCGTTTTTGCCGTAGCAGCCCGGGCCGGCATAAAATTAAGCCGGGAAATTGCGGCCAAAATCAAAAAAGCCATCCTCCCTGCCGGAGCCGGAACACCGGAAGATTTTGCCAACCGCTGCCTCAATTGTAACCTTTGCGTCCAAAACTGCCCGATGAAAATTCTCCGCAAAGCCGATGAGGATTACCCCGTTGTCCATATTGACTATACGGAAAGTTTCTGCGACTATGGTTGCAACCGCTGTTCAGCCGTCTGTCCTTCGGGAGCCCTGAAAAAACTCTCACTGGAAGAAAAAAGACGGACCCAGATAGGTTTGGCGTCTATAGATGAAACAACCTGCATCAAATGCGGCCTCTGCGTCATGAAATGCCCGCGCGCCGCTATTCAGAAAGAAGACGGCGATTATCCGCAGATTGACGACGAAAACTGCATCGGCTGCGGAGCCTGCCAGCAGGCCTGTCCGGTCAAAGCAATCAGCATAACGCCCGTTGCCGAACAAAAAACTTTATAAGGAGAAACAAGATGTCATTAGGTTTAACCGAAATCGCCCTGATATTGATTGTCGTTCTGATTCTTTTCGGCGGCAAACGAATTCCGGAACTGGCCAAAGCTTTGGGAAAAGCCCAGTATGAATACAAAAAAGCCAAGGAAATGTTGCAAAACGAAGCTCAGGATTTAAAAGACAGCGTTGCGAGAGCCGCCGAAGAAGAAGAAAAAAAATCTAAGGAAGAAGCCAAAAAGAATCAAGACCAATAATGGAAGATCAAGACCAAAGCCTGATTGCCCATCTGGAAGCGCTTCGCTCAATGTTCATCAAAAGTTTTTTGGCATTGGGCATAATGCTTATTCCGATGTTTTTTGCGGCGCCGTATTGCATGGACGGCCTGATAAAAATCATGATCGGTGAAAACCGGGTCGCGCTGAACTATTTTTCTCCAATGGAAGTATTCACTCTCCAGATAAAAACGGCCGTCGTTTTGGACTTGCTCATCTGCTTTCCCTACATTGCCCGGCAGGTTTGGCTTTTTGTTCTTCCCGGGCTCTACGAAAATGAGAGAAAATTTATAAAATCAATCGTCCTCACTTCCAGCACGCTGTTTATTTTGGGCGTTTTGTTTTGTATATTTTTCATTCTGCCGCTGCTAATCCGTTTCGGACTTAGCTTTGCCACAAGTGACATTCAGGCCGTTTTCGGAATATCAAACATCATCACCACGGCTTTGTGGCTGTCCGTTGTATTTGGTTTGATGTTTCAGTTTCCGTTGATAACTTACTCGCTGATACGCTCAAACATCGTTTCTTACCAAACCGTCCGGGAAAAACGGCCGTATATTTTTGTCGGCATCTTAATCATCGCGGCCATTTTAACGCCGCCGGACGTTACCAGCCAGCTGATGTTGGCAATTCCCACCTACCTGCTGTTTGAAGCGGGACTCTTAGCCGCCCGCAGGAATAAACGATAAACATCTGCCGACGAAATCTCGTACGGCAAAATATTCTGCAACAACAATCAAACGGAAACAAATTACGGTTTACCTGTCAGCAAATCATCGCTCAGGACGGTATCCTGTTGTCTGCCGCAAAACCGTCAAAGTTGCCGTCTTTATCAGATAACTCAAAAAAAGGAGCGCATCCGCACTCCTTTTTTTAATCTGAAAGTCTTTTATTTTCCGCCTAAATCCACAAACGGAACGGCATTGCCCAGCATATACTGAGGCAGTTTTCCATCCCATTTCTGCACGGCTTCATACTCGGTAAGCCCTTTGTTTTTGGTCAACGCCTGAGCCTTAATCTCCATGGCATCTGCTTCGGCCTTGGCCGCAATTCTCTTCTGTTCGGCCTCCTCGGTAATCCGGCGCGTATTGTTTGCAGCCTCCTGTGCACGCTGATCGGCAATAACCTTATTTTCAATTGCCTGCTCAAACGCATCCGAATAATCAAGATTTATTATCTGAAACGTCAGATTTTGAAAATAGGTTTTATCAACCCGTTCCTGCAACAAAGCTGTAATTTCTATCCTGGCAGAATCTCTGTTTGCCACCAAATCTTGCGCCTGCCATCTTCCGATGACGTCCTTTATAACATCATTCAATACCGGCACAATCTTTTTGTAAGCATAGTCCAACCCGACTTTTTCATACAGCATCCACACATTCTCCGGATTGAGATTATAAGTGAATGTGTACTTCATCTCGGCTGTTTGAACATCTTTTGTATAAGTTGTTCCGACGTCCGTCATTCCGTTCGTCTGCACGTTCATTTCTACAACCGTAGAAATAAACGGCCATTTAAACCCGACACCATTGGCAATAGAACGCTGTTCCACCTTTCCAAGAGTAACCATAACACCCCTGTATCCGGGATTTACAACATAAATACAACCAATCAACAAACAAATGGCAAATACTGCCAAAAGGCCGATAAACACATGCTTTTTGATTTTTGATCCAAAATAATTTTTCATAATTTTTAGTTTTTTAATTAATAATAAAATAAAGCGTCAATAAAATATAATCCCTTATCAAAATTGTCAACTGTTTTGTCTAAAAATAAATTTTATCTTTTTCTACGTCAACAAACCTTTCAAAATCTGCCAACATAATCCTGCCCGCAAAGCCCGCATTTCCGCCGGATACGAAAAAAGACGCTGCAAACCAGCGTCTTTTTAATCAAAATGGCGGAGCGGTAAGGATTTGAGAACAGAACACCTAGCGTAATGCTCCTAATTTTTAGCCATTTTATGGCCGTTTTCTGCGCGGTTGGTGCGAATATCCACCATTTATGAAGCAATCTTCAAAACACAAAAATATCGCAGTACAGTGCATTTTATCTTTAACTTTCTTTCACTAAAAGTTAAACTTAATGGACTATCCTTAACTTTTATTCTTGACTTGTTAAAATTAGATGTTACCATATATTTATAAGCTTTATCAAAGAGAGGCCATATGCAAAGAGGTATCCAAGGCAAATTGATTAAATGCTCACTAAGCTCCGAAAGCTATCAGGCATATGTTCCCAATGCCCTGCCGCCAAAACCGGCTATCGATTTGGAGGTGGTTTCTCCTTTGCTGGAAAAAGCCAATCAAGCAATCGGTGCTTTAAATGGGGTTATCTCAACCGTTCCTAATCCGGCGGTTATCAATTATATGTATGTCCGGAAAGAAGCTCTTTTGTCTTCTCAAATAGAAGGAACGCAATCTACCTTGGATGATTTATTAAAATATGAAGCGCAGCAGACACAAGGAATCCCTGTAGCTGATGCTTCAGAAGTATCATCATATGTTGCCGCTCTGAATTATGGTATTGAGAGG
>CASFLC010000013.1 GCA_949295475.1 uncultured Pseudomonadota bacterium
ACGTGGTGCGGATTAAAGCGCCGGTTTTGCAGATTGCGCCGTTGCCCAAAGGAGATTTTGTCGGCTATTCGGCCACCTACCGCGCAAATACCGACCGCAAAATTGCCATTGTTTCCATCGGATACGGCGACGGGATTCCTCGGTCGCTTTCCAACGTGGGCAAAGTGTTTTTTAAAACAGGTTGTCAACTGAGCGAGGCGCGGATTATCGGCAGAATCTCCATGGACAACATTATTTGCGACGTGACAAACGTCGATAATCTGCAAGTCGGCGATACGGCGTATCTGGCCGATGATTTCTATACGCTTGACGACATGGGGCGAGACGCAGGAACAATTGCTTATGAAATTATGTCGCGAATCGGTAAAAACAAGCGTTTTGTCAGAAAAATAAAAAGAGACCGGTTTTAAGCAAAAAAAAACCGTCCTTGCGGACGGTTTTTTTTGCTTAGTTGGGCCTTATCTGCCGTTATTGCCGCTGCGTGCGTTTATTGCGCGCTGGTTATCGTGCGCTGTGAACACTTCCTTGGCACGGTTAATCGCCGTTTCTTGAATATTCCTCGGCGCATTGGCGGGCTCACCGGGTTTTTCGGCATCAAACAGGCGGTACAGGTATTTATGATTTTCTTTGTCAAACTCACGCACCACAATTCCGTCGTCGGTCAAAACATAGGACTGGTTGGGGTTTCCTGCTCCGCCGGGGTAGACTTTTCCTTTTTCCATCCCTGATGCGGCAAGCTGTTCCGCCGTCGGCGACTGATATTCGGCCGGTTTTTCCGCGGCTTTGACCAAATCGTAAGCTTCATCAAAAGCGTCCTTTTGAGCGGTTTGTGGCACATTGGCGACATTACCCTCATAATCCTGCAGCTCAAAAACACGCTTGCCGTCCACTATAGACATATTGACGACGCCGTGTTTGGTCAGCACCCGGGAGACCTTTCGGCCGCTGTCATCGGTAACGGTGGAAACGGCACCGGGCTTCAGGTTCAGTCTCTTCGAAGCATCTCTGATGTCTTCCAATGTTGCGGCCTTGTAAGGAACAGGCGTTTCTTTAGTGCCGGTTTCAATCAACTGAATGTTTTTTTCCTTACCGTAGTCTGCTTCAATCAGCAAAGTTCCGTCAGGCTGCCGCCGGCGAACCTCAACCCGGTCAATTGCTTTGCGGGCAGCTCTGGTCAAGGTTCCGTCTTCGTTCAAATCTTTTGCCGTAATCTGATACGGCCGGTCGTCTTTGTCAAAGAAAAGAACGGCTTCTCCGGTTTTGCTTGGTATAAACGGAGCTCCGTGGCTCATATTTACCTGAATGCTCATTCTTCTTTCAATTGCTGTCTGCGGCTGATAGTTTTCGTTCCAATCATAGACGTTTTCTACCGGAGCGGGCGCCTGATACGGATTGATGATAACATCTTCACCCGGAGCAGAAACAACAACCGGCTCAGGATTTACCCGCGGCGCAGGGCGTTCTCCGGCAACACCGTAAGCCTGAGTTTCTTCGTGACAGTCTACGGCGCGCAAACCGGTTATGCGGTTGCCCGTGCGCTGGCCTGACAAATCGGTGTCGCCGTTGTCTTTGATGTGACCCAAAGCCGATTTAATAACATCGGCGTTGCCGGCGCTTATCTCGTTGCACTCAATTACCTGTTTGAGCATCAACATTTCCTTATCCATCTGATAACGAGGCAGGTTGTTGCCGTCTTTATCCAACAGAGGAACAAGTTTGCCGTCCTCGACTTTGACGCGAACCGTCCAAACATCCAGGCGGTTATACTTATGCATTACCTCTTCCGGCGACATGTCGCCAAAGAAATTTTGATACTGCTCTTTGGTCATATTCTGCGTGAGATTGTCATACATCCGCTGAATATCCTCGGGACTGCGGGTTCCCAGCCAACCGTTGGCGCCGCCGCGCAGGCCGTGTTCCCTGTTATAAGCTTCCAATTCTTTATAAGCCGGGAATTTGGTTTCGATTTCATCGGCGGACGGATAGCGGATGTTGGGATCGGCCAGGCCTTTAATGTCTTCGGGCTTAACCTGATTTTGTTGTTTTTGCTGTTTAACCTCTTCTTTCTGTTCTTCCTCTTTTTCTTCTTTGACCTCAACAGGCTTTTGTTCCTGCTGTTGGTTCTGCTCTTCCCGATGTTCACTGACAGCTTTATCCAAGTCGTCTTTGCCGAGCAGTTCTTTTTCGGCCATGGTTTGTTTAAGCAAAGCGGCCTTGTCTTCCGCGGACATGTTTTCCAAATCTTTGTCAACGCCCAAGGCCTGCAGGGTTTCATCAATTTTGCCGGCTTCGGCAATCTGATTGACGGCCTGAGCATTAATATAAGTTTTCAGCTCATCTTCCGAGGTGATGTTGTTATCGGCAAACAGCTTGCGGATTTCCGCCTGATACTCGCCGTCTTTGTAAGACTCGATATTTGCGGCACTCAATCCGAGTTTGCCAAGATACAGGTCGGCTTTTTCATCCGTATTGAGGATTGCATCAATTTTGCCGTCCCACAACTGATTGACAAACTGATCCAGCGTGCGGTATTCGCCGTCGGTAATTTTTGCAAGCAGTGAATTGCGGTCTCCGATTTTTTCATCCAGCAGTTTGCTGATGGTATCCAAACGGGTCTGCTGTTCCGCCGGAGACAAAGCGTCAAAATCGGCGCCGATTTTGGCCTGGGCAACCAGATTGTTCAAATCGTCAAGGCTTTCTATTCTGTTGCCGTTTTCGTCATCGCTGCGGATAATGCGCATCAAAAGTTCGCGTTTTCCCTGAGCATCCAAAGTGCTGTCCAATTTTGCCATATCATCGGCGGACAAGCCTAAATCTTTGGAGTTGCGCATTTCAAACAGATTTCTGAACGCCTGATCAATCAACGCATCGTCTTGGGGCAAGCTGTTCAAAACAGCCTGATCGGCCATATAGTTGTCAAGCGCATTTATATTCTTAAGTCCGTGCTCTTTCATAAACGCTTTTAACGCCTGTTCTTTTCCGGCTTCGTCCATGCCTTCGGTATTTATCGGCAGACTGCGGAAATATTTGTTGAGCGTGTCTTCGTTCAGATTTTCGATTTCGGCGTTAAACTGATAATTGTCAGCGGCTTTGCCAATGCCGATTGCGGCAAAAGCCGTTGAAAAGCCGGCGCCAATCCAAGAGCCCCATTTTTGAGCCTTGGAAGCCTTTTTATCTTTTTGCGCGCTGATTGCCGCAGCCCAGGAAACAACAGCCGAAGCACCGGACAAAATTCCGCGGGCGGCAGACCGGACGGCCGTGCTGTCAAATTCGGCAAAGGCACCTATTGCCGCACCGGAAATACCCACAATGCCGAAACCGGCACTGATTACGGCGCGGGAAGCCAAAATCTTGTTCTGTTTAAGCGTATCAATAAACCGGGCATTCGGATCTGCGGCTCGGGCTTCACGATATTTTTTCAGCAGCGGCTTGATGCCTTTGGCGGCGCGATAAGTTCCGTAAGCCAGGGTAGCGGGTACAGCCATTCCGGTTCCGGCAGCCAGCATAACGCCTCCGGACAAAACAACTGAGGGCGCGGCTTTGCGAACGGCCTGAGCGGCCATTTTATAATACTTCCAGGATTTGGGATGCGCCTGTTCCATTTTTTGATTCCAGGCGTCAAACCGTGCTTTTAACGGTGCAATGGCTCTGACAGACAAACCTTTTTGAGTATAATAGGCTATTTTTTCGTCCCAGGCAGCGGAAGCATCGGCCATTTGCGATACAAAAGTATTTACTTTGACTTCAACCGGCTTTTTGCCTTCGACCAAATTCTGCAGGTTTTTACGGACGCGGCGGGCAATTTTTTTGCTGTCATAAATCTTGGAATTTTTCACATCATCGCGGATTTCTTCCGTCAGCAAAATTTTATAAGCCAGCGTTTCGGCCTGAGCGTTAATTTCACGCTTTAAAGCGGCCTCCTGTTCTTTGCTGTCGGTCAGCGCACTAAATTCTTTGGAGGAACTTAATGCGGCAATAGCGTTATTGACAGCGGCTTCACGAAAAGCTTCCTTATCTTCGTCTTTAGGAGTGCTCCTGTTTTCTCCAATTATAGTCAGGTTGTCTGAAATATTGACAGCCGTTTTTAAGCTTTCGTCATTCCAATCGACACTAATGCTCTGCAGGGTATTGATATTGTTTTCGATTTTGGCCGGATCGGTTTCGGTAATATCATTATCCTTTTCATACAGGGCCAGCGCCTCCTGCACTTCTTTATCTATATTAACCCCGGCCTGATAAGCCATTTTTTTCAACTCATCAATGGCAAGCGGACTGATTACGGTACCTTTTTTAATTTCCTCTTGAAATTCTTTCAGACACGCTTGTATACGATCGTTCAGAATTTTTTCAGGTCC
The DNA here is from genome assembly GCA_949295475.1 of uncultured Pseudomonadota bacterium. GTDB lineage: Bacteria > Pseudomonadota > Alphaproteobacteria > RF32 > CAG-239 > CAZU01. The sequence continues at coordinate 4,356 of CASFLC010000013.1, forward strand.
GGTGCGACTAATGGCATTTAGATGGCCTGTTGATTCCAACCAGTCCATGACATCCGGCATTTCGTTTAATTGCCGATAGCTGAAATAACGCTCGTTGGGTTCCAGGTCTTTCATATCGCCTTCTGCCTTGTCATCCCTGGGATTTATCATTCGCATTACTTCTTTAAATAAGATATTGTTCAATTCAGCAACATTTATGCCGCGGCTTTCTAAATCCCTAATTGCATCCAGAATCTCCGAATAGTTTAAATTGGCGGCTTTCAGTTCATCGTTTTCCAACAATCTTTTAATTTCATCTGCAGTGTAGTTTGCCATTTATCTTACTCCCATCGGGGTTTAAAATTTCACATTTGTTTAGACTATACAACATTTTGGAACAAATTACAACAACTTTTTGTCAAGTTTGACGATTTTTTCTAAAATGTCGTTTTCCCCTGTTTTGGCTTTAATTTTAATATGCAAAGGTTAAAATTTTATCTGCAAAAAAGTATTAAATTTTTGTTACAACAAAAACCCGCCGATTGCGGCGGGCTTTTGTTGAAAACAGCTGCTTAGGCGACTTTGGCGTCAAAACAGATTTCGGCTCCTTCAATATCGGCTTTGGTTCCGCCCTGACAGGTGTTGTCCACTTTAACGGCCAAAACCTGTTCGGCCACATAATCGCGGTTTTCGCTCAAAGCCTGCGCCAGTTCCGGATTGCTGGTGGAATAGCACAGCTCTATCCGGTCCGAGATATTGAAATCCTTGTCTTTGCGCAGGGTTTGAACCAGACGGACAAAATCACGGGCCATGCCTTCACGCTTCAATTCACCGGTGATGTTGGTATCAAGCATGACCACCGCCTTGTTGTCGGCAAAAGCCTGTCCGGCGACGCCGTCCTTCATTACCAGACGGACCTCAAACAAATCAGATGCCAGCGTCTGACCACCGATGTTCAAAGTGCCGTCGGCGTTCAATGTCCACTGATTCTGTTTGTAGGCGGCCATGACGGCTCCCATATCCTTGCCCAGAGCCTTGCCCAGCAGCGGCGTGTAAAGATAAATCTTTTTGCTGGCGTAATTATCCAGATTGGCGTCAAATTTTACCGCTTTGACATTCAGCTCGTCTTTGACGATTTCCTGATACTCCGGACTGAGTTCGGCGCCTATCAGCGTCAGGCTTCCCAGCGGCAACCGATTGCGCAGATTTTTCTCCTCACGGATAAACTTGCCGGCAGAACAAAGCTCCTGCACAAAGTCCATGGTTTCGACCAGTTTGTCGTCATATCTGACATCTTTAAGCTGCGGATAATCCTGCAAATGGACGCTCTCCTCCCCTGTGAGGGTTTTGAAAACATATTCACAGAGGAAAGGCATCAACGGCGCAGCGATTTTGCTGACGTTTACCAAAACCGTGTACAGCGTGTCAAACGCTTCGGCGCCGCCTTCCCAAAAACGATCGCGGCTGCGGCGGATGTACCAGTTGTTGAGCACCTCCATAAACGAAGCCAGTTCGCCGGTCGCCATGGCAACGTCATAGCTTTCGATTCCGCGCTTAACAACTTCCGCCAGCTTTTTGAGCTTGGACAGAATATAATTGTCTATGGCCTCGGAAGAAGAGCTTATCTCTTTGGCTTTATACTCTTCGGCATTGGCGTACAACGTAAAGAAATAAAAGGCGTTCCACAATGGAATCTGCGCCGAGCGGGCCGCTTTGGCAATCTCTTTGCCCTCTTTGTCAACGGCAAGATTACCGCCTTTTAACACCGGCGAAGAGACCAAAAACCAACGCAGCGTATCCGATCCCATGCTCTCCAAAACCAGGTTGGGATCCGGGTAGTTTTTGAGGCGTTTGGAAAGTTTTTGCCCGCCTTCGGCCATCAGCAGTCCGGTGCAGATACAATTTTTGAATGCCGGACGGTTGTGCAGCGCAGTGGACAAAACGGTCAGCGTGTAAAACCAGCCGCGGGTCTGGTCCATGGCCTCAACAATAAAATCAGCCGGAAAATGATTCTCAAACCACTCTTTACTTTCAAACGGATAGTGAATCTGCGCATAAGGCATGGAGCCGCTCTCAAACCAGCAGTCGAAAACATCGCCGACGCGGTGCATCATGGTCTTGCCCGACGGATCGTCAGGATTGGGATAAACAACCTCGTCAATATACGGCTTGTGCAGATTGGTTACCTCGAAACCGGTCTTTTCTTTAATTTCGGCCAAAGACCCGAAGACATCAATGCGCGGGAACTGCGGATTATCCGATTTCCAGACCGGAATCGGCGTCCCCCAAAAGCGGTTGCGCGAAATCGACCAGTCGCGGGCGCCTTCCAGCCATTTGCCGAAACGGCCGTCTTTAATATGCTCCGGCACCCAGTTAATCTGCTGATTGTTCTTGACCATATCGTCGCGGAAATCGGTCACCTTGACAAACCAGCTCGACATTGCCTTGTAAATCAGCGGCGTATCGGTGCGCCAGCAAAAAGGATAGGAGTGGGTGTACTGCTCTTTTTTGACCAGCAGTCCCTTCTCTTTCAGCAGCTGCATAATCGGCTCGTTGGTCTCAAAAACCTGTTTGCCTTCATAATCCGGCACTTCGGCCGTAAACCGGCCCGCTTCGTCAACCGGGCAAACAACCGGGAAATTTTCATCATACGCACGGCAGGCGTCAAAGTCGTCCTGACCAAAACCGGGAGCAATATGCACAACGCCGGTTCCGTCCTCGGTGGAAACAAACTCGCCGCTCAGAACTTTAAATGCGCCTTTATCCTTCAAGCGCTTAAAATACGGAAACATCGGCTCATAACTCAGTCCGACCAGTTCGGCTCCCTTCAGACTTCCGACTTTTACGGCATGCTCAAGCTGTTTTTTATAACGACCAAGCAACGCTTCCGCCAAAATGTACTTCTGCCCGTCTTCTTCCATTACGGCATAGTCAATGTCTTTGCCGACGGCCAGCATCAGGTTGGACGGCAGGGTCCAGGGCGTGGTGGTCCAGACTAGAATTTTCATGCCGTTTTCAAGCGTGAACATAACGGTAACGGCGTTGTCGGTTTTGTCCTGATAGCCCTGGTTGACCTCAAAATTCGACAAAGGCGTTTCCGCAGCCCAGGAATACGGCAAAACACGGTAGTCTTCATAAACAAGGCCTTTATCGTAAAGCTGTTTGAAATTGCTGATGACGCTTTCCATAAACGGCAGATCCATGGTTTTGTAGTCATGATTAAAATCCACCCAGCGGCCGATGCGCTTGAACATATCGACCCAGATGCCGGAATATTTCAAAACATCGGAACGGCAGAAGTCATTAAACTTTTCCACGCCGTATTCTTCAATCTGTTTGCGGCCGGAAACACCGAGCTGCTTCTCCGCGGACATTTCGGCCGGAAGTCCGTGGCAGTCCCAGCCGAGGCGGCGCTCGACCTTTTTGCCGTTCATGGTCTGAAAGCGGGCGACCACGTCTTTGACATAAGACACCATGATATGTCCGTAGTGCGGCGTGCCGTTGGCAAACGGCGGCCCGTCATAAAAAACGAATTCGGCGGCACCGTCACGGTTATGAACGGATTTTTCAAAGGTTTTGTCTTCATCCCAGAATTTGAGTATTTCTTTTTCAACTTCCACAAAGTCGGGTTTGGCTTTTACGTCTGCGTAGTGTTTCATTGTTTTTGATACCTGTGTTGAATTTATACAAATGACGCCGGGCAGTCCGGAGCGATATTTTTATGATTAATAAACGAAAAATTTATGTGCAAAATAAAGTATATCCCCTAAGGGATAATAAAGAACGGAATATTTATGTAAACAGCGCACATTTTCTAAAGAATCTTTCCTTGGTTCGACTGAGCGTTAATTTAATACAGCCCTGACGGGGAGTCAAGGACTTATTACCGAATTTCGGCATAAAAAAAAGCCCGGCGTTTGCAGCCACTCAAAAGAGCGACTACAACGCGGGGCTTGATAATATAACGCATGGAAACAGCCAGTCCGGCAAACATTCTTTAACAAAAGAGAGGGGCTTCACAGCAGCTCTCTTTAGAAAGAAATCATGACTAAACAGTTGCTGTCTTAAAGATTTATCCCGACAAAGCCGAAAACAAATAAAAACGGAACAGAAAGGCTTTTACTTTGGCAATGCCGGGAATAAATCTTGTTTCCGTAATAATTGCTTACTAATTTTTAATCTTGGCTTCTTTTTAACGTTTAATTATTTAAAAGTCAACAAAAAAATACCCCAGAGTTGAGTGTTGAGGAACTCAAAACGGGGTATTTTTCAAAAAGCGAACAAATTTCAGGACGGAAAAAATATTTCTGATGCAAATACCAGCATGCTCATTGCCAAAATCAAGAGAATGCAAACTACATCGTCTTTCCAGCCTCCGCTTAAGTGTTTGATTTCATTTTTCATAATTTATATGTTTTTTGGTTTATAATAGAAATAATAATTTTTGCAAAACTTTCTTATCTTTCCGCGGCAGTCGGTTCAAAAACCTCTCCGCAGATAACCGGTTCGGCAACGCCGGTGGTTCCCGGAAAAGTAGACGGCAAATGATGCTGCCGACGGGCAGCCAGATAGGCAAAGGCCTGCGCCTCCACCGCCTCGGCGTTCAATCCGACGTCCTCCGCCGTTTTAAGCTCGGCATTTTCTATCCGACGGCGTAAAAAACGCAAAAGCGAAGGATTGCGCGCACCGCCGCCGCAAATAATGATTTCCCGCGGCATTTCGGGAACATACAACGCCAATGAATAGGCTATGCTTTCGGCAATGTACGCCGTCGCGGTGGCCGCGCCGTCTTCCAGCGACAATCCCTCCAAATGCTCCAGTTTTTCGTTGAACATGTTACGGGAAGCCGCCTTGGGTGGATATTTTCCAAAAAACTTATGACGCATCATGCTGGCCAGGACCGGCTCGTTGATTTTTCCGGTGATGGCCAAACGGCCGTTATAATCCATGTGCTGACCGCCGCGGCGAAAGACCCAGTCGTTGACGGCCGCATTGCCGGGGCCGGTGTCAAAGGCCAGACATTCGCCGTTTGAACCTATCCAGGTCAGACTGGAAATGCCGCCTATGTTGATAACCACCACCGGCTTGTCACAACAGCCGCTGATGTACTGATGATAAACGGCCGGCAACGGCGCTCCCTGTCCCCCGGCATTAATGTCCGCCGCCCGAAACCGGCTGACCACGGGAATACCGACGGCCGCGGCGAGTTCCTGACCGATTTCCACTTCATAGGCTTCGGAAGCGTCTTTTCCGACAATCAGGCCGTGAAACCCTATCAGTTCAATAGTTTCGGTATAAGAATCTATAATATCCCGGACAACCGAAGCACAAAAATCCGTCAGTTCGGCCCGTAATTCCGACGAACATTCCCCGCCGGCGTACAGACCGCGAAGCCGCTCTCTCAGCGCATCATCATAAGGCACGTTCAAAAAAGGTCCGCGATCGTAAACATCAACGCCGTCGGTAGAAATAACCGCCGCCTTCATGCCGTCGAGCGATGAACTCCCAATCAATCCCAAAACCCGCTGTGCCTTGATTGAATCCATGATAAAAAGTCTGACTCCGTTGTTGCAATGTTTGTTTATTATGTTAATATGCAGGGGTTAAAATTTAGTATAAGGAAAGGGAAAATGAGCAATTTTAAATCACAGTTTTTGAATATTATGGTTGAACGCGGCTTCTACAACCAGTGCACCAACGAAAACGGATTTGATGCCTATTTGTACGAATGCGAAAAAAGCGGAAGACCGGCTGTGGGTTATCTGGGCTCTGACCCTACGGGAGACAGTCTGCATGTCGGGCATATCGTGCCGCTGATGATGATGCGCTGGTTTCAAAAATGCGGACACAAACCGCTGACGCTGGTCGGCGGCGCGACGGCGCGAATCGGCGACCCTTCCGGCAAAGACAAGTTGCGGCCGTTTTTGAGCGAGGAAACACTGGCCGAGAACATCAAAGGCCTGAAGAAATCTTTCGGAAAATTTCTGAAATTCGGAAACGGCGCCAACGACGCGGTTATGGTCGACAACTGGGACTGGTTTAAAGATATTAATTACCTTGCCTTTTTGCGCGACATCGGCACTTATTATTCCGTCAACCGGATGCTGACCATGGAGAGTGTCAAATCCCGTCTTGACCGCGAGCAGCCGATGAGTTTTTTGGAATTTAACTATATGCTGCTGCAAGGTTACGATTTCTGCGAACTGTATCAAAAATACGGCTGCCGGGCCCAAATTGCCGGTTCCGACCAGTGGGGCAATATTACCTCGGGCACAGAGTTGGGGCGCCGCAAGTATGACGTGGAACTTTTCGGTTTTACCAGTCCGATTATTACCGACGCTTCGGGCAAAAAAATGGGCAAATCCGAAGGCAACGCCGTCTGGATTAACGAAGAAAAGCTGCCTTCTTACGATTACTACCAATACTTCCGCAATATCGGAGACACCGAAGTCGGCAAATGCCTGCGTATTTATACCGATCTGCCGATGGATGAAATCCGCCGACTGGAAAATCTGAAAGATCAGGAAATCAACGAGGCAAAAAAAATTCTTGCTTTTGAAGCCACCAAGATTTGCCGTGGTGAAGCGGAGGCCAGAGCCGCACAGGACACTGCCGTTCAGGTTTTTGAGCAGGGCGCGGCCGGCGGCGATTTGCCCACGCTGGAAGTTTCTTCGGTGGAAGGGCTGGGAATTTTAGACGCCTTTTTGCAAATCGGCTTTGTCGAAAGCAAGGGAGAGGCCCGGCGCCTGATTAAGCAAAACGGGCTTAAACTGAACGATAAGCCAATAACCGATGAAAATTATAAACTTTCCGCCGCCGATATCGTGGACGGACAGATAAAACTGTCACAAGGCAAAAAGAAACACGGTCTGGTAAAAGTTGCGTAATTTTTGATTTTTTTGAAGGCCGGCTTCCACGCCGGTCTTTTTTTTGTTGCCAAATATCCGGCTGCATGTTATAGGAGAATTTATCATTTTATAGATCTTTCAATTATTAACCTTTAAAAACTCAACTTTATGGAAACTGCAAAAGAAACTTTTAAGGTTCAGCGCATTTATTCTACAGAGAGCAAGTACGTTATCATCGGATGCAACCGCGTCCGGTTTGATTTGCCGAAAGCCTCTTGTTTGTCAAAAATTCCGCCTAAACCTTATTTTTTAAAAAAACATGAGGCAACGGTGGCGTATTTGCCTTATTCGCCGGTCGTCTTACGGATGGAAATGGACGGCGTAACCATTTTCAGAGAAAAACAGACGGATTTTTCCGATGAAGAAAAACAGGAAACTGCCCGCGCTCTGAATGAATATGACGATACAATGAACGCGGTGGAATTTAACACGCCCAATCTGCAAAGTTTTTTTCGGGAAAGGGAAGAAATTTATCTGACGGCGATGAAACACGTTCCGCAATTGATTCCCAGAGTGAAAATTGAAGAGGACATTATCATTGCGGCGAGCGGCATGCTTCATGAAAAAAACGGTTTTTGTCTTCCAACTTATCAGGAAGCCTTTCATTTTCTGGCAGCTTATGCCGATTTGCCGATGAAAGGGAACTTCTTTGTCCGCAGCTGCATCTTGCAAATGATTGACTTTGCCAGGGCTTACACTGCGGACAGTCAAAACCGCGCGACCTACGAAACCTCCGAAGTGCTTCGGCTGCCTTCGTTTATTATGCCGGAAAATCTTACGGATGAAATTATTAAAAACTATTTTTGCGAATGCCGATAAGTTTCGTCTTTTATATCCCTGCCGGTTATCCGCGGCAGGGATATGTTTTTTAAAGGACTTGATATTTGATAAGAGATTTCTTAAATTTATCAAAGGCGTTGAAAAGGATTTATTCAAATGGAATCGGAACAGTTCAATTTACCGGAATTACGGGATATTCACCTGCCCGACGGCGTTTCCGCGTGGCCGCCGGCATACGGCTGGTGGGTGATTTTTCTGGGAATTGTTCTGGCCGCGCTGATTTTTCACATTGTCAAAATTATTCGCCGCAAATCAAAAAAACTTTACGCTCTGCATCTGCTCAAAAACATTTACTGCAACAATACCGTGGCGTCGGTTGTCGAAATGTCTGCAATTTTGCGGCGTATCTGCGTTTTCAAATATCCCGGGGCGGCGGTTTTGTCCGGAACACCGTGGCTTGACTTTTTGAACAGCCACTGCAAACATAAAATCGACGGCAAACCTGCGGAACTCCTGATAAACGCCCCTTACATGAAAGAAGGCGCCAAAGGCTTTTCAAGCGCAGACGTTTTGGCTGTCCGCGCTTTCTGCCAAAACTGGATAGGAGAAAACCTATGACCCAGTTTGCCTGGCCGCTGATGTTTTTACTGCTGCCTTTGCCGTTTATCGTCAGAGCGGTATTTCCGGCCGTCAAGGGGCTGCACGGCGACGCGCTGCGCGTTCCTTTTCTGGGAGATTTGGAAAAAATATCCATCAAATCGGGAAGCCTTTGGAAAATGGGAAGCAGTTCCAATCCTGCCGGATATTCTAAATTTTTCTGGCTGACATTTTTGGTTTGGCTGCTGCTGGTGACGGCGGCGGCAAGGCCTCAAAGGGTCGGAGAACCGGTACGGCTTCCGGCAGAAAGCCGCGACATCATGCTGGTGCTGGACATCTCCAACTCCATGTTGGAACAGGATTTTACACTCGGAAATTATTACATTGACCGGTTGACCGCCGTCAAAAAAACAGCCTCCGACTTCTTAAAAAAAAGAGCCGATGACCGGGTCGGGCTGATTTTGTTCGGGACCAGGGCATATCTGCAGGCGCCGCTGACCTATGACAAAAAATCGGTTCAGGAAATCATTGCCCTGATGGCTGCCGGAATGGCCGGAACATCAACCGCCATCGGCGATGCGTTGGGGCTGGCTCTGAAAAACATGCGGGACACGCAGGATGCGGATAACAAAATCATCATCCTGCTGACAGACGGCGAAAACAATGACGGCAGCCTTTCTCTGGGACAGGCCATCAAACTGGCGCAGGATGAAAAAATCAAAATTTATACTATAGGCGTCGGCAAACCCGGAGGCTTCTTCGGTTCGCTGATGGGAATAACCTTGGGCGGAAACTCCGGGCTGGACGAAGCCGGGCTGAAAGCGCTTGCCGTTGCGACAAAAGGCACTTATTTTCGCGCCGAGGATACTGCCGGGCTGCAAAAAATTTATGATACGATTGACAAGCTCAATCCGCGGCTTAATGACGACAGGTTTATTCAGGAAACTTCAGAGTTGTTTTATATCCCCCTGCTGGCGGCGGTTTTGCTGTCAATGGGATTGGCCGCGGCGCTGAGGAGGATAAACTGATGGGCGAGTTTTGGAATGCATTTCATTTTTTGCGTCCGTGGCTGTTGTTATTGCTGTTCATTCCACTGTTGTTTTACGGAAGGTATTTCCGCGGCATCCGCAACCAGTCTTCCTGGGAAAAGGTCTGCGACAAAAACCTGCTGAATTTTCTGTTGATTAAGGGCTCATCCGCTCAGCGGAAAATTCTCGGCCATTTGGCTCTTATCGGTATGATCGCGGCAATAATCGCCGCCGCCGGCCCCAGCTGGATAAAAACCGAAATTCCCAGTCTGGCACCGGAGAATCCGACGGTTATGCTGCTGAACCTGTCTTCGGAAATGAAAATGAAAGATTTAACCCCCAGCCGTCTTGACCGCGCCAAATATAAAATAAAAGATATTTTGGCCCTGCTTCCTAACGCACAAAAAGGCTTAATCGTTTATACGTCGGAACCGTTCATAATTACGCCGCTGACAGATGACGGAAAACTTATTGACAACCTGCTTCCGGCCGTTACCGAAGATATTATGCCGGCAAACGGCGACCGGCTGGACCGGGCTATTGAGCTGGCGGTGGAAAAATTCCGCAACGCTTCGTATCAGCGCGGCGAGATTATCGTTTTTGCACCGGATGTCGGCGAGCGTTTTGATTTGGCGCTGGACGCCGCCAAAAAAGCCAAGCAAATGAATTTTCATGTTAACATTGCCGCAACGACGGCAAAGTCTGCGGAAAAACTGCAGATGATTGCGGAAGCCGGCGGCGGTTATTATTGGAATTTGCAAAACGGCGATAAAACTTTGCAAAAGCTGGCGGCCGAAATCTCCGGCAATCCGGGAGAGCTTGAAGAAAGCGCCAACTGGCACACCGTTTGGCTGGATTACGGTTATTATCTGCTGGCGGTTCCGATGTTGTGCTGTCTGTATTTTTTCCGCAAAGGGATTTTGGTTTTGCTGCTGTTTGCCGCAACCCCTGCTGAAGCCGGGTTCTTTCTCAACGGCAATCAGGAAGGGCTGAAACATTTTGAAGCATCCGATTTTCAGGAGGCCAGCCGGCAGTTTACAGATCCTTTATGGAAGGGAGCCGCCTATTACCGAATGGGCGATTATGACAAAGCTTACGAAGAATATGCCAAAGCTTCGGGAGTGACGGCTTTGTATAATCAAGGCAACGCTTTGGCCAAAAGCGGAAAAACAGATGAGGCCATCAAAAAATACGAAGAAGTGCTGAAAAAGAATCCCAATCACGAGGATGCCAAATTTAACTTGGAATATCTAAAACAACAGCAGCAGCAGAATCAACAACAATCTTCCGGCAACGATAATCGGGACCAGCAAGATAAAGATAAAGATAAAGATAAAGA
>CASFLC010000014.1 GCA_949295475.1 uncultured Pseudomonadota bacterium
AATCCGCCGAAGCCTGCAACGGACTGGAAAGCCTCGTCTGCCCCTCCGACAACAGCAAATATTTTTGCGTCTTAAAAGAAAAACCAGGCCTAATCTACTACTCGGACGGATCCTTCTCTTACGACCTCGAAGACGGCAAAACTCCTGTCGGAATTATCGCCTACATCAAAGACGACACAAAACTTCTGATCTCCCTGGAAGAGAACAATCTGGAATTTTCAACCGGATACGAAGATGTATCGTGTCTGGAAAATCACGGGGCAAATGATTTAGCCGGTGCCTTGGCTGATTTTAACGGAAAAGAAAACACTTTGTGCATGGTTAATTATGAAGGAAAATTCGAATACCCGGCGGCAAAATGGTGTAACAGTTTCAGCGCGTCGGACAGCGGCATCGGCAGCAGCGGATGGTATCTTCCGGCCGCAGGCGAATTATACGCCATAATTGATAATTATGATGCAATAACAAACGGTCTTCTGCGCGCAAATAAAAAGCAGCTGTGCAAGGGTTATTGTAACTACCGGCCATCAACAGAAGGAGATTTTGGAAGCTTGTGGCATATTAATTTAGAGAGAGGAACAACAAAATACTATTATAAAGTCGGAGCCGGTAGTATCCGTTGCGTGCTCGCATACTAAACCGGCTTCTTTCAAAAATAAAAACCAAAATTGAGTTCACCGATAATTGGGACTGTAGATTTGTTCGACCACATCCAGCACCCGGCGCACTTTATCTCCCTGGAGGGAATAATAAATCGTCTGCGCCGACCGTCTGGTTTTCACCATATTTTCGGCACGCAGCACGGCCAAATGCTGCGACAGCGCCGACTGGCTCAGCCCGATAAGTTTCTCCAGTTCTCCGACATTCAATTCTTTTTCCGAAAGATAGTAAAGAATTTTCAGGCGTTTTTCGTTTCCCATGGCTTTCAGCAGGCGGGCCCCGGACGACAACGCGGCATTTTTCATTCTGACACCTCCGTAATTTGGCTTGTTTTTTTATCACTAATTTAGCGTAACCCCCCGCACAAACTAGGGGACATAATGCTAATTGATAGCTATACTTAAGTTATCCGGTCAAAGAAATTCACAACGTTCAACAATGGTTGATATTCTCGGCGCAATATAATAAGATAACTTCAAAACAAGAGGAGAAAACGATGACTGCCACGGAAAATGAAGAGTTAAATTTTGAAGACGCCCTGGCTCAGCTTGAAAATATCGTCCGTGAATTGGAAAGCGGCCGCATCAAGCTGGATGATGCCGTCAACGCTTACGAAAAAGCCGTCAAACTCAAACAGCTCTGCGAAAACAAACTTCAGGCCGCCAAATTGAAAATCGAAAAAATAGAACTCAAATCCGACGGCTCGGTCGAAACAACGCCGTTTGAAGTTCCGGAGTCCCAGATATGACAGATTTTTCCGGTAAACTGATTGAATACAGCACCTGGTTCAATCAAAACATTTCCGCTTTTTTTCCGCTTCCGCAGGGAGCCGAAAAAAGAGTCGTTGAAGCCATGTATTATTCCGTTTCCAACGGCGGAAAACGGCTTCGCCCCTTTTTGGTATCGGAAACCGCAGCTCTTTTCGGCATATCGCGGGAACAAACCCTGCCTGCGGCCATGGCTCTGGAAGCCCTGCATTCTTATTCGCTGATTCACGATGATTTGCCGGCCATGGACAATGATGATCTGCGCCGCGGCAAACCGACCTGCCACAAAAAATTTGACGAAGCCACCGCGATTTTGGCCGGAGACGGCTTATTGACTTATGCCTTTGAACTTTTATCTTCCCCGCAAACATCATCGTCGGCCGCCGTCCGCTGCCGTTTGGTCCGTCTTCTGGCGCAGGCTGCCGGAGCTTTTGACGGCATGGTGGCCGGACAAATGCTTGATCTTTATACCGAGCAAACACATGCGGATTATCATCTGGAAGAAATGATTAAACACATTGAAGAAATGAAAACCGGCCGGCTGATTCGCTTCGCCTGCGAAGCCGGTGCCGTCCTCGGCAGAGCATCTGCGGCACAGACCAAAATTTTGATCGCTTATTCCCGAAAAATCGGCGTTGCCTTTCAAATTGCCGACGACATTCTTGATGTGGAAGGCGATCCGACCCTCATGGGCAAAACCTTAAACAAAGACGCCGCGCAGGGGAAACTGACCTTTGTCGGACTTTACGGTATCGAAAAAGCCCGCGCCATGGCCCGCAGCCTGATAACAGAGGCCAAACAACTCCTCGCGCCCTTCGGCGCCAAAGCCGAAACGCTCAAAGGACTGGCCGATTTTATTATCAGCCGGTCGGTTTAATATTTGTCGATAAAAGTCATATAAACGTATTTTGTCAGCGGCGACGGCTTTTTGACAATCATGCTGATAGCGACCCGCCCGCCGGGCTGCAACGTTTTAACCGACGGTTTTTGATCAAGAACCTGCAAAGACCTGGTGTCTTTGTCAAGCATATCCACCCTCAAGACGGGAACCTCGACATTTCTGCCGCTGCCGTTAACGATAAACCCCTTGATTTCAAGCTGGCGCACATAATCATCCTCAAAATCTTTCCAGACAATATTTTGAAAAGACAATCCTTCTCCGGGAATTTTGGCTTGGATTCCCAACGCCGCATAAATCTTGTTCATGACCGGAAGCGTCCGAACAATGTCAAACCTGTAATTATAAAAAATCAGCGCCCCAAAGGCGGCTATCGCTGCCAGGCTCAGGTAACGGTTAAACTTATGATTCAAACCGAGAAACCGTTTTATTTTAGATACGATTTTTTTTCCCAGCGGCACTTTTTTCTCTGCCTCAAACAAATTTTCCGTTTGAGTCGAAAGACGCTGAAAAATCCCTTTCATCACCTCGTCGTCAACTGCTTTTTCGGGCTTTGCGACTGACGTTCCGTCCGTTGTGCCGGCCGTTTCCGATTCGTCCTGAGGGGCTTCTTTTTTTAACCCCGGAAAATCAGGTTCCTCAAGCAAATCGGCTTTAGTAGCCGTAAAGACAGCTTGACAGTAACTGCAACGCAGTTTTTTCCCTTCTTCGGGAATCAAATTGCCGTCAATCTCATAGCCGGTCTTGCATTTAGGACAATAAATCCGCATTTTTCACCTCTCGCCGCCACTATAGAATCAAAAAGCGTTTAATCAAAGCAAAAAATTACTTTATAAAAAAAATAATTGTTATATCTTGTTTAGCATCAAAACAGGAAGGGAGCAACATGGAAAAATACCGGGAACCGGAAACGATTATCGAAATGCAGAACGTCGGCATCCGTTATGACCAGGGGCCGGAGATTCTGAGCGACATAAAACTCTCGCTTAAAAAAGGTTCCTTTCATTTTCTTACCGGAAAATCCGGCGCCGGTAAAACTTCCCTGCTTAGCATGATGTATTTGCAGCAAAGACCGAGCCGCGGCAGCATCAGCGTTTTTGGCAAAAACATTAACTTCACGCACCGCGACGGACTGGCTATGCTGCGCCGGCGCATCGGCGTTGTCTTTCAGGACTTCCGCCTGCTGGATCACCTGTCAGCCTTTGATAATGTCGCCCTGCCCCTCAGAGTCTGCGGCATGGATGAACGGGAGGTGCGCAAACGCGTCACCGAACTTCTGAACTGGGTAGAACTCAGCCGCCACATGCAGGATACGACGGCGACGCTGTCCGGCGGCGAAAAACAGCGCATAGCCATTGCCCGCGCCGTCATCAACCGGCCGGAACTGTTGCTGGCCGATGAACCGACCGGCAACGTTGATAACGACATTGCGCCCAAACTCATGAAACTCTTTGTCGAGCTCAACAAACTCGGGACCACCGTTGTCATTGCCACGCACAGCGACAAACTCATCAACGACTTTGCCTACCCGCAGCTGCACCTGCAAAACCGCAGCCTGCATATCCACTATCCGTCGGAAATTTCTAGATTGGGAGGCCGGCATGCCTAGACGAGTTTACACCCCCCGCAAACAGGAACTTCCCCTCAAAGGCGACAACACCAGCATCTTTTTGCAGGTAATGATTTCCATTGCCGTCTTTATTTTTGCCATCACGTTATCCGGCGTGCTGTCCATCAACTCCATGCTTTACAACTGGAACCGCAGCATTTTGGGATCTTTGACCGTGCAGATTATGCCGGTAAACAGTGCCAACAAAGAAAAAGCGGCCGCCGAAACGCTGGCTTATCAGGAAAAAGCCGTTGAGTTTCTCAAAACCGTCGACGGCATTGTCAAGGTTACGCCGCTTCAAGACGAGCAGCTTAAAAAACTGATTCAGCCGTGGTTGGGTGATGGCGTCAATATTGACAATCTGCCCATGCCGCGAATCATCGACATCAAGCTGGCGCCGGACGCAGATATTGACTTTGCTCAGGTCGCGCAGAATTTGGCTCAGGCTTCGCCTCAGGCCTCGCTGGACAATCACAAACTTTGGCTCAACAAGCTCATCCAGTTTGCCGACGGCCTCAAGCTCATTGCCATGACCATCTTGATTCTGGTAACGGGCATCACTTCCGGTGCCATTTTTTACACAACCCAGATGAGCCTCGGGCTGCACAAAAATATCATTGAAATCTTGCACATCATGGGAGCCAAAGACACTTATGTCGCCCAGCAATACGCCAAAAGAATGGCTTTCTTGGGGGGAAGCGGCGGTATCATCGGCCTGTTTTTCTCCTTTCCGGTCATCTTTTTCATCGGCTCGCTGGCTCGTCAGATAGAAGGCGGCATCATCAGTGAAGCCAACCTCAGTTTCGGTGACTGGCTTGTTGTCTGCAGCCTGCCGCTGTTCTCTCTGACCATCTCCATGACCACGGCCTATTATACCGTCAAAAAAACGCTTCAGAAAATGCTATGAGCAAAAGACTGCTGACATTATCCGGAATTGTTGTTCTGCTGTGGTTGGGCGGATTCTTTTGTTTTGCCGGACACATCAACAACTATCCGTTGGATTCGGAAACCCGAACCGAAGCCGTTATAGCCCTGACCGGCGGACGCAATCGCATTTCGGAAGCCGTAAGCCTGCTCAATCGGGGATTGGCCGAAAAATTATTCATCTCGGGAGTCGGCCCGCAAATATCCCTGTCGCAAATTCAAAAAACCCAACATTTGAACATTGCCACCGACCGCGAAATTATTCTTGGCTCAAAGGCCTCGGACACTGTCGGCAACGCGGTGGAAACCATCAACTGGCTGCGGCAAAATCACATCAATTCCATCCGGTTGGTAACTTCTAATTACCACCTGCCCCGCAGTATCGCCGAGTTTAAGGTTCAGAATCCCCGCCTGAAAATCATTGCCCACCCGGTCTACTCGGAAAAAGTCGAAAAAAAATGGTGGACGAGTTGGCATACCTTCTCGCTTCTTTTTACCGAATATAATAAATTTTTATGTGTCCGGATTTTAAGCCTGTTACAATTGAGAGGTGCCCAATGATATACATACGTTCCCTGATTTTTAACATCGTCGGTTATGCCACTCTCGGAATAGGCTGCATAATCACCTCGGTCATCGGGCTTTTTTCCCGTCGTATCGTTATCCCTTTCTGGAACAACGGCCTGCTGTCATTCTGGGTCTGGAGCCTGAAACGCCTCGCCGGAATAGAAATTGAAATCCGCGGTCGGCAATACCTCAAACAAGAAGGTGTCATCTACGCCGGCAAACACGAATCGGCGCTTGAAACTTACTGCCTCAGCAATTACATAAAAAAAGCCTCGTTTGTTCTAAAAAAAGAACTGACCTACATTCCTTTTTTCGGTTGGGCACAGTATTTTTACGGCATGATTCCTGTCGACCGTTCGGCAGGCTCCCGCGCCATGAAAGACATGTTCCGCCATGTCCGCGAAAAAATTGCCGACGGCCGCCCGGTTCTGATTTTTCCGGAAGGAACCCGCCGCAAACCCGGAGACATGCCGGTCTACAAACCCGGCATAGCCCTGCTGTACCAGCACTTGAATCTGCCGGTTGTGCCGATTGCCGTCAACACGGGTTTTTTCTGGGCAAAAAGTTCTTTTTTGCGTTACCCCGGAAAAGTCATTTTTGAATTTATGGAACCGATTCAACCCGGGCTCGATAAAAAAACTTTTATGAACGAACTTCAAACCCGGCTGGAAAATAAATGCGCAGAACTCAACGCCGAAACCATGCGCAACTACCCGCATAATGCTCTGAGCAAATAAAACCGGGAGCCCCTAATGCTGCAAAAGTTGAAAAACGCCGCCGATACGCTGATAACCGTTACGAAACGAACGTTTCGGCTGTTCCGGTTAAGCTTTATTATCCCGGCTGTCGCAGTTTTTTTGCTGACGCTTACTGTCTGCTGGTTTGGACTGGAACGACAAGCGGCCGCCGTTTTAACCGGCAAAAAAATCCTGCAGATGCAAAAGGCGCTTAATGAAATCAATCTTGATATTGCCTATGATAAACTGAAGATATCCGCCTCGGTTTTCTCTCCGCTGCTGGAAGCCGAAAATTTTCAAATTTATACTCTCCGAGGCCCGCATCTCTGGAAACTCAGCATCAAAAATCTTCGCATGCAGCCGGGATGGTTTAATTACGGCAAATTGACCTTTGACTTCGGACAAGCTGCCGAATGGGATTTTGACGGACAAACCAAAGCCCTGTCTTTTCAGACTGCCGAAGGAAAATTCTTATTCAAGAAAGACCGCCTGGAACAAATTCTTGCAACATTCACCGGCGCGGAAATAAAAGACTTTGCAAAAATAAAAGAAATAAACCTGGCAGCGCGCCGCATTTCCCGTCCCAAATTTCCGCAAGCGCTGATACCGTTTTTTGAAAATCATCTTGAAATCAAAAACGTATCCGTCAACGGCCTGATAAATTATCCGCTGACTTCTCAGATAGATCGCCTTTATCTTAAAACAAACCTGATGGGAGAATTTCCCGAAGACGATTCTTTCCGCATTGCGCTGGAAGAATGGCTTCATCACGGCGGCTTTGTGGAAATCGGCGGCCTGGCGGTCAATTGGCCGCCGCTCAGTCTGGTCGGACACGGAGAATTAACTTTTAACGAAGAATTCACCCCCGCCGTTCATCTTCAGACGTCGTCAAAAGCATTGGCAAAACTTCTGGAAGACCTGCAAAACAATCAAACGCTCAACAAAAAAGGCGTTTTCGTAGCGCAAATTCTGCTGAACAACAAATCCTTCAAACTGCATCCAGATGACAAATATCTGACGGTATTAACCCCAATAGATTACCGGGACGGCCGACTGAGCGTAGAAAACATTACCGTCAAAAATTTCAACCTTGATACCGCGCAATAATCACTTTGGCAGCACCGTAACGCCGCTCCTCCAGCAGAACGAAAGTTTCCGGAAGCGGACAAATTTCATCTTTTGCAACCTCAATCAAACACCAGGCGCCTGATTTCAGCCAATTTTTCTCAGCCAGACGGCATAAGGCCGGAACGGTAAGGCTTTGATGATACGGCGCATCGCAAAACAAAATGTCATACCCGGCATCTGCCTCGCCCAAAGCCTGCACCGGAGATTTAATAATACGGATTTTAGCCTTTTCGTCTTTAAACAACGAGGCATTTCTCAGCAACGGCCCGACATCGGCGTCAACCAATGTCACAAACGCAGCTCCCAGAGACAAGGCTTCCCAGGACATGGCACCGCTTCCGGCAAAAACGTCCAAAAAACGAAAATTGCTCCAGTCGTTTCCCAACCGGGAACGTAAAATGTTAAACAACGCCTCGCGCGCCCGGTCAGACGTCGGACGAACCTTGCCGTTATCCGGTGAAAAAAGCTTTTTGCCCCGATATTTGCCACCGATAACTCTCATAAATCAAACTTGCTTCCCAACTGTTCACGCAGCACTTTAGCCGGCACCTCCCGCACCTCTCCCTTGCGCAGGCTTCCCAACTGAAAAGGCCCGTAAGACAAACGAATAAGCCGGGAAACCTCAAGACCGATCGACTTCATAACCTTGCGGATTTCACGATTTTTGCCCTCGGCAAGCGTCACCGTCAGCCAGGTATTGCTGCCGTTCCGGCTGTCGATTTCAGCTCGCACCGCGCCGTATGCCACACCGTCAACGACTGTCCCGTTTTGCAGCGCCTGAAGTTTTTTAACGTCGACCGCTCCGTGGACGCGGACACGATAGCGACGTATCCAGCCATTAGACGGAAGTTCCAGACGCCGGGACAACTCACCGTCATTTGTCAGCAACAGCAACCCTTCCGAATTCAAATCCAGCCGGCCGACCGAAATCACCCGCGGCAATCCCTCGGGCAAATTATCAAACACCGTCGGCCGTCCTTTTTCATCCCGGTGAGTTGTCACCAGTCCGATCGGCTTATGATAAAGCCACAGCCGGACTTTTTCTTTTTGAGGCAGTTTTTCGCCGTCCAACAGGATTTTTTCGTCACCTTCAACATTAAAGGCCGGTGAATCAACCACGTCTCCGTTGACGGTCACCCGCCCCTGGCGGATAAATTCTTCGGCCTGCCGCCGTGAACAAACGCCGGACCTGGCCATAAACTTTGCAAGACGTTCACTCATTTTAAACTTTCCTTTTTTTTAATCTTCTAGCATAATCAGGCTAAAATACAAACAAAAAAGGAAAAAGATGGAAAATAAATACATGCGCCACGCTTTAGAATTGGCGGAACAGGCGGCCAAAGAAGACGAAGTGCCCATCGGCTGCGTCATCGTTGATCCGCAAAAAGAAACAATTATTGCCGAAAGCTACAACCTCAGCCAACACGTGGAAGACGCCACCGCCCACGCGGAAATCAAAGCCATTCAAAACGCCTGCGCCGAAACCGGCGGCAACCGTCTGCGCGGCATGGATATGTATGTGACTTTGGAACCCTGCACCATGTGCGCGGCGGCAATTTCCTTCGCCCGAATAGAAAACTTGTACTTTGGAGCAATCGACGCCAAAGGCGGCGCCGTTGTCAGCGGGGTACGCTTTTATGAGCAGCCGACCTGCCATCACAAACCGAAGGTCCATCCGGAAATCATGGCAGAAGAATGCAGCCGGCTGCTAAAAGACTTTTTCAAACAAAAAAGAGCTAAAAACAAGAGTTAACCGACCTGTTTCATAACGCAAAACTTCCCCGGAATGTCCGATGAATTGGCAAACATCTCACTTTTTGATATATTATGACACACATCCATTTCCGGAAACCTTTTAAGCCAGTAAGCGGGCCTTCTGCACCTTCCACTCCCTCTCTTTGACGGCCTCTCTCTTATCATAATTCTTTTTGCCGCGCCCGAGCCCGATTTCAAGCTTGGCTCGCCCGTGAGAATCAAAGAAAAGACGCATGGCAACCAGCGTGGCGCCTTTGCGGGAAAGCGCGTTGATAATATTGATAATTTCCTTTTTTTTAAGGAGCAGCTTACGGTCTCTTTTTTCGGCGTGTGAGGCATAACCTTTATTGGCATATTCGGCAATAAACATGTTTGAGATATAGAGTTCGCCGTCCCTTTCAATTCCATAAGCGTCGTTAATATTGGCATGACCGAGACGCAGCGATTTGACTTCGGTTCCGGTCAGTTCAAGCCCGGCAACGAATTTTTCTTCTATCAAATAGTCAAAATTGGCGCGGCGGTTCTGAGCCACCAATCCGGTCGAAATAAAATCACTGTTTTTTGTTTTTGCCATTATCGGAACTCATCCAGTTGTTAAACATTGCCCGTCGCACTTTATAGGGCAGGTCTGCTTTAGCATATTGCGGCGCAAAGTTCAAGCATTTCTGCCAATCGGATTTTGAAAGAACCTGCCGCCGCCGGCATTCGGGAATCAGCCACAACCGGCGCCGTGCCGAAAAAATCTCGCAGCCGCCGAGTGTACAGCCTTTAAAGACGGGCTTCTGTAGTTCGTCAACCAGCCGGAGGATTTCTTCGGCCTCCGGAGGATAAACCGCTTGGCCAGCCCGCTGCAGCAAAACCGACAATACCCGATAGCCGAGTTCCGGATGCAGAGAGGCAATCTGTCCCGGCGCGACCGAAAACAACAAGCCGTCTTCCCAGCTGCGGACATGATTTTTTATAAACTTGTCAACCTGCGATTCCAGATAGCGGCGGGTACGCGCCAACACAGCGGCGGTTTCTGCCAGACGAGCTTCGGTCAGTCCGATTCGCATCTCAAGCTCAGGCAAAAAATGGCGAATTTTAACCCGCTCAAAATCCTCACACCGATTGGACGGATCTTCAACCCAGACAATATTTTTCCGGCGCAGGTAATCGCGCAAAAACCCGGGACTGTCATCCAACTGCGGACGAATAAGGCGAATACCCTGCCGTTCGCTAACCGGAAGCATCCCGCTCAAACCATAAAGACCGCTGCCCCGTTGCAGCCGCAGCAAAAAAGTTTCGGCCTGATCACGCCGGTGATGCCCCATTGCCAGCACATCAACACTATGGGAACGACACCAGGACGTCAGCAAATCATATCTGGCCTGCCGGGCCGCTTCTTCCACGCCGGAAGAAGGTTTGTCACCGTCCCAGATTAAAACATGATGCTCTATTCCGGCCCGTTTCATCAAATCGGCCACATAAACCGCCTCAGCAGAAGATTCCGGACGCAGCCGATGATCAACCGTCAACGCCGTTACCTTAATTCCGCAGTCTTTAAGGCGAAAGACCAGTGCCAAAGAGTCGGCGCCGCCGGAAACCCCGGCGGCGACCGTCACATTTTGCAAATCAAATTTTTGCACCCAGTCAGACATCTTATTTGACGTCGCACTTCAAATCATTGGCAAATTTTTTGGCCTTGTCTTTAACCGGCTGCTCTGCTTTCGGAAACTCTTTGGGAAGGGTTGTAAATGCCGTGCAGGCCTCGTCCTTTTTGCCGAGTTCCTTCATGGACATGCCTAATTTAAGCAGATTATCGGCACCCTTGACGTTTTTATATTTCTCAAGCCCTTTGCCGAAAGCCACCGCCGCTTTGGCATAATCCTTCTGGGCATAATAAGCCTCCCCCAGCCAATATTGGGCATTGCCGGCCAGTTTATGATCCGGATACTTGGTCAGAATTGCGGTAAATTTTTGCGCGGCCAGTTCATTTTCGTTGGCCTTCAAAGCCTCCTGCCCTTCTTTATAAATTTCGTCGGCGCTTTTGGTTTTGACGGCCGGCAGATCGTCACCGGTTTTAATGCTGTCCCCGACGATGGATTTCGGAGCGTTTTGGGCAACCGGCGCTTCAAATTTTTTGGCAGGTTTGCTGCTGCCGGCATCTTTTCCGCCGCCAAGCGGTTTGCCCTCAATCATCTTAATCCGGACATCAACGTCTTTGTTAATTAAATCCAGCCGTTCGTTCAATTGTTTGATTTTATAATCCAGCTCGTCAATCCGGCCGTTAATTTGGCGCACATTCTCGTCCAACGCGCCGAGCTGCACCATCACGTTCTGAGTTGAGCCGGGAGCCAGGCCGTTTTCTTTATCACGATAAGCCTGACGCTGCAGGATTTTCACATCCTCGCGCAGTTCATCAATTTCCACCTGCAAAGACGAATAATTCTGAGCCTGCGCCGGGCAGACAAACGCGAGCGCGGCGGCTGAGCATAAAAGAAGTCTGGCTGATTTCATCAATTTCTCAATCCCTTAAATTAAAAACTCGCTTTTACTTTAAAATAAAAAATACGTAATCACAAGACCAAAAAAAACGTATCCCCCCGGGGATACGTTTTTTCAAATCAGACAAAAGTCAGATTAGTTGTTGCCGGCCTGAATAACGGTAACGGCACGACGGTTCTGAGCCCAGGCGGCTTCATTGCTGCCGAGAACGGCCGGTCTTTCTTTACCATAAGAAATGGTAGAGATTCTGTCAGCGGCAATACCCTGAGAAATCAGATACTGTCTGACGGCATTGGCGCGGCGTTCACCCAAAGCCAGGTTGTATTCTCTGGTACCGCGTTCATCGCAGTAACCCTGAACGATAACGTCAACATTTTCATGCTTTTTGAGCCATTTAACCTGAGTATCCAGGATTTCGGCAGAATCCGGAGAAATAGCGGAGCTGTCAAAAGCGAAGAATACTCTGTCTTCGGCATTTTCCATAAAATCGCGAGCTTCGCGGGTAGCGCATTCGCTGCCGCCGAACAAAGCGCTCTCGCTCATGCTGGAGCAGCCGGACAAAGCAACAATAGCGCAGAACAAACTTAAAAGCTTTTTCATATTATTAATCTCCATATGGGTTAAAAATCGTTAATTGTTAAACAACTAATACAGAATTAACTTAAGCAATAAAAATTTAATTTTCAATAACAAAAATGCGTCACCCCCAAAAAAACTCAAAAAACGTTTATTTACGGTGCAGCCCGGAATTTCTGCAAAAGTTTTCTTGCCCCGGAAGACGCATTTTTTATATCAAAAAGTCAGACACTTCATAAGATAAGCCGCCTTTGCCGGTCTTAAATAATACTTTAGTCGATTTGCATAAAAAAAACCGGCCCCCGAAGGAGCCGGTTTCCAAATTCCCGCATTATTTGAAACGGGCAAAGATTCCGCACCCCATATACTGGAGCCAGTTGAACTTTGTCCGCAGATACCCCATTTCCGGGATATCCAACTTTTCACAGCCGACCTCTTCGCGGGTCAGTCGAAGCATTTTTCCGTTGTCAATCAGAGTGACAAAATACAGTGTCGCCCCGTTGACATTGGTCACCGTCTGCACCCATGCCGCAGTGGTAAACGGTGATTTGCCGTCGATTTTGAGAGAGACCTGCATCATCTGCAGTTTTCCCGTCAAAACATCTCCGGTCAGCTCCGCCCAGCGTCGATAGGCAGCCTGAACTTTCCGGCCGTTCAGATAATCATCATCGCCGAGCAACTGCTCGTAATGATAATATCCGTCGGCGTCCTTATGCAGCCAGCCGCTTTCGCTGTAATAACAGCGCTTTTCGCAGCAAAACGTCGGACGCCCGACCTGTTTTTCGGACTTATAATGACGGCATCCGTCTTTGTCCGCCACATTTATCTGCATGGCGTCTTCCCATTGGGAGTCGGCATCGCCATACTGTATTCCGCGCGCCTCATGACAAGCGGAAAATTGAATAATCCGGTCAGCCGGCAAATGATTTGCGGCCGCCACAAAATCAATTCTTTTTGCCATGTTTTCAACCCGCTGTGCGTAAGTCTTTGCGCGACGGGTAAATTTTTTGGCGTAAACTCCGTTGTCAATCACCGGCACGTTTGTCGTGCCAAAAAGTTCTACTTTTGTTTTCATTTTTTTTTGGGTTTTGATGTCCGACAAAAAGCACACAAGCTCCTGGCGGACGGTTAAAAATAAATATAAATAATTTTTTTGCAATGAAGTTGTTATACCATTTTTAGACAAAAACGTCAACCGGTTATTGTCGCCAAAATTATAAAACTTTTGTTACAGACCGAATTTTTCAGCCAACCTTTTGTTTATCCAAAATTTTTGTCACATCTTTCCGCTTGCGCCCAAAGCTGTTTTATAGTATTCTGAAACTGTGGGTTAAATAAAGGAAAAACACATGAACACATCAGGAACCGTCAGTTCTTACAGTTCAGTTCTTGCCGCCACTCAGCCGGCCGAACCGAAGGCGGTTGCGGCGCTGCCCCTGCAGACGGCGGAAAACATCCGCGCTGTTGAAACTGACCGCGCGATTCCTGCCGACTCGGTTAAAGGGACGCAGGTAGATATCAGCGTCTGAAACAACTAAACACCTAAATCTCCTTCATAAAAAACAAAAAAAGAGAGCTTTCCCGGCTCTCTTTTTTTTGCACAATCTTGACCATTGCCCCAAAAAAAGCGCCCGGCTCTCACCGGACGCTTTCAGCGTTGTCAGCAAAACGCTGCGATTCGCTCACGCGAATTTAGCAGGCTTTTTTGCAGCAGCAGCCGTTTTCTTCCTTCTTGTCGTTTTTGTGACGAACCGCGGCCTGAGCGGCGGCCAGACGGGCAACCGGTACGCGGAACGGCGAGCAGGAAACATAGTTCATGCCGCAAGTCTGGAAGAAGTCGATGGATGCCGGATCGCCGCCGTGTTCACCGCAAACACCCAGCAGGATGTTCGGATTGGAGCAACGAGCCTTTTCGCAAGCCATCTTAACCAGACAACCGACGCCTTCAACGTCAATCGAAGCAAACGGATCGGCCACATAAACACCGCGGGCGCGGTATTCATCCAAAATGGCGCCCGTATCGTCGCGGCTCATGCCCAAAGTGGTCTGAGTCAGGTCGTTGGTACCGAAACCGAAGAACTCGGCGGACTGAGCCAACTCGTCAGCTTTCAGAGCGGCACGCGGCAGCTCAATCATGGAACCGACTTCATACTTAATCTTCTTGCCTTTTTCGGCAAAGATTTTTTCGGCCGTGGTATCAATGATATTTTTGACAATATCCAGCTCTTTCTTGGAACCGGTCAGCGGAACTTCGATTTCCGGCAGGACTTTAATACCGGCTTCTTCACATTCCATAGCCGCTTCCAAAATGGCGCGGGTTTGCATTTCGCAGATTTCCGGATAGGTAATCGGCAGACGGCAGCCGCGGTGACCCAGCATCGGGTTAGCCTCGTGCAGGGCGTTGGCGCGCTGTTTAACCTTTTCCAGAGTCATACCCATCTTGTTTGCCAGTTCCTGCATTTCGGCATCGGTATGCGGCAGGAACTCGTGCAGAGGAGGATCCAACAAACGGATAACAACCGGCAGACCTTCCATAATCTTAAACAGATCTTTGAAGTCCTGTTTCTGATAAGGCAGCAGGCGAGCCAGAGCGGCGCGGCGGCCTTCTTCGTTTTCGGACAAAATCATGGCGCGCATATCCGGAATACGCTCTGCATCAAAGAACATGTGTTCGGTACGGGCCAGACCGATACCCTGAGCACCGAAATCACGAGCCTGTTGAGCGTCTTTCGGCGTTTCGGCGTTGGCGCGAACTTCCATGGTACGGATTTCGTCAACCCAGCTCATCAGTTTTCCGAAGTTGCCGGTGTTGGTGTCGGCCTTGACGGTCGGAACCTGTCCCTCGATAATCTGGCCTTTGGCACCGTCCAGAGAAACCCAATCGCCTTCTTTAACCACAACGCCTTTGTCGGTGGTCATGGTCTTGTTGGCATAGTCGATGTGGATTTCATGAGAACCGGAAACGCACGGTGTTCCCATACCGCGGGCAACAACCGCCGCGTGAGAGGTCATGCCGCCGCGAGCGGTGATAACACCCTGAGAGGCATGCATACCGCCGATATCTTCCGGAGAAGTCTCGTTACGGATAAGGATAACTTTTTCGCCTCTGGCAGCCCAGGCTTCGGCATCTTCGGCATTGAAGACGGCACGGCCGACGGCAGCTCCCGGAGAAGCCGGCAGACCGGTTGCGATAACATTCTTTTTAGCCTTGGGATCCAGCATCGGATGCAGCAGCTGATCAAGCTGTTCGGCGCCGACGCGCATAATGGCTTCTTCTTTGTTCAGCAGGCCTTCTTCAACCATTTCGACGGCCATGCGGACAGCGGCCTGAGCGGTGCGTTTGCCGTTGCGGCACTGCAGCATCCACAGTTTGCCGTGTTCAATGGTAAATTCCATATCCTGCATGTCTTTATAGTGCTGTTCCAGCTTGTTGCGGACATCAACCAGCTCTTTGTACAGGTGCGGCCATTTTTCTTCCAGAGAAGTGCCGTCACCCTTGGAACCCATCGGTTGCGGCGTACGAATACCGGCCACAACATCTTCACCCTGGGCATTAACCAGATATTCGCCGTAATAAACGTTTTCGCCGGTAGCCGGATCGCGGGAGAAGCAAACGCCCGTAGCGCAGTCATCGCCGGCATTTCCGAAGACCATGGTCTGAACGTTAACGGCAGTACCCCAGTCGCCCGGAATATTGTTCAACTTACGATAGGTAATGGCACGGTCAACCATCCAGGAACCGAATACGGCTCCGATACCGGCCCACAGCTGTTCCCACGGATCCTGAGGAACGACTTTGCCGATTTTCTGGCCGATTTCTTTGTATTCGTTAACCAGTTCTTTAAGATCGTCGGCAGTCAGATCGGTGTCGGACTTATATCCCTTGGACTTTTTCATATTTTCCAAAGCTTCTTCATAGAGGTCCAAATCGGCGCCCAAAACAACGTCGGAGAACATCTGCAAAAAGCGACGATAAGAGTCATAGGCAAATCTTTCGCTGCCGGAAGCTTTCGCCAGAGCTTTGACTGTTTCGTCATTCAAACCGAGGTTCAAAACGGTATCCATCATACCCGGCATGGAAACGCGGGCGCCCGAACGGACGGAAAACAGCAACGGATTGTCGGCATCGGCAAATTTTTTGCCCATGATTTTTTCAACGCTGGCAACGGCGGCTTTAACCTGGTCCTTCAAATCTGCAGGATAAGTCTTGTTATTGTTGTAGTAATACGTGCAAACTTCGGTCGTAACCGTAAATCCGGGAGGCACCGGCAGACCAACCTTGTTCATTTCAGCCAGGTTGGCACCCTTGCCGCCAAGGAGATTACGCATGCTGGCGTCGCCTTCGGCTTGGCCGTTTCCAAATGTATAAACCCATTTACTCATGGTGTTAACAGCTCCTTTGTAGCTTTTGGTTAAAACAAAACCGGACAGGCAGATTCCCCCTGCCCGGCGAACTTAATTCGGAGCTAAGTTATACCACCTTTTGCGATTCTACAAGGAAAAAGTTGCCTAAACCTTTAAATTTGGCTGATTTATGCACATTTGGTTACGGGTTTGCCGACATGCCACAGCGCCTTAGCGAAACGCATTTTTGTCATTTTAGTCAAAACAAGGCTATTCGAGTCAACTGTTAAAATTAAGTTAAAAAGAATGAAAAAACAACCGGATTCATAAGTTTTGCTTGCCACCGCCCCGGTTTTGTGATATAAATATAATTGACACAAATTTTTATATTTTATTATCATCCTCATTATTAACCGAAGAAATTGGGCGTTTTTGAAAATTCATGAGACTAGCATGGCTTATGGTTCAAAAATCGTTCGGCATAATCAGGATGAATTTATATATATTTAGCCGCTCGTATGACCTAACGTGGCATATTCCCGCAGCGGCATTGATTAATAAAAAAAACAAAAAAAAAAAATAAAATTATGAAACAGAAAAAATTTTTCGCTATGATCGCAGCTGTCATAGCGCTGTTCGCAGTAACGAGCTGCAGCCCGGAGGACGACTTCCTGATGGAAGGCGCACTTCAGGGAAGTGAAAAACCGGTCGCTCCCGTCGATGCCGACTGGTATTTGGCAGACGCCATCCGCAAGGATTGCGTCTTCGTAAAAGATTCGACTCATGTAAATGAGCCGAACGATTCAGAAGTTTCAATCCTGATGTCAGGATTGAAATATTTTGAATTAGCCATCGACGGAACGATGGCCGACAAAAACCACGTGGAAGAGGAAAGAGACACCTCTTTCACCCGTGGGTACAATGTAAAGTTGGCGGCTACGGTTGCCAACTATAAAGTCATTTTGATGGATGAAGGCATGACACTGCCGGATTCCGTTGAAATGAAAAACGGCAAATTCTCGGTATGCAATACCGAGATGCCGGTGAGCATCCTCCCGGTAGAGGAGGTCTCTTTCACCGTCAACGGCGGTGTCAAAGGGGAAA
>CASFLC010000015.1 GCA_949295475.1 uncultured Pseudomonadota bacterium
ATTTGGTCGAATATTTTTATCCGGATTTGAAAGTGCTTCGTTTTCCGGCATGGGATACCGTTCCTTACGACCGGGTTTCGCCAAACGTCAATATCGTCTCGCGGCGCATAGATACGTTGGCCGAACTGGCGTTGCATCCGCAGAGCAAAAAGCCGCGGCTGGTGGTCACCAGCGTGGGCGCCGTCATGCAAAAACTGCCGCCGCAAAAAATATTTCTTAATTCGTCGCGTGAAGTGAGCGTTGATAAAAGACTGGATTTTAACGACTTTCTGCATTATGCTGCCACCAACGGTTATAACCGTGTCGAACAAGTGATGGAACCCGGGGAATACGCCGTCCGCGGAGATATTATTGATATTTTCCCGGTGGGGACTGCCGAACCGTTGCGAATAGACCTGTTTGACGATGAAGTGGAACGTATCCGGCTTTTTGATGTTGTCAGCCAGCGTACAACCGGCGAAATCAGGGAATATTCGTTTAAGGTGATGAGTGAAGTGCTGCTGAACGACAACACGGTAAAAACTTTTCGCGGCAAATACCGCGAAGCGTTCGGCGCCGCATTTAAGGACGATGAAATTTACGAAGCGGTTTCCAACGGCAAAAAGTACTTGGGAATGGAAAACTGGCTGCCGTTTTTTTATGAAGAAGCGCTTCCGTCGCTGTTTGATTATTTGCCGAACGCGGCGCTTATCCGCGGTCATAACGTTGACGAAGCGGCCCGTTCCAAAGCAGAAAGCATCGCCGATTATTATCATGCCCGGCTTGAGGCGCTGCAAGTCAAATCAGCTGCCGAGATTGATGCCTATCGTCCGGTCAGGCCGGAGTTGCTGTATTTGACGGACAAGCAGCTGTCCGCTTTGCTGGAACGACGCGGCGCCGTAACATTTACGCCGATGAATATCCCAGAAGCAGAAAACGTCGTTAATGCGGGAGTACTGCCGTCGCGCGATTTTTCAAGCGCCAAAAATGCCGGAGCCGGAAAGGTTTATGAAGATTTAAAAGATTATCTCAACGAATATAAAAAACTTCGCCGCATTATCGGTTGTTTCAGCGAAGGGGCCAGAGAACGCCTGTTTTCGCTGATGGGTGAATACGGCATAACCGATATGACCTTTGCCGAAAATTGGGCGGAAGCGGAGAAAAAAGCCGCTTCCAAAATCGTCTTGGCCGTTATGCCGCTGATGCACGGTTTTAAAGGCGAAGGCTGGTGCCTGGTATCCGAACAGGACATTTTGGGAGAACGTCAGCACCGCAGAGTCAAAAAAGTTACCGCCAAAGATTTTATTGCCGATGTGTCGGCGCTTAATGTCGGCGAATTGGTCGTGCACATTGAACACGGCATCGGCCGCTTTATGGGGCTTGAAAACATCACGGCCGGCGGTGCGCCGCACGATTGTTTGAAAATTGTATATGCTAATGACGCCAAATTATTTGTTCCTGTCGAAAATATCGAAGTAATTTCCCGCTACGGCATAGAAGATGACAACATTCAGCTGGATACGCTCGGCGGCGCGGCCTGGCAGGCCAAAAAGGCCAAAGTCAAGGCCAAAATCCGCGATATGGCCGAAAAGCTGATTAAAATTGCCGCGGAACGCCATCTTAAAAAAGCCGATTGTTATGTGGCGCCGCAGGGAATGTACGATGATTTTTGCGCGCGTTTCTCGTATAACGAAACGGATGACCAGTTGAATGCCATCGCAGACGTAATGGGTGATTTGAATGCCGGCATACCGATGGATCGTTTGGTTTGCGGCGATGTCGGTTTCGGCAAAACCGAGGTCGCGCTGCGGGCGGCTTTTACGGTTGCCGCCTCCGGGGCCCAAGTGGCGCTGATTGTGCCGACCACTCTGTTGGCCCGCCAGCATTATCTTAACTTTTTACAGCGGATGGAAGGCTTTCCGGTGCGGGTCAAAATGCTGTCCCGCCTGGTAACGCCCAAAGAGGCCGCCGATGTCAAAAAAGGTTTGGAAGACGGCTCGGTGGAAATTGTTATCGGGACGCATGCGCTGCTGTCTAAAGACATCAAATTCTGCAATCTTGGCCTGCTGATTATAGATGAGGAGCAGCATTTCGGCGTTGCGCACAAGGAAAAACTGAAACAACTGAAATCGGACGTGCATGTTCTGACGCTTACCGCCACGCCAATACCCCGGACTTTGCAGCTGTCGTTGACCGGCGTCAAACAACTCAGCATAATTGCAACGCCGCCGGTAGACAGGCTGGCCGCCAGAACCTTTGTCATGCCGTTTGACAAGGTGATGATAAAAGAAGCTGTATATCGGGAAAAATTCCGCGGCGGTCAGATATTTTTTGTTTGTCCCCGGGTATCGGATATTTTTGAAATAGAGCGGGATTTACGCGCTTTGGTGCCTGATGTCAAAATTTTAGTGGCACATGGGCAAATGCCGGTCAAGCAGCTGGAAGACGTAATGAATGCTTTCGCGGAAGGCAAAGCGGACATGCTGCTTTCCACCACCATTATTGAATCGGGGATAGATATGCCGTCGGTGAACACCATGATTGTTTATCGTTCCGATATGTTTGGTCTGGCGCAGCTGTATCAGCTCAAAGGCCGGGTGGGGCGCGGCAAAGTCCGCGGATACGCTTATTTCACCGTTCCGGCACGCAAACGCCTCAAACCCATAGCCGAGCGGCGGCTGAGTATTTTGCAAGCATTGGATACGCTGGGAGCCGGTTTCTCGTTGGCCAGTCATGACATGGATATCCGGGGGTCGGGGAATGTTCTCGGCGAGGAACAGTCCGGCCATATCAAAGAAGTCGGCATCGCGCTTTATCAACACATGCTGGAGGAGGAAATTCTCCGTCTCAAATCATCTTCGCAGGGAGATGTTAAGGAAACGCAGCTTCATGACTGGGCGCCCCAGATTACGACAGGTATTCCGATTATGATTCCCGAAGCTTATGTGCGCGATTTGGGCGTGCGTCTCGGATTGTATAAGCGTATCGGCGAAATTGCCGACAAAGAAGGTCTGGCGGATATGCGCGAAGAATTGATTGATCGTTTCGGCCCTCTGCCGGAAGAGGTGGACAATTTGCTCAAAACGGTGGAAATCAAGATTTTGTGCCGCAAGGCAAATGTCGAAAAGATTGACGCCGGTTCCAAAGGAATAGTCATCGGTTTCCGTAACAACCTGTTTGCCGAACCGGAAAAGCTGCTGCAGTTTATTCAGATGCAGTTTGGGGCGATTAAAGTGCGTCCCGACCAAAAATTGTTTATCGAAAAAAATCTGGAAAGTTATGCCGCACGCGTGGAAACCATCAGGTTTTATGTCGGAAAGTTGTGCGCTCTGCTGGATAAACAGCCGGAAGGAGCTTCCGGAAAATGAACGGGAAACCCCTGAAATTTTATAATATGGTCGTGCATCTGATTCAAAAAGACCGGATTTACGAGGAGAATGCGGCGGTCAAAAATGTTTGGGAAAAAGACGGCAACACGCTTTTTGATATTTATTTTTACCGCAACCGGAGATCGTATGTTTTTGATTCGGCGTTTATTCGCGATTTGGTGGATTTGACCACCGAAAAATATTATAAAAATCCGCGGGAATTTTTGAGAGATTTCCGTGCTTCGGCAGAAATTGAGAATACTGCGGAAATCAAGGAAAAAAGTACGCCGCCGGTTGACGGAAAAATGTTTGAACCGCTGAAAACGGATTTGACCATTATGGTTTTTATGGCTTCTCGAGCCAACGGCATGAGCCGCATCAAAGAAAAAATCATTTATGATTATTTGTCTGTCCGAATACCGGCCAGCAAAAATTTCAGCCCGCAATACATAAGCGATTACCTGAATAGTATTGCGCCGTTGGAAAAAGATTTTTACGAGGCTTTGGATAATATAAAGGGCAAACATCCGGAAGAAGCTGAAGAATTAGTGCGTGAAACCGTTAAAATATGCATGTCTGACGGAAAACTTCAGTACGAAGAAAAAGAATATTTGGCCGAGATTTTTCAAGTGCTGCGGGAGCAGGGGGTTAATCCGGAAGTAGGTTTATAAACTCCCGAAGCTTAAGCAAATCGTCCAAATTCGTTTGCGAATGGTTTTGCAGCATAGTCAACAGTCGGTCTGATTCTATGTCGGAGCCGAACCTGCCTTCATGGCGGTTTATCAGGCCGTCAGGTCGGGCAGCCGGCAGGTCGTCCCAGTTTTTGAGCCGGTAAATCAGGGTTTCGCCGGGTTTGATAAAGCTGAATTCGTAATTGCAAAAACGGGAAATAACGGGTTGATGGGTGACCAGATGCACATATTCGGATACTGCTTCGGCGGCCAGTTCCTGTTTAAAGTTATCGACAGTTTCCAGTGACGCTTCTTCCGCCAGACGTTTGTCGATAAGCAAAGGCGGATACGCCATAATGGCAGCATGAATTTGAGCGGTTTGCAGAGCTCTCAACAACGGCGATGAAATAATGGTCCCTGCACGTCCAAAATCTGCGGCCAACCGCCTGCCGGACATAACGGCGCGGACAATTCCCTGTTCGCAAAGACCGAAAGGTGCCGTGACACAGTATTCTTCGTGGCGTGTAATGGTTAAAATCGGCATGTCATTCTTCCGATTGTCGGCTTAACGGATAAAAAAAGGGCAGCCGCAGGCCGCCCTTTAAGAAATGTTTATTGTATATTAATCAATGCAATTTCAACGCGGCGGTTTTGTTCGCGTCCGGCCGCCGTTGCGTTGGAGGCAATCGGATTGGAAGACCCCAAACCGTCGGTAATCAGACGATCGGCGTTAACACCCTGCAGCCGCAGATAATTGGAAACTGCGTTGGCTCTGCGGAAGGAGAGGGCATTGTTGGTTGCGGCGCTTCCGGTGTTGTCCGTATAGCCGTAAACCTGAACTTTGGTTTTGTCATATTCTTTGATAACCTTGGCAATAGAATTCAGCACCGGTTGAAAACCCGGCTTAATGGTCGCTTCATTTGTGTCAAAAGTAATGTTTCCCGGCATAATCAGATAGACCTTGCCGTCAACCTGCTTAACCTGAACCCCTGTTCCCAACAGTTCGGAACGCAGTTTTTGGGCCTGCACATCCATATAGGCACCGGTTCCGGCTCCGGCCAAAGCACCGATTCCGGCACCGATGAGCGCGCCTTTTTCACCCCCGGCCAGAGCGCCGATTCCCGCGCCTGCGGCCGCGCCGATTCCGGTTCCCCAGGCAGTTTTGGAAACTTTGCTCTCGCCCGTATAAGGATCAATGGCGCAGGCGCTGAGCAAAGATACTGTCAGAACTGAACAGATAAGCGATTTTTTCATTGTGGTTCTCCTTAAAGACAAATAGTACTGCTACTTTAGGACAAAGCGCCTAAATTTCAAGCTTATTTTTCATAACCTGTTAAAGTTTCTTTATATTTCTGATAGAGGGCCAAAGCATCGTCAATAACTTCCCGGGCTTCTGTCGGCCCCAAAAACCTTTCGATTTTAACTTCTTTATTTTCTAAAAGTTTATAATCTTCAAAAAAACGACGCAGGATTTTCAAACAATGCGGCGGCAGTTCGTTAATAGACTGATAATGAGCATATTCCGGGTCGTCTATATGAACGGCAACGATTTTGTCATCGGCTTCGCCCTGATCAATCATTTTCA
The DNA here is from genome assembly GCA_949295475.1 of uncultured Pseudomonadota bacterium. Classification (GTDB taxonomy): domain Bacteria; phylum Pseudomonadota; class Alphaproteobacteria; order RF32; family CAG-239; genus CAZU01. The sequence continues at coordinate 5,604 of CASFLC010000015.1, forward strand.
TAACGCCGATAGGTCTCACCCTCATAATGGAAAGCGGCAACACCGATTCCTGACATAAAACCAGTACGTCGAGCGGATCATTGTCATCGCAGTAGCTTTGCGGAATAAACCCGTAATTTGCGGGATAGTGCACCGCACTGTATAGAATGCGGTCAACTTTGAGCAGGCCGCTTTCTTTATCCAGCTCGTATTTTGTCTGAGAGCCTTTGGGAACCTCAATAATGGCGGTAATTGCGCCGGACTTTTCATCAACGGCTTTCACACCGTGCCAGGGATGCAGCATCGGATAATCCTTTCTGAACAAAAATCTCAACCCTGGTAAAATAGCTGAAAACTTTATTTTGTAAAGCTCAAAAAACAAGCCATTAAAAGTATTTTATCAGTAGGGTTATCAACTTATAAAAAAAATCCTTGCCAATTCATTTTTATTCACCTACACTTCCAAACGGATGTAAAGGTCGCTTTGCATCAAGTGCCTGAGAAGGTGCGGAGCTGTCGTAAGCTTATAAGTTTTCCGGTGTTAGGGTATAACATCGTCAAATTGCGCTTTTAAATAACGCAATGAATATATCCCCGATTCATAGCAATATGGTCGGGGAGCTTTTAGCGTATGTCCAAAAGCTGTATTTGTCCTAGGCTAAATGCGGTTTGAAAGGCTAAAAGGGTCATTTGAAAACTTATGATTTACGAACTCTCCGACCACCTTTGAAGGTGGTTTTTTGTTATTCGGGGAGTTTGAGTTGAGTATAATCTTAGTCTTGGTTAAAAGTCTTCTTCCCGAGGTTGGAATAATGTCGGGGAGTGTCGGGGTATTCATGCCTTTTGAAAGTTATGTCACGGCTTTTCATTCTTCATTCTCCGACGCCTTTAAATAAAGGACAGGGTTTGTGATGAAGTATTACATAGTAAGCGGCGGATTTGATCCGTTGCACGAGGGTCATATATCGTTGATAAAGTCGAGCCGGCAGGAGAGCGACGGAGTGATAGTATTACTGAATTCGGATGCATGGCTGTGCCGGAAGAAGGGGAAGAACTTTATGAGTTATGAGACGCGTAAAGTGATCTGCGAGAATTTGAAGGGAGTAGAGGCGGTTATAGGTTTTGATGACGGCGACAACACCGCAAGAGACGGG
>CASFLC010000016.1 GCA_949295475.1 uncultured Pseudomonadota bacterium
AACAAATATGTTAAAATAAGAGATTTGAAGATATTGTATGATTTCGTCATTTCCGTAGTCCTTTTATTGTTAAAACCGGCAAACGAAATCTACAGGGATGATAAAAACAGACGACCAGCCGATACTTCCCGGCTGCCGTATCGCCAACGGCCGCCCGGATGTTTTTTCTTTGGCTAATCTACAGATTTGAAGGGCACAACTCCTTCAAATATTCACCAACACACTATAGATTATGTTTTTACTCTATCATAATCTTTGCAATGTGTCAAATACTATTTGCATAGACTGGACGAAACCAGTCAAAAAAATAATCTGGACAAATTTTCAAAAAGTGCTATAACCCCCGACGATAAAAAAATTAGTAATTTAAATTGTATTATTATGAAAAGACTGACAGTTGTTGTATTTATTGTGTTGAGTTTAGCATCAATGCCGTTTGGCGCGCAGTTTGCTTCTGCAAAAGAACCTTCAAATGACTGGCAAACGGAATTGCCTGTTTATGAGCGGGAAGCTTACCGGATTTATTGGCGGCAGTCATCAGGCACGCTGCACATTCTGAAAAGAGAACCTGGAACGGCTTATTTCAGGGAAATCCTGAATTTTGACACTCGTACCGAGTGGAATATGGGACAGGCTCACCCCGGAACCGGAGGAATAGGCATGGATGACTATCCATCAGTCTTTGTCGGACGGGATTTTGCGTTGTTTCGCAATGTCTTGAGTGCCTCTTCCGAAAGGAAGAGATGCCGGGTTGATGTCTTAATCAGGCGCAACTATGCCCTGCTGACCGTGTTCGGTGCCGACAAATGGCTGATTATGCAAAAAGAATTTTTTGCGCCGGAAAGATAAACGGTTGCAAAAGGAAACCTCCTTCGGGAGGTTTTTTCTTGCCATAAACGAACTTGCCGGATATGATAAAGACACAAATAAATTATTAACTCTAAATTTTTGATTTATGGAATTATTAAAAACAAAAGAATTTGACGTTGGAAAAATCGAAACTTGTTCAAACGGTTGGCTTTTGCACCCCAAAGACGAAAAAAATCAAAAAGTCTTTATTGACAAACGCTGGTATGACGGAAAAATGCCGCCTTTTCACCGATGGTTTTGGAAGAAACTGCGAGTGAAAACAAACGGGTATGATGATTTTATCATTTCGGCCTATTTAAACGGCGTAAAACTTTTTGAAATACCGAAAAAGGATTTTCCGCCGGAGGTTGCCGAAAAATTTGCCCGCGAAGAAGAACTCAACGATTGGTATCGCCAAAAGCTTGAGCAAGAGGATGAACACTTGAAAAGTGCTTTACAGAGCTATCTGTCGTCAATGGAGGCAGAACCGCAGCTGGAAGAAAAAATCCTCAAACTGCCCGTTTGCTGGCGCGTTTTTCTGTTACAGCATCTGTATCGGGGAAATCAGACAAAAGAAGGGCGCTGCCGTCTGAGTTTGATGTATAACTTGGCTAAAATCGCAAACAAAATTTATCGGCGTTTTGTTGAAAAGCCGATTTTTGCTCAATTAAGATTTCTCCCGCCGGTATTTGATTATCATGATAATCTTGACGTGATAGAAAAAGTTTTGGATGATGATAACGAACGCTATGTCGTTTATCGCATGGCGAAAGAACTGATGCGGGAAACTTTGCCGCCGGTAGCAGACAGACGGCTGAATTATTATTTGGTCTGGCTGATTTTGCAGATGTTGAGTTGTTATGCCGGCGATTATGCTAAGTTAAGTTCTCGCCGCCTTACGGGAATTTTCAGCGGAAAAGAACTTCTTTCGGATGAAGATGAGTATAAGAGGCAGTCTGCGAATTTTACGCTGCACTATCTGAACTCGTTTATTCTGCCGGACGTTTTTTCGGATGAAGATTTTAAAAAGTTTGTCCGGACGTATAGTCTGAAGTGATGTTTTTTGCCATCCCCCGATTCTTTATGGAATTCGGGGGATTTTTAACGAATCATAAACCACTCTGATGACATAATGACATAAGGACTTAGACGGACGGAAGGTATAAAGCCATGCTCAACCTCAAACACATCGCGATAAATTCTTTTAACGAAAATCTGGCGTATGTTCATAAAGACTGCGATGCTTACAAGGTGGATGATATCAAAACGCTGACCAAAGTAGAGATTCACGGCGGCGTAAAGCCTGTTTATGCGTTTTTGCAGGTCGTTGATGATGCCCGTCTGGTGAAGCCGAACGAGCTGGGGTTGAACAATGAGGCGTTTGAACAGATAAACCTTCCTGAAGGAGCCAATATTTCATTGACTTTGTCGCCGCCGCCGCCGAGCCTGGCCTCCATCAAACGCAAAATTGCCGGAAACATTTTAAGCGCCGGAGAATATGCCTCAATTGTCAATGACATTGGCGCCCGGCGTTATTCCAATATGGACATTGCATCTTTTCTGGTGGCGTCGGGGTCGTTTATGACTGCGTCGGAGGTTTTAGCTTTAACCGAAGCGCTGATAGGTGAAGAAACCATCCGCTGGGATAACGAAAGTATTGTTGTGGATCATCATTGCTTTGGAGGCGTTCCGGGCAATAAAACCGATTTGGTTATCACCGCCATTGTCGCTGCTTATGGGCTGCCGATGCCCAAAACGTCTTCAAAATCCCTCACGTCCTGCGCCGGTGTGGCCGATACCATGAGCGTTTTGGCCAATGTCGACTTGGACGAAGATCGTCTGAAAGCGCTTGTCAAAGAAAACCGGGGGGCCATTGCCTGCTATAATTCTTTGCCGATAGCGCAGGCCAACAAAATCATTTCCAGCGTCGAACGTCACATCGGCATCACTCAGCAACAGCATCTGGCGGCTTCGATTTTGGCGATTAAACTGGCTGCGGGGGTTACGCATCTGGTGCTTGATATTCCGGTCGGACCGAGTTCGCGTATTAAATCTACCAATGAGGCAATGCGCCTGCGCAAATTGGTGGAATATATCGGCGACATGCTTTCTTTGGAAATCGACGCGGTGATTACCGACGGCAGCGAACCTATCGGCAACGGCATCGGAGCGGTTTTGGAAGCGCGGGACGTTATGAAAATTTTGCGCAACAAACCGGATGCGCCGCAGGATTTGCTTGAAAAATCATTGTTTCTTGCCGGCAGGCTGCTGGAATTTGATCCTAAGCTGCGCGGCGGTCAGGGCTATCATGTGGCCAAAGAAATTTTGCAGTCCGGACGGGCGCTTGAAACCATGAACAAAATCATTCATGCTCAGGGCAGAGCGCCGCAGCCACGGCTTGGTCATCTGACCCGGGACATTGTCGCGACCACGGCCGGCGTGGTGGAAAGCATAGATAATGCCCGCATCAACAAAATCGGCGTTTTGGCGGGAGCGTCCCAGTATCCCGGAGCCGGGCTCGATTTGCTCAAAAAAGTTGGTGACCGGGTTGAACAGGGTGAGACGCTTTATCGCATTCATGCCGTCAATTCCACGGACTTTGCCTTTGCCAATTCGGTTGTCGACGGCTACACCGGCTATGAGATATCTTCTAAAAGCGGGTACTGAAAAACGCCCGGCTGACATGGAATTTTAATTGACTTTCCTTCACTCTTTCTTATATTAAGAGAGCAAAAATATTATAATGTTTAACAACTAAAATTTATAATTATGGAAATTGAAACAGGTCGTGCAATCAGATTGTCGCTCGTGGAAAAAAGACGTTGGTATGCGCCATGGAAAAAAAGAGCGGTGGGCATTGTCTTCAACAGATATTTTATCACCCTTAAACAACCGGCGCCGGCAAAGTGGAACAAAGCCATAAAAAAGTGCAGCCGGGTTTGGTATTGGGGGCGGCGGGGTCGTCTTGGCAATACCGAAGACTGGAGATATATTTTTGAAGAAAAACAAAGAATTAACGATTTTTTGCGTCAATATGGCGGCTCTCCGCTTCCGGGTGAGGTTATGACGGAAGACGTTCAGGTGCTGAACTCAGGTTCCCGCGAAGCGGATATTTCCGCCGGAGCGCTGAAAAACAAAAAATTTCAATACCGGCCGCTGATTAAAAAGCCCTGAATTTGCAGTACCCTTTTTAAGGTTCGAAGCTAAAAGTTTCGAACCTTTTTTGTTGTCGTCAAATTTTTTACAAAAAAATCGGTCGGGACTTGCATAGCTGTTTTTATGTCCCTATATAAGCAAGTAGAAAAACAAAATTTATAACGCATTGTTTGTCAAAAGGAAGAAAATTATGAGCAATAAAGTTATTGGTATTGACCTTGGTACGACCAACTCCTGCTTTGCAGTGATGGAAGGCGGCGAGGCCAAAGTTCTTGAAAACTCGGAAGGCGCCCGCACCACGCCGTCAATGGTAGCTTTTACCGATACGGAACGTCTGGTCGGTTTTCCGGCAAAACGTCAGGCGGTTACCAATCCGGAAAACACCCTGTTTGCAATTAAACGTTTAATCGGACGTCGTTTCAACTCCGAAGAAGTTGCCAAAGACAAGGCGCTGGTCCCCTTCAAAATTATTGAAGGTGACAACGGCGATGCCTGGGTTGAGGTTAAAGGTCAGAAATACGCGCCCTCTCAGATTTCTGCAATTGTCTTGCAAAAGATTAAGGAATACGCCGAAAGCTATCTGGGCGAAAAAGTAGAAAAAGCGGTTATTACCGTTCCGGCGTATTTTAACGATTCCCAGCGTCAGGCGACGAAAGATGCCGGTAAAATCGCCGGTCTTGACGTCCTGCGTATTATCAACGAGCCGACGGCAGCAGCCTTGGCCTATGGCATGGATAAAAAGGCCAACGGCACGATAGCTGTTTATGACCTGGGCGGCGGTACCTTTGATATTTCCATTTTGGAAATCGGTGACGGCGTGTTTGAAGTCAAATCCACCAATGGCGATACGTTCCTCGGCGGTGAAGATTTTGACCAGCGCATTGTCAACTATTTGGCCGATGAATTCAAAAAAGAGTCCGGCATAGATTTGAAAAACGACCGTCTGGCCTTGCAGCGTCTGAAAGAGGCCGCTGAAAAAGCCAAGATTGAGTTGTCGTCAACCACTCAGACCGAAGTCAATCTGCCGTTTATAACGGCGGATCAGACCGGCCCGAAACACCTGAATATCAAACTGACCCGCGCCAAATTAGAATCTTTGGTTGAGGATTTGATTGACAAGACGGTTGAACCCTGCAAAAAAGCCATGGCCGATGCCGGTGTCAAACCTTCCGATATCAGCGAGGTTATTTTGGTCGGCGGTATGACCCGTATGCCCAAAGTTCAGGAAAAAGTAAAAGAAATTTTCGGCAAAGAGCCGCACAAAGGTGTTAACCCGGATGAGGTTGTCGCCGTTGGTGCCGCAATTCAGGGCGGTGTTTTAATGGGAGACGTCAAAGACGTTTTGCTGTTGGATGTTACCCCGCTGTCTCTGGGTATTGAAACGCTGGGCGGTGTTTTCACCCGGTTAATTGACCGCAACACCACCATTCCGACACGCAAGTCGCAGGTATTCTCAACGGCCGAAGACGGACAGACGGCGGTTACCATCCGCGTCTTTCAGGGCGAACGTGAAATGGCTGCCGACAACAAGCTGCTCGGACAGTTTGATTTGGTTGGTATTCCGCCGGCACCGCGCGGTATGCCTCAAATTGAAGTAACCTTTGATATTGACGCCAACGGTATTGTAAACGTATCCGCCAAAGACAAGGCCACCAATAAAGAACAGGCGATTCGTATTCAAGCCAGCGGCGGATTGTCCGATGCAGACATCGAAAAGATGGTCAAAGATGCCGAAGCCAATGCCGAAGCCGATAAGAAGAAAAAAGAAATTGTCGAGGCCAAAAATCAGGCAGAAAGCCTTGTTCACAGCACCGAAAAGACTTTGAAAGAGCACGGAGATAAAATCAGTGCCGCCGAAAAGTCTAAAATCGAAGATGAACTCAAAGCCCTTAAGACGGCTCTGGAAGCTGATGATTTGTCAGTCATCAAAGAAAAGACCGAAAGTCTGATGCAGGCTTCTCTGAAACTCGGTGAAGCCATGTACAAGGCTCAGGCAGATGCTGCGGGTGCGGCCGGCGCTCAGCCGGGTGCCGATACCGGAGCGTCAGCGGAACAGCCCAAAGATGAAAAAGTCGTCGATGCTGATTTTGAAGAAGTCAAATAATTTTCTTCCGAAGACGATAAAGCCCTGTCGAAAGACAGGGCTTTATCATTTTAGAGGCAAAAATTATGAAAAATGCCGTCGGCAAGACGGAAACTGGTCATTATTAATGCGCAGCAGAGCAGATTGCGCCGCCGGCATCCACAAAATATTTCCGGTAATGTCCGTATAGCAAGGGTAGTCATAGCGGTAATTACGGTTCAGCACCAGAGATTTGCCGCCGTAGGTCAGATAAATTGTCCCGTCGTTTGTTTGTCGGATCAGGACGGCCTCCGTGCCGCATTGATAATAATTAATGCTTTGGGTTTGATTCGGATGAGCGCAGGCCGAAAGAAGCAGACATAAAATCCATAAACATTTCATCGTGTTTTCCTTTTTTTAGAGATAAGAAATATTTAGTCTCGCCCGACGGAAATTCAAGCCGGTGCATGGGCGTTGACAAAAAGGCAAATAAAGACTATGGTACCAGCCGCAAAAGTTCTTATTATGTCAAATTTTTAATTTTATAATAAAATGAAAAAAGAAGTAAAAATCGGATTTATCGGTCTGAGCGACACCGCAATCGAAAATCACGTTATTCCGTTAAGCAAAATTGAAAACGTAACGTTTGCCGGTGGTCATGATACGGACGACGCGGCATTTACCAAAGTAAAAAAATGTACGGGAATTGATCTTGATGTTTTTCAGGATGTTGCCGATTTAATTCGCGCCAGCGATGCGCTGATTATCTGTTCTCCTGTATCCATGCATCATTTACAGCTGGTCGGATGCCTGCTGCATCGTCGTCATGTGCTTTGTCAGGCGCCGTTGTGTTTCAGCTCGGAAGTAAAAGAACTGGTTTCCGCCGTTAAGAACAGCCGGACAGATTTGGTCGTTTCGACATATTATCCCAGACGGTTTGATCCTTTGTATGTTTGGTTAAAAGAGAGGTTGCCTGCTCTGACCGAAAAATACGGCAGGGTTTTGAGCATTTGTACGGATTTTTCTTATCCGGAGGAGCGTAAAAGCAAGTCCGGCAACCTTATCGGAAAATTTTATGATCAGGATGCGGATTATCTCAGCCACTTGCTGCCCTGCAACAAAGGTGAAAACAGGCAGCCGCAGACGCTGATTTTTAATTCGGCCGAAAGATACGAGGTCTGCGGTATTCGTTCTGACGACGTCAGTTACCGTTTTTGCGGCAGCTGCGGCTTGGGAAAAGAAACGCCCTATGAAAGCATTGAAGTACGCTTCCAAACGGCGACACTTTATCTCTACTGCGGCAAAAGCGCCGACAAAGCGATGGTCATGGAACACGCCAGCGCCGAAATGACTAAAATTGAGCTGAATACGGAACGTTATTCTCCTGAAGTGATAGCCATGAAAATTAATCGAAATTTTATTGATGCAATCAGGGGAGAGGCCGAAAACTACATTCAACGGCAGGATTTGCTGCGCAATTATGTTGATGCGGCAAAACTCAAAACAGCTGCGTCGGCATTTTAGCCTGATGGCGCATAAACAAAAAACCCGGATTTTCCGGGTTTTTTGTTTATTTGGCTGCGGTTATAACTTTACGATAAAACAAATAACGTTAGTCAGGCAACAAAAAGATCTTTAATCTTATCAAAAAATCCCTTCGCCTCGGGCTTTCTTCCCGATATTTTTTCAAAGCATTTTTATTGCCTTTTTGACCTGTTATCCTGAATATTGCCAAGACAAGAAGTACAAAATGAAACTATGAATTTGCGCGAATTATTCAGAATCCTTGACGGGGAATAAAATAAGCAGAAGATGTTACGGAAAACTTTGTAATTGTGTTTATCGGCCTTTTATGTTAACATTAACCTATGTTTGCAACTTGCGAAGGCCCCGTCATGAATGAGAATTCGCTTATACAAGAAATGGATATTAAAGAAAAAATAGTTTTTCTTCAGTCTTTTATATATCTTATTCGAACAGACGGAAAAATTGACCAGGCAGAAAAAGACTTGATTGCCGAGTTGATTAAAAGTTATCAAATTGCTTCGCAATATTTTGCCGGGATTAGCAGTGTTCCGGCTAAAGAAAATTTATTAAATTCACTAAAAGAGATTGTTCCTAACCGTGTTCACGGATTGTTTCTGCTTAAAGAACTTCTGACCATTGCTAATATTGATGATACATTGGTAAAGGAAGAAATTCAATTTATAGAATCCGTGGCAGAAACTCTAAATATTGAAAAAGAAAAAATTTTGCAAATAAACGGTCTCATATTGGAAAGAAAAATCTGGCTGACAAAAAATGAAATAGTTATGGAATATGATTCTGCCAAAGGAGAATAAGCATGCCTGAACTGGAAGAGATGTTAAAACAACAGGAACAGGAAACAAAAAAAGAAATTGATTTGTATAAAACGGTATATTTTCAAAAAGATACCGTACCTGATTTGCATGCTACTGCCGGAATGGCCGGCGGTTACATTCCTAAATATAATTCTATTCTTATAGCACATTTTGAAGATGAAAAGGTGCAAAAACAAATTTCAAAAGATTTAGATGTGTTTTTACAACATGAAACTCAACATTATCTTAATGCTCAAAAAGGCTGTGGTTCGTCTAATCCCGATAGCAATGTTAACTATGAACAGTTTTATAAACTCTGCATGGCCGATGAAATTTCTGCCAATATGGCCGAACTTATCTATTTGCGGGAAGAATATATTAAGACCAAAGACATTAGTTTATTTGACAAACACAACGGTAATTTTACTTTTTATAAAGAAGCCATTCAAAAAGGAGAAATTGACCCTTTAAGTTCCGATCCGAAAAAATTTGAGAAAGATATGTCGCTTATTATGAACGGAACGCAAAAAATGTGGATGGAAAATTACGCTCCATTTTATGCTTCGAACCATACTTTGTTTACTTGTAGTTATGCTCTTAATAAAGGACAGGATATGGACGCTAATAATGACGCTAATAATAAAGAATATTCAAGGCAACTTGATTTGATGTATACTTTAGGGGGAATTAACTTCAATAAATATAACAATCAAGATAATTTTGAACTTCCTGAGGCGGCGAAAGAATTTTTTGAAAAAGAATCTGATAAATTAACAAAAGACGAGCTTTTACTCTTATCTGTAGCAAAAGAAAACATAGAAAACTTAAAACGCAGTGAAAATGTGGTTCATTTTGGCTGGAATCCGGACCGACGCGTTTCTAAGGTTTTGAAAGAAAAAGTTTTGGACATGGATAAAGAAATTATCACAAAGCCTCAAAAAAAAATTCGGCAGACAGATGCTGCTTCCGACAAAACTACGGCGCTTAAACGTTTGCAAGAATTGCGCGGACTATCGTCTTCCGGTAATGAACAAAATATCCACCCCGGAGCCAAAGCCATTAGTTACAATAATGAAGTGTTGCGCAAATATGCCGAGTTAAGAGGGAGATAAAAGCTTTCAGTCCTCAGATTTGAACAGATCTTTAATCTTGTCAAAAAATCCCTTCGCCTCGGGCTGACAAGCCTCTTCTTTACTGATGGAACGAAATTCTTCCAACAGTTCTTTCTGACGCGGCGTCAGATTAACCGGCGTTTCTACCCGGAGCTTAACAAACAAATCACCGCGCCGGGCTGATCGCATCATGGTCATTCCCTGGTTTTTGACTTTGACAATCTGGTCATTTTGCGCGCCGGGCTCAATATCCAACTCTATTTTGCTGCCGTCAATAGCCGGAATTTCGATTTTTCCGCCCAAAACCGCACAACACATGGAAATTGGCATCCGAACATACAGACTGGCGCCTTCGCGTTGATAAAGTTTATGCGTTTTAATGCTGATAAAAACATACAAATCACCGTTTTGTCCTCCACGCGAACCGGCTTGTCCGGCGCCGGAAATCCGCATTCTGGTTCCGTCTTCAATACCGGCCGGAATTTTGACTTTGATGGTCTTGTCCTTGTTAATGACGCCTGTGCCTTTGCAGTCCGGACAAGGATTTGTCACAACCCGGCCGCTGCCGCCGCATTTGGGACAGGCTTGTTCAACCACAAAAAATCCGCCGCGCTGAATATGAACCCGGCCGCTGCCCTTGCAGTTGGGGCACAGCGGCGCCTCTTTACCGTCTTTTGTGCCGTGGCCGTGGCATTTTTCGCAGGTTTCGGTAGAGGGAATTGTAATTTCTTTTTCCACGCCGTGAAAAGCCTCTTCCAGCGTAATTTCCATATTATAGCGCACGTCGGCGCCGTCCTGGGCATAAGCCGCCTGACGATTGCGTCCGCCGCCCATAAAGTCGGAAAACACTTCCGAGAAAATGTCCGAAAAGCCTCCGGCCCCGAAATTAAATTCAAAGCCGCCGAACGGATTACCGCCGGTTCCGCCCATACCGCCGGCAAAGGCCTGTTTGCCGTAACGATCGTAAGCCGCCCGTTTTTGCTCGTCTTTCAAAACCTCATAGGCCTCATTGATTTGCTTAAATTTCTGCTCGGCCTCTTTATTGCCGGGATTGCGATCGGGATGATATTTCATGGCCAGTCGCCGGAAAGATTTTTTGATTTCATCACCGCTGGCGTCGCGGGAAACTTCCAGCAGTTCGTAATAATCGGTTTCTTCGCTCATTTTCATGTTTCTTTTAGCTAAAATTTCAACTTACCTTGTATTTAGGAACTTCCGCCTGCAAAGTCAAGCAAATAGTCGGGATAAAACGGCGGTTGTCTCTTGTAAAACAAAAGCCCTCTGTCAGAGAGAGGGCTTAAAACTGGCGCACCCGGCGGGCTGAGGATAAAAAACAACCGCTGCTCCGGTTGTTTTTTCCCGGAAGGCGAAATTTTGTTAGTCCGTCAAGCGCCGGTGAGGCGGGCAGACGGGCGTTACAGGCTCAACATCAAAGATGGGGGCAAGAGCAGTATCCAAGATTATAAAAAAGGATTATAATCAGTTCACCACAAACATTTTGGAGGGACTGCTCATGCCTATAGAGATAATACTAACAAATAATGCAAACATCAAGATAA
>CASFLC010000017.1 GCA_949295475.1 uncultured Pseudomonadota bacterium
AATAAAAGGCCCAAACCCAAAACAGTTTGAACCTTCTATTTTACTCTCAACCTATACCATAGCCGTAGAAAAGTGGAATTCTCTTCACAGCCGCTTAGGTTATGCCTCCAGGCGCTGCCTGGCAGCCGCTTAAGTTATGCCTGTGCGGCTCGCACCGCTCCCACCGTGCGTGCCAGTGGACAACAGGCACGAAAGAAAAGGCAGGCATGGAAAAGCATCGCGCGCCTACTTAAAGATTATTTAGGCAGCCGGTCTTCGCTCCCACCGTGTGGGTTTTGGCAAAAATGATGTGCGGAAAATCTTCCTGTGTTTTGTTGAGATGCCAGGCGTTGCGAGCCAGAAAAACGGTTGCGCCGTTGCTGTCTTCGGCAATATTGGCCTGATTGGCATCAAGAAAGCGCTTCCACTCGGTTTTATCATCACTGTAAACCCAGCGGGCGGTAAAATACTGAGTCGGTTCAAACATGACGGGAAGCCCGAATTCGTTTTTGATTCGGTCGGCCATGACTTCAAATTGCAAGACGCCGACCACGCCGACAATCCATTCTGTGCCGATAACGGGCTTGAATATGCTGGCGCCGCCTTCTTCGGCAATTTGGCGCAAAGCGTCGCTGAGATGTTTGGATTTCAGCGGATCAAGTGCCCGGACAGATTTTAAGAGTTCCGGCGCAAAAGCGGGAATTCCCGTAAAATTAAGTTTTTCACCTTCGGTAAGGGTATCGCCGATGTGCAGTTGCCCGTGGTTGGGAATACCGATAATGTCTCCGGCATAAGCGTCTTCGGCCAGTTCTCGTTCCTGCGCCAGAAACATGACCGGCGTCGGTATCTTGATTTCCTTTCCGGTGCGGATTTGCAGGAGTTTCATGCCGCGCTTGAAGTGACCGGAACAAACACGCATAAAGGCAATCCGGTCACGATGTTTGGGATCCATGTTAGCCTGAATTTTGAAAACAAAGCCGGTAACCTTGGGCTCGTCGGGATTCACCATGCGTTCCGCGGCGGGATGAGGACGCGGCAGGGGCGCCATATCACACAGGCCTTCCAAAACTTCCCGAACGCCGAAATTGTTGATGGCGCTGCCGAAAAAGACGGGGGTCATCGAGCCGGACAAATAGGCGTCTAAATCGAATTTCGGGCAGAGTTCTTTAATCATGGCGACGTCTTCGCGCAGCTTGGCGGCCAGATAACCGGGAAGCAGCCGGTCAAGTTTTTCATCATCCAGTCCCAGGCAGGTTTCGATAACGGTGTTGATTTGCGACTTGTCGCCGGTCTTGTTCATCAAAATCAGACGATCGTTCAGCAAATCGTAACATCCGGAAAAATCCCGTCCCATACCGATAGGCCAGCTGGCGGGAGTAACGTCGAGCGCCAGCGTTTTTTCAATCTCGTCCAGCAGAGCGAACGGATCCTGACCTTCGCGGTCAAGCTTGTTGATAAAGGTGATGATCGGCACATCGCGCAAACGGCAGACTTCAAACAATTTTTTTGTCTGAGCTTCGATGCCTTTTGCGGAATCAAGCACCATAACGGCGGAGTCAACGGCGGTAAGCACGCGGTAGGTATCTTCGGAAAAATCCTCGTGTCCGGGAGTGTCCAGCAGGTTAAAGGTAATGCCGTTATATTCAAAGTTCATCACCGAAGAAGCAACGGAAATGCCTCGTTCCTGTTCAACCTTCATCCAGTCTGAGCGGGCATGCCTGTTTTCGCCGCGGGCCTTGACGGCACCGGCCTGCTGAATGGCGCCGCCGAACAACAGCAGTTTTTCGGTCAGGGTCGTCTTACCTGCGTCGGGGTGTGAAATAATCGCAAAAGTCTTGCGGGGATTAACTTTGTTGGTTGTCATAATATTTAGCCTGAAATTGTTGTTATATAAATTAAACCGCTAAGGTTTTATACAGCTTAGCGGTTTAATGTCAAGTTTTACGTTAAATTAAAACGGCGAGGTGACGTTTGGTACGATGTTTGTCGGCGCGCCTTCCTCGACGGGAGCGGGCGGCAACGGTTGAATAACTTCTATTTTTTCTATTTTTTCAACCGTATTGAGCGGCTGTTCCGGCTTAGGGAGTATTACGCTGCTTTCCTGCGTCTGAGCGGCAGGCACCGGTTTAGGCTGAGCAGCGACCGCCACGGGAGCCGGAGCCGGTTTAGGCTGAGCGCGGTTAATGCCGAGATATTTTTCAATGGCTTTCTTTTCGGCGGCTTTTTCTTTTGAGGTAATCAAGTTGAGGTCATAAAGCGCCTCCAGCTTGCGCAAATCCTTGGCTGCTCCGAGAATATCCTTGGACGGCGCCTTGGGTTTCATTCTGGTTCTGGGTGAAGGCGGCATCAGCGCCTCAATGATAATATCGCGTTCGGCCGAAAATTCGCGCGGCGTAATCGCCCGGCTTTCAACCGCTTCTTTCAGCACGTTGATACGTTCGATAATCAGGTCGGGGGAGGGAACCGGTGCATCAATTCCGGCGGCGCCCGGTTTATGGGTCAGCGGAAGCAGGCCGCCGATATTGGTCTGGCGGCGGGTTAAAAATTCTTCTTTGGTAATCAAATCTTTTTCGGCCAGCTCCTTAAGCGTTAAAAAACGGGTGATGATGTTTTGTTCTTCGGGTGTAAACAAATCCAGCGCCGGAGAAGTGCTCCGGGGAGCTGCCGCGGCGTTTTTTTTCTGCACCAGAGCGCGGGTAATAACCTTTTGGCTTTGGGCGGAAGCCGCTTCCTGAGAAATATTGAAGACTTTGGTGCCGTTTTTGTCTTCAATTACGATTTCGCTTTGCTTAATGGATATGGCCCGCAGGCGCTCTTTGGCAATGTCGGCAATTTTCTGCGGCGCTCCGGAGGAGGAGCCGAGCACCGAAGTTTGGTCGCCGCCGATAATGATGAGGTCTTCATAATACTGACGGGCACGGTTAATCCGCCCGAGTTTTTCGGCGGCCAGCGCGCCGACAAGGAGCGCCTGCTGGTTGCGCGGATTGTCTTTAAGGGCTTCCGAAACCAGTTCCTGCGTCTTTTTGAAATCGCCTTTGGAATAGGCGACGGTGGCTTTGTTGGCCAGTTCCTGACCGTCTTTTTCAAACTGACGGAGCAGCCAGCCGGATTCTTCGTCGGTATCTTTCTTGTCAAAAATCGCGCACCCGCCGAGCAGGCTCAAAGCCAGTGCCGAGCAGATGATTTTCTGGTTTGCATGTTTAGAAAACAACGGAATACTCCTTATTTTTCCCGGTTGGAAGACAATACCTGCGGATATATTATAAAATATTAAAGCACATTACAATAATTTTGTTTGCTATGTGAATTTATGCTTGATTTATAAAATATTTTGGGTAGTATGCAAGGCAATTAACCGTTTTTTAACAATAAATCGCGGACGTGGTGAAACTGGTAGACACGCCAGATTTAGGTTCTGGTGCCGCAAGGTTTGAGAGTTCGAGTCTCTCCGTCCGCACCATCATGCGCTCCGGCGCGTGATGGTTATTAACCAAGAGAAGAGTGTGTTCATGAAAGTTACTGAATTAAAATCCGAAGGTCTGAATAAAGAATATAAAGTATTGGTTCCTGCGGCCGACTTTGAGGCCCAGCTTGATGCCAAAATCAAACAGATTGCCAAAACCGTCAAACTTCCCGGCTTCCGCGCCGGAAAAGCGCCTTTTGCAATGCTCAAAAAGAAGTATCACGACAGCGTTGCGGGAGAGGCTTTGGACGAGGCGGTTCGTACGGCTACTGCAGATTTGATTAAGGACAAAAAACTGCGTCCGGCCCAGCAGCCCAACGTCAAAATCACATCTTTTGAAAACGGCAAAGATGTCGAGTTTGAAGTTTCGGTCGAAAATCTGCCGGAAATCAAAATTAAGGACTTTTCAGGCATCGCTCTTGACAAACTGATGGCTGAGGTTCCGGCGGAAGAAGTTGACAAGGCCTTGAATTACCTGGCCGAGGCTCGCAAAGAAACCAAAGTTGTCGAAGGCAAAAAGGCCGCCAAAGGCGATGTTGTCGTCATTGACTTCATCGGTTCTGTCGACGGTGTCGAATTCCAAGGCGGCAAAGGCAGCAATTATCCTCTGGAATTGGGGTCGGGTTCTTTCATTCCGGGATTTGAAGACCAGCTGGTAGGAGCCTCTGCCGGTGATAAGATTGACGTCAAAGTCAAATTCCCCGAAAACTACCATGCCAAGGACCTGGCCGGCAAGGATTCGGTTTTTGCCGTTGAGGTCAAAGAAGTCCGCGAACCCAAAAAAGTGGAAATCAATGACGACTTTGCCAAATCCATGGGCGAAGAGAACCTTGACAAGTTGAAGGAGGTTATCTCCGGACGGATTAAAAGTGACTACGAAAACGCTTCCCGCATGAAGATCAAGCGCCAGTTGCTGGATATTCTGGATAAGGAATATGATTTTGATCTGCCGCAGTCTCTGGTCGATGCCGAGTTCAAAGGCATTGTCGCCCAGTATGAGCAGGCCAAAAAATACAATCAGCTTGACGAAAGCGAAAAAGACAAGCCGGAAGACGAGTTGATGAAAGAATACAAGGATATCGCCGTCCGTCGCGTCAAACTCGGTCTGGTTTTGTCGCAAATCGGGCAGGAAGCCGAAATCTCCGTCAAACCGGAAGACATCAATGCGGCAATTATGAACGAGGCCAAAAAATACCCCGGACAGGAGAAAATGGTTCTTGACTATTATGTCAAAAACAAATCCGCGGTAGAAGCTTTGAAGGCGCCGATTTTTGAAGAAAAAATCGTTGACCATATTATCGGCAAGGCCAAAGTTTCCGAAAAAATTGTCAGCGTAGAAGATTTGTACAACTTTGCCGAAGAAAACGGCAAAGCCAAAAAAACTTCCAAGAAGACAACGGCCAAGGCAGATAAGGAAGAAGCACCTCAAGCCAAGAAAACGGCTGCTAAAAAATCTGCTTAGTTTTTTTCAAAAACAAAACGAAAAAACCCCGAAAAGCCGATGCTTTCGGGGTTTCGTCTGTTAGTGTATCCACTTGTTAACGTAAGCTTCAAATTCTTCCGGATTATTGCGGAAGAAAAGCGTTGCCAAAGCTTTCTTGCTCAGGTGTCCCTGCTGAATACGCACCATAACCTCCTCGTGGCTGCCGTCTTTCATCAACTGAACGTCGGCATTTTCATCGGGGCAGTCCCG
This sequence comes from uncultured Pseudomonadota bacterium, assembly GCA_949295475.1. GTDB lineage: Bacteria > Pseudomonadota > Alphaproteobacteria > RF32 > CAG-239 > CAZU01. Next base: position 5,136 of record CASFLC010000017.1, read on the forward strand.
AGACAACTCTTCCCATCTTTCCGGCGTATAATCAAGCCTCAAAAAGCAAGTTGCCAGCGCTTCGTAATCCAGCGGTTGAACATGCAAAAGATCGTTCCAAAAATGATTGATCTTGCTAAATCGGGTTTCCGGACGTTTTTCCGCATAAAGCACGTTCAGAGAATGAACATTTCTTTTTGCCAGTTTTGTTTCGGCATTTTGCTCCAAATAAGGATGTTTCAAAAAATAGTAGAACAATTCCTTGTCTGAGCGGTAGTCCAACAAATCGGAATGAACGTCCTCCCACAAACCGTAGCGGTCGACGTAAGCCTTAAACTCCGGTTCCTTCACGATTTTGAGCATTCGTCTCTGAAATTTGACGGGAAGCTCGTGCCAGGTGATAAAATCATAATATTCATCGGTGCTTCCGCCGTTTTCCAGCCTGTCAAACATTTCGTCCAACAACTCGTCGCACAAACCGTGTCTGGCAATATGCAGCAGAAATTCGTCGTTGTTGTTTCGGTTTTTCAGCTTGCGCTGCTGTGCCGGCAGAAAACCGTGACGTTGGATATATCCCATAATTTCATAATGGTTTCCGCGGTCCAAAATAACGTCTTGTCCTCTCTTGTCAAAACCCTGATAAGAAAGATAAGCGTTAATTTCTTCCCAATTATCGCGCAGGGCAATCAATTCCTGCACGCTTTCAGGCAAAATGGCTTTCCCGTCTCCCCAAAGATGACAAGTCGAGCGTTGCTCCGGAGGGCATGCCGTCTGACCATAGCGATGAATCATATACATAATTTCGTCATTGCGGCCCCGTTTGACGATTTCCAAAGCCTGAGCTTCCGGCAAGCGAAAAACCTCCCAGTAATAATAATTACCGTTGATTTCCTGTCTGACGGCAACGTGTCCGTAAACGCCGTCAAGAAGTTTCATAACCTGTTTGTGCTTTTCGTTCTCGTTCCAAACAGCTGCAGCCTGGGCAACTCGTTCGGTGGATTCTGTTGTTTTCATAAAATAATTTTGTAAGAAGTTAATAAATGTATAATGATAAGTTTATGACTGCTTATTAATACGGTTGTTGAAAAAAATCAAGCAAAATAAATTCCCCGGGGTTTGTAGCCCCGGAGATTGCTATTTATCTAAACATCTCCCATTGACGAGCTCCTTAAGTGAAGATACACAATTTGTACAATGTTCACAGCCTGTTTCATCTTTCTGAACATAGTAAGAACTAAAACAATTTGAGTTAATCCAAAAGCCGTCCGTACATTTTTTACAGGTGTAACATGCTTTGTTTGTGCCGTGCTGAACCAGCTGCATGCGGTTGGTTTCATTGCAATAAGGATAAATGTCTTTGTAGGGCAGATAGCCGCTTGGACAAGAAGTGCTTTCTCCGGAGCCTCCGCCGCTGGAATCTGCTTCCACACATGCAAAATAATTTTCTGGATCGAAGGGACATGCCGAGCAAAACCAGCCGTCACCTTTGGGTTTTGACAAAGTATATCCCAGGCTGGTGCAACTCGGCGGCGTCGCGCAGTTTTGAGCCTGAACAGCCGTCGAAAACAGCAGCCCGGCCGCAAATATCGGCAATAGTTTGTTGCTCTTCATGTTTTTCTCCTTTCTTTATCTGATGAATATTGTCAGCCAGCCGCAGGTTTCCAAATCGACATATCCGGCCTGGCATTGGCATTTGTAGCAGGTGTTTCCGCATTGATTGACTTTGGTGTCGGCGGTCGTTTGTCCGGAACCCGAACACGCCGTCAGCGAATAACCCTCCTCACAGGCGTTGGAACAGGCCCGGCAGTATTCGCATTTACTCGCACAGTCCGTGTAATAGCTCTGACAGCCGTATTGGCAGCTCAGACCGTTGCGGTTGCGGCAGTTGTCTGCATAACAGCTTTCGCATTTGTCCGGGCATTGGTCGTATGTCTTTTCACAACCGTAGGGACAACTCTTTGACACCAGATTGTAACAAGGGTCAACCATGCAGGAATAGCATGTTTTGCCGTAATATTCTTTTGTTTCACAAATATAACCGGTTTTGGCCGCTGTTTCTAAACCGCCTTCCGAGCAATCCGGAACGTAACAGTCATAACAACTTTTGCCGCCGTAACTTTTTGCGGAACATTTCATATTGGGCTGCTCGCTGTCATAAAATCCGCCGTCGGAACAGGGGCGCCCTTCGCATTTGTTGTATTTGCCGCCGCAGCTTTCCCCCGCAGGACGATACTCGCCCGAACAGTTGGACGAAGTATATTGAAATTCTGCCCGGCAGGCGCAAGTCTCGTATTTTCCGCCGCAGGACGAACCGGACAGGACATAACCGTCTGCGATGTCGCAGTTTGAAGTATTGTATTGAAATTTGGATTTGCAGGAACAGCCTGTGTAACATTCCAGACCGTATAAGGGCTTGAGGTCATAATCGGAGCAGTCGTACAAACTTAAATCGACTGATCCCGGCGAGGCAAAACCATAAGTCTCGCAGTTTTTTTCAATATCCCCGCCGCTGTTGTCGTTGTCAATGTCATTGTCAAAATTGGTGTTGTAAGACCTCGTATCCGCCTGCCAGTCAGGCAGGAACCAGGTCTTGGCCAATTGATATCCGTCACCGGAAATCAGAGAAGACGGTTTCGGAGATGTGTGTGTTGGTGTTGTGCAAGAAGCAAAGTCCGCGGCCCCGGTCCAAGCGGCACAGATTAATCCGAAAAGAATTATTTTCTCCGCCGACTTCTTCATGGTCCTCGTCCTCTGCTGTTGAAACCGCTTCTCTATCCTCTATTGTAGCAAAGCTAAAGTTATATGTCAATCATCAATTAAATCCCCTGGACGAAATGACAGATTGTTTCCTTGTGTTAAAAGCTTAAATGAAGGGAGGATAAATATTTCAGAGGGGGAAGAGATGAAGAAAATAAGTTTTGTTTTAATTGTCACATTTTTGCTTTTTGCCTGTGCCACGCCGGCCAAATACGATGCCAAACTGAATGCGTTGGTCGGATTGAGTAAGGCTGAATTGATACAAAAACTCGGACAACCCGGTGCAGCCAAAATTCTGGCGAACGGCGACGAGCTTTTATCTTACGTCAAAGCCGATAATGTCTATGTTCCGTCAGAATACTATCTTTATAATCAGGGAAATATTTATAATGAGGAAGACGGCATTTATTCTCCCTTTTTAGGGGATTATGACTTTTCGCCGTACGGAGCCAGTTTCGGTTATCAGGTTGAATATTATTGCCAAACGGTATTTTTACTGCAAAACGGTCGGGTTACGGGCTGGAAGTGGAAAGGAAACAACTGCGTTGCGCCTTAAAATGCCCGAAAATAAATCGGCCGGACTAAACCAAATGTTAACTTAAATATGCTCTACTTAACCAAACAAAGAACATTTATAACGAGTCTGTTCGGCTGATAAATAATATGGGGATAAAAATGGGGCTGTTTGCTGAACTTCAAAACAGATTGAAGGACTCCGGCTTTTGGATTGTGGGGGCATTCCTGCTGGTGTATTTTGCTTTTCACGCCATTAACGGCGAGCGGGGATTAATAAGATACCTTTACCTTCGTCAGGAGATTGCCGAAGCGGGCAAAATTGCCGAACAATACAGCCGCCAAAAACAGCATTTGGAAGAAAAAGTCCGCCATCTCTCCAACAACAGCCTTGATTTGGATTTGCTGGAAGAGAGAGCCAGAATAGTTTTAAATCTGGCTGGCGAAGACGAGTTTATTATTCTTGATGAACCGGAAAATTAAAAGAAAACGCCCTGTTTGGGGCGTTTTCTTTTATAGGCAGATTAAAAAATGTAAATTTTGATTCCCCACAATATCAGGGCGCCGATAAGGCCGGCAATAATATCGTCGGCCATAATTCCCAAGCCGCCGTGCAGTCTGCGATCCGCCCAGCCGATAGGTCCCGGTTTGGTGATGTCCAGCAGCCGGAACAGGGCAAATCCGACAACATACAGCCGCCAGTCGGTTCCTGCCGCCAACAGGGTCAATGCCTGACCGGCCGTTTCATCAATCACGATACAGCCGGGATCTTCTTTCCCGAGCTGGCGGGCATAGGCGTCTGCCGCAAAAACCCCCAGAACGGAAACCGCCAGCGCAAAAGTCAGAACCGCCGGCCAGCCGCCGGCCAGCGCCAAAATATAAACAAAAGGCAGCGTCGCCAATGAGCCCGCCGTCCCTGGTGCTTTGGGGAACAACCCGCTGCCCAGCCATGTTGCGGTGTATTTCAGCCAAAAAGATTTCATCAAACCCTCCCTAATCGATTCTCCTAAAGCAGATATAATGACATTTTTCGTTTGAAAACAAGGGGATATTTGAGAATGTTGGATAACTTTGTAAAAAAAGCTGTATTTTTGGATTTTTTCTGTTATACATACTCCAGCCGTTTTTTTATCGCAAGGCGGCATTGGTTTAACAATTCGGATTTTCGAATGCTGGAAAACGCTCATTTACCGGATCCGGAGGATTATTCTCCGCAATACAGCGAAAAGAAAACTTTTTTTTCGGAGAAAGAGATTATTTTTCGCAGTGCCGGTCGCGCCAAAGTTTTTAAAATATCTTCCCGGTTGCAGGTTGTCGTTTTGGCATTAATTTGCTTTATCGGAGTGTGGAGTTTCTATTCTTATCATATATATCACAAATCCGGCAGCATCATCTCTCATAAAAATCAGGAATTGACCGAAACCAGAGATGCCTATATTGAATTGATGAGCGACTTTGTAACCATTCATAAGAACATTGACGAAGTTTTGGCCTCGCTTGACAAGAAGAATGTCAAAGCCGGCAAAGAGCTTGACAAATACAAGCGTCAGGCCATGGTCGTGGAAGACAAAATCAAACAAATTACGGAAGAAACCGATTGGGTGGACGACGAGGTTCTCAATAAAAAAATGAGCCTCAACGAAGCTTTGCTGCAGCGCGATATAGCCATTTCGGAGCGTGATGAGCTGCGGCAGCGGTTGTCGGAGCTGGAAGATACCGTCAAAGCCATAAAAGAAGCGGAGATGGACGTTTTTAACCGTGTGGAAGAAATCGCCTCTAAGGAAATTGATAAGATAAAGAGCGCTTTCGGCAAGATTAATGTTTCCCTGCGTCAAAAGGGGCTTTATTTCAACCCTCTGGCCAACAGCAAAAAGAAAAATCTCGGCGGGCCGTATATTCCGGCATCTGTTTCCAAGCTGGAAGATAAAAAGATGAACAAAAAAATTTCCGGCATTTATAAAAAAATGGATGATTTGGAATATTACCGGGAGGTTGTCAAGGGGGTTCCGCTGGGCAAGCCCGTCTGGAGCTATTGGGTCAGTTCCAAGTTTGGCTGGCGGAGCGATCCGTTTAACAAAAAAACGGCCGGGCACAAAGGGATAGATTTGGCCAGCCGCACCGGAAACAAAATTCAGGTTCAGGCGGAGGGAAAAGTCACCAAAACCGTGCACGGCAATCGGGGGTACGGCAACTATGTCGTCATAGATCACGGCAACGGTTTTCAGACCAAATATGCGCACATGCATAAAATCTATGTAAAAAAAGGTGATTATTTAAAAATAAATGATACAATAGGCGAAGTTGGCAATACCGGACGGTCGACCGGACCGCATCTGCATTATGAGGTTTTGTACAATAACCAACCGGTAGATCCGTTGCCGTTTATTCAGGCCAAAGCGTCCTGAGTTGTTAGTCTTTAAGAGAGGGAAGCATGAAAAAACTTAGAAAGTTGATTTTTTTGAAAATGGCGCGCCGTCTGGAGCGCAGCAATGTGGAAGGCGCCTCTGTGCCGACAATCATCAGCGACAACACCAAAATCAACGGTGATATCATCAGCGAAGGAGTCGTCCATATTGACGGTATTGTTGAAGGTGACATCAGCTGCAATGAGTTGATTATCGGCATTAAAGGTTCCGTAACGGGGTCTGTCACCGCAAACAGCCTGCAGTTATTCGGCACGTTAAACGGCAAAGCTTCTGTTGACAGCCTGTTTGTGGCCAAAACGGCCAAACTCATCGGAGACGCGACTCATAATACAATCGCCATAGAACCCGGCGCTTATGTTGACGGCCGCTGCATGCGTAACGGCGCGCCGATACCGGCCGAACAGGCCAAACCGGATTTAATGCTGGTTGACGGCAGCCGCAAGCCCAAAAAAATCAGTTAATTTTTGCAAAACCCCGGACGACAGAGCCGGGGTTTTGAATATTTGAGACAAAAGGCCGCAGCCTTGAAAGCTTGGCAAAAATAATTATAATAATAAAAAAATCCGAAGGATATTGCCGATGCCGCCGCTTTATAAAAGTCTGAAAAAGCCGGACTGCCGAAGTGATTTTAACAAATCCCTCAAAAAAGAAATATATCGAAAAGCCCTTCACGTCAGTGCGTTGTGGATTCCGGGAGTAATTTACGTTGCCGAAACGGATTTCGCGGCAAGCTTGTTTAGCTTGTTGTTTGTTGGCGATATTGTCTGGGAATATGCAAATTATAAAAAATATGATTGGGCCCGGAGAAGTTTTGGTCGTCTTTTCTTTAAAGCTCTAAGGAGACGTGAGTGCTGTGGCCGATATTTTAAAATCAGCGGTGCTGCTTATGTTTTGCTGGCGGCATTACTGAGCACCGTGCTGTTTTCCAAAACAATCGCCGCACAGGCAATGACGATTATGCTGATTTCCGATACGCTGGCAGCCCTCGTCGGCAAAAGTTTTGGCAAAGAAAGAATTTATAAAGAAAAAACATTGGAAGGAACGGTGGCTTTTTTGAGCAGTGCGCTGTTTACGGCGGTTTTATTCAATCCGTTGTATCCCTTCGGCATGGCGGCGGTTGTGGCTTGCCTGACCGCGACTCTGGTTGAAATTTATGAAGATAAAATCGGCATGGATGATAATTTATCTATCCCGTTGGTAGTCGGAATTGTGTTGACAGCCATGGGATAACCGTTTGAAATAATTGATTTTGTCAAAAATTTTTAATATTTTGTCATTTTATACTTGCCAGCTTTGAAAAAACATGATACAAACAACGCCATTGAAAAAATATAATTAACAGAATTATTAACCGATCCGGACAGAAAATAACAAGACTGAGACGGGTCATAAAAAATTTAAGCTTATGAATAAAGTACAAAAAACAGGCGTACAAGAACACATCAATGAAAAGTTCGAAAAATACGCCAAAAAAAGGGGAATCATTTTGTTAGGCGTTCCCGGTTTCTGTGAAGTAAGCCTTTTCAACTCCGTGTCGGGGCGCAGTCAGGTGCATACGGCAGTTCCGGCCAAAAAAGGCACCAAAAAAGGCTATATCGTCAATGTAGCCGACAAAAAGTTAAAATTTTTTCCCGAGACGGCAGCCCACTGCAGTCCTGTGAAGAAATAGACCCAACCTTCCGCGGAGATTTAGACGAAGTCTCCGTATCCTTAATCTAAAAACACCCAAAAGCCCTGCAACGGCAGGGCTTTGTTTTGTTTATCATATACCATAAAAATAATATGTCGGCCGCGCTTAAATCAAACCTATGGTATTACACCGATTTAAAAATTATTCTTGCAACACACCCCAACTTAAAGAAAAGTAAAATTCCCTCTACAACCGCTTAGATAATCGCTCCCGGCGTCCGGGCCACCGGCGGCTCGCCGGCAGTCGCTTAGGTTATGCCTCCAGGCGCTGCCTGGGGTCAGGCGGAATAGGTACGAACGGCATCGTCGCGTTCAAACAAATAGAGCAGCACGCGCAAGGCCTGTCCGCGGGGCGAGGCCAGTTCCGGATCAAGTTCCAAAATCATCTTGGCATCCTGATTGGCAATATGCAGAAGATCTTTGTGAGCCTCTATGTCGGCAAGTTTAAACGCACAAAAACCGCTTTGTCTGGTACCGAGAATTTCTCCGCCGCCGCGCAGCTCCAAATCTTTTTCGGCAATCAAAAAACCGTCTTCGGTCTGCCGCATGATGTTCAGACGCTCGCGGGAGGTATCGCTGAGAGGATAAGAATACATTAAAATACAGGAAGAAGCCTCAAACCCGCGCTTGATGCGGCCGCGCAGCTGATGCAGCTGAGCCAGCCCGAAACGTTCGGCATGCTCAATAACCATAACCGTTGCCTCGGGAACGTTAACGCCGACCTCAATAACGGTTGTGGCAACCAGCAGCTTAATCTCGCCGGATTTAAAGCGCTCCATGACTTCATCTTTGTCTTTTTCTTTCATTTTGCCGTGAACCAGCCCGACATCGTTGCCGAAGATTTTGCGCAGTGTTTCAAAACGTTCTTCCGCCGCGGCCAGATCCGTTTTTTCAGATTCTTCCACCAGCGGACAAACCCAGTAGGCCCGGCAGCCGGAAGCGATTTTACGCTGCAGGGCGGCGACTACGTCATTTATTTTGGAGACGGGAAGCACACGGGTGTCAACCGGTTTGCGGCCTGCCGGCGGTTGGTCTATCTTTGAATATTCCATATCTCCGTAAACGGTCAGAACCAAGGTGCGCGGAATGGGAGTCGCCGTCATTACCAGAATATCCGGCCGGATGCCTTTGTTGGAAAGCCCCATGCGCTGATGCACGCCGAAACGGTGCTGCTCGTCAACCACGACGCAGGCCAGATCCTTAAAAACGACTTCTTCCTGAAACAGGGCATGCGTGCCGATAAGAATATCTATTTTCCCTTCGGCAAGCTCATCTAAAAGTTGCTTTCGGTTTTTGCCTTTGACGCGTCCGGTCAAAAGAGCGGTCCGGATGCCTGCGCCCTCGCATAACGGCTGCATGGTTTCAAGATGTTGCTTGGCAAGAATTTCCGTAGGCGCCATAATTGCCGCCTGAGCGCCGCATTCAACGGCATTAAGCATAGTCATCAAAGCGACGATGGTCTTTCCGGATCCGACATCTCCCTGCAACAGGCGAAGCATGCGGAAAGGAGCGCCCTGATCGGCAAAAATCTCTTTTAAGACTTTTTCCTGGGACGCCGTTAACTGAAACGGCAGCTGCTCCAGAACTTTTTTGCGCAGAAGGCCGTTGCCTTTAATTTCCCTTCCGGGCTGCTTTTTGACCTTTTGCCGGGCGATGGCCAGCGTCAGTTGATTGGCCAGCAGTTCGTCATAAGCCAGCCGCATCCGCTCGGGAGCAGTCGGCAGCAAGTCGCCGGCCGTCCGCGGATGATGAACTCGAAGCAGCGCCTGATTAAAACTTACCCAGTTCTGCCGCCGCAAAAATTCGTCGTTCAGCCATTCCGGCAGTTTCGGAACACGTTGCAGCGCCTGTTTAATCCATTTGTTGAGCATTTTATTGCTGATGCCGGCCGTCAGGGGATAAACCGTTTCAATCAAAGGCAGTTTGTCGGCTTCGGACGGCTTGATAATGTAATCGGGATGCGACATTTGCAGCATGCCGTTAAAACTCTCGGTTTTGCCGCTGACAAGCCGTTCTTCTCCAACGGGAAGATTTTTTTGAATGGAGTCGGCATAAACTTTGAAAAAAATCAACAGCATCTGTCCGCTGTCATCTTCGACCGACACTTTATAGGGTTGTTTGGACGTGCGCGGCGGCTGATGTTCGACAATGCGAACTTTGATTGTGGCAATTCTGCCGGGTTGCGCGTCACGAATACAGGGAGAGTAACGGCGATCGACCAGAGAGGAGGGCAGATGCCACAACAAATCGGCAACCCGCTTTCCGCCCAGCAGGTTGCAAACCAGCTTATAACTGCGCTCGCCGATACCTTTAACAGAAGAAATATCGGCAAACAGAGGATATAAAACTTCCGGCCGCATACTGTTCCTTGTCTCAAAAAACTCTTGCTATCACGCTCATATTGTATATATTTTATCAAATATGTAAATGACTAAGATAAACGGATGCTCGAAGATATCAACAAATTAGGCGGTTTCACCGTCGCATCTGTCCCCGGGGGGTATGACGCCCTGCTGGCGGGGAAGTTTGCGCTTTCTGCGGGAAGAGACGTTGTTTTTATCGCCAGCGACGGCG
>CASFLC010000018.1 GCA_949295475.1 uncultured Pseudomonadota bacterium
CAGCATCCGTCTGCCGGTTCGTTGTCTGTCCACGGATCCCCGCCGCCATTATCATTGTTGCCGCCGTCAGTATTATAAGAGCGGGTGTCGCTTTGCCAGTCCGGCAGGAACCAGGTTTTGGCCAATTGATATCCGTCACCGGAAATGAGAGAAGACGGTTCCGAAGATGTGTGTGTTGGTGTTGTGCAAGAAGCAAAGTCCGGCCATAAGAAGCCGCTTAAAGTTAAACAAAACAGAATAAATTTAAATACCGGCTTTCTCATGGCTCTCGTCCTTTGCTGTTGAAACCGCTTCTCTATCTTTCACTATAACAAAATTAAAGGTTAATGTCAATAATCAATTAACATCTCTGGACAGAAGTAGCAAGCTGCCTGATAAATGGCACAAAAATTGCATACAGAAAAACAGGATTATTTAAATTGGAGAAATTCAATGGCTTTAAGTATGTTTATTCCGAGTGTCACCGGCATGGATGCGCAGTCGCATGCATTGTCACAGGTAAGCACAAACATCGCCAACATAAACACGGTCGGATACAAAGCCAATCAGACGATGTTTTATTCGTTATTGGGCAGCAATCCGGTCGTCAAGAGTCAAAACAGCGGTCTGACATCTTCTCGGACGGATATTACCGGTGTCGGCTACTATGACCGCACAAACATTTTGAATCAGGGCGTTATTCAAACCACGGGCAATAACTATGATGTGGCGATTAACGGTAACGACAACGCTTTCTTTATGCTGGAAGATGTGTACGGAGACATATTTTATACCCGTGCCGGTGATTTTGCCACCCGAACCGAAAACGGCATAACATATCTGATATCGTCCGGCGGCTTAAAGGTTCAGGGGTTTCCGGCGCAGGATGGCGGTGATGTCTTCGGAGCGGATCCTCAGGATATCGTGATTGAATATCCGGACAGCATACCGCCGATTCCAACGACTGAGGCGACGATTACCGCCAATGTGCCGGCCACGGATGTCGAAAGCAGCAGCTACGCCATGACAATATACGGAGAGACCCATGACGGCGAAACCCTGCATATGACGTTCAAAAAAGTGGAAGGACTGCAAAACACCTGGGATTTGTCATTCAGTGTGGAAGGGGGGACCGCGACCGGTTCTGTCGGGCAGGTAACGTTCAGTCCGGACGGCCAGCTTCTTGAGCCTAAAGTGCTTGACGTGGCGATTGCCTGGGACGACGGCGACAGCAACAATATTCATTTAGACATTTCCAATATGACGCAATATGCCGGCGGCACTGGCGTGACGCATGTGCAGCAGGATGGAGCCGAAAGCGGAAGTTTTGTCAAAAGTTTCATTGATGAGGATGGTATTGTCAAAGCATATTATTCCAACGGAGACACTTATAATTTTGCCAAATTGGCAGTGGTCGGTTTTGCGTCGCCTGAAAATTTAACTCCTTATAACGGCACGTTGTTTGAGGCCAATGCAGATACCGGAGAGAGTTATTACGCTGCCAGCGGAACGTTGGTGCCGCAGGCATTGGAGAGTTCAACTGTCGATGTGGAAACGGAATTTTCGACCATGATGATGGTGCAGCGGGCTTACGCGCTTAACGCTAATTCTTTTACGGTTAATAACGAAATGCTGCAACAGCTGGTTGACTTAAAAACTTAAGTCGGCCGTTTTCCGGATTGTTGTTGACAAAAACGGAGATTTTGTTTATGTTTTTGTCAGCGGAGAACGGAAATGAATAACGAAAAAATAAATGAAACCGTTATCTTTTGTGGTGCGGTCAACAGTATTTCAAAATTTTGGAAAACAGCAGAAATCAGCGGAAGAGAACAAGCCCGGGTTTCTGCTTTTTCCGTATCTCTGAGCCGGATGTATCCTGATATTGTCAGCATGGCGGCAGAACTGAACTATACGGCAAATGCCGGGATAGATCTTCTGAAAGAGCAGGGAACGACGCCTTTTGACATAGCCGGAAATGTTTTTGAGCTGAGTCAAAAAATCAATGCGGCAGCTGATATGTTACGACAAGGAAATTCGTTGGCAGCTTCTTTTATGGCGGATTCATCCCGGCTGAAAGAAGATGTTTCTTTGGCCTTAAAATCTTTATCTGCGCAAAAAGGGACGGATGATTTTGCCGTCGGTGCCGATCGTCTGCGGATTGCGCTGGAGTTTCAACGCTTGAGCAATGCCGTGGAAGAGCAGCTGACCGACGGCAGGCTTTATGAAGAGCTTGTGAATGTTGACGTCAGACGGCAGGTATGGGAAAGCCTTTGCCTGGAGAACGCTTTCTCTCAAAGTGCGGATATTGAAGTTATTAATATGGCGTTGTTTACCCTTTGCAAAAATTTGGGAAGCATCAATCGTCCGGTTTCAGATGAGCTTATGGACAGCAGTTTGTTAAAAAATTTGCGCCGGCTGCACTGTGTCCGAAGAAATTTGGAGAAGATTGCGCTTCCCGGGCACATTAAACAAACCCTAAAAAGAATTATCGGAAATTCCCGCAGCGAGCTGCAAATGAATAGACGACTGCAGCACTATCTGCAAAAGGTTTGGGCGGAACTTCCCGAGAACAGAAGCCGTTCTGAAATAGACAGGATATTAATTGCCAGAAAACTTTCCGGAATAGAACCTGAAATCGGTCAACTTTTAAAAAGTAAAACTTTTTTGAATGCGGCTGAGGAAAATTATCCTTTGCAGAATACAGCAACAGTTGACGGTAAAGATAAAAATTATTGGGCGGAATACGAAAAAGAAGCAAAATATTCCAAATCTCTGCGGCGCGATATGGTTCGGCTGACCACGGCATGGCTTTTCTGCAAAGACGAAGCTGCCGCCGCCCTGCAGGAAAAATTTGCCCGTATGGCGGAAGAAACTGATGACGGGGAAGAGTGGAAGGGACTTGAGGCGCGGATGAAAGAAGATTTACTCGACTTTGCCGGGGAAATGCTTATTTCTATGAAAGCGGGGCGCAAATATCTCGGCCTGAACCTGAATGAGGAGGGAATAGAGCTCCGCCACCTGCATGAAATCAGAAAAAAAAGCGGAACGATGGATGAAACGGATTTGCAAACAATAGAGGTTTTGTTTGAATCTTTCGAGGACAACCTGATGCAGCTGGAAGACGGCGGAGATTACTTCCTGTCTCTTCCCGTATCAAATTCGTTTATTCGGGAACTGAAAAAAATGCCCGAAGGACTGGATAAATTTGAAGCCGCTTTTTTTTCAAAAATGGCATTAAAGGATCTGGCCGTTGCGGCCAGATCGGAAGAACGGGAATATCAAGAGTTTTGTCTGGAGGATTTGCGCCGGTATCATCGGGAAGATTTTGAGCTGCTGCGGGATTTTGTCGGCGGTTATTTTCGGGGACGCCAGATTGATGCGGAGAAAATTGCCGACAGGCTTGATCGCGGCATTGCAGACAATTTTATTTTGCCGTTGTACGGAGAAGAAAGGCGGGCGCCGAACACGCTGGAACAGGCACTGGCCGGATTTGCAAAAGATAAAAACATGACCGAAACAGACCGGAAATTTTTACGCAGCATTGGTAAATATCACGCCTCTCGCCTGCAAAAAAGTCATGCAGGGTTTCCTGCTTTGAAAGGTAAATTTATAGGTGAGGCTTGCGCTTACTGGGATATTAAAAGAACCCGGAATAACATGAAAAAAATCCTTTCCGGAACAGACGCCGTTTATCGTGGACTTTTGCCGGAATACCGCCTTTATAAAAATTTCAAGGAAGCCGAACGGCACAGCGTTAAAAGCAGCGTACTGACCATGCAGATGGTGGGAATGTTTAAAAGCCGGGAAAATCGCTGAACAAACAAAAAAACATCCGCAAAACCGCGGATGTTTTTTTTAGTGCTTAAGTAAACTTATTTGGATTTTTTCAAAGTCTTCTTGGAAGAAGTTTTGGCTTTGGTGCTTACAGCCTTCAAGCTGCTGCTTTTTTTTGCGGCAGAAGTCGTCTTGCAAGCAGATGTCTTCAACGAAGATTTTGAAGAAGAATTTTTCTTGGAAGAAAGAACAGCAGATTTGTTGTTGTTCTTCAGGGCAGCCATGGCCGACAACTGGTTAATGGCGGCATTCCAGTCCTGAACGCTGGTGTTGGCCGGGCAGCCGTTGTTTTTCCAAATGTAATAAGCAGCTTTTTGAATATCGTTTTCGTTAAAGTTAAACATCGCGTAGTTCTCCTAAATAAAAAAAATCATTGTTATAATTACACGCAAAATTAAAAAAAAGATTAACAAATTAAATTTTTTTCAGAAAAAACAAGAATAAAAAAATTAAACCCGGGAAGACAATTGACTTAGGAGAAAATTTGCCTCAATATCCGTTTTGAAGTCAGGAGGAAAAATGGAATACAAAACCAACGTCATGAGGATTATTGAGCAGCATAAAGGACGCTACGAGGCGCATGCTTATGATGCTGCGTCGGCGCTCAGCGGAACAGAAGTCGCCGCGGTTTTGCATCAAAATCCGGCTCAGGTTTTCAAAACGTTGGTCACGGTCGGCAAGTCCAAAAAAAATTATGTGTTTATGGTACCGGTTGCGGCGGAGCTTGATTTGAAAAAAGCAGCTTCCGCCGTGGGTGAAAAATCTGTCGAAATGTTAAAAAGCAAAGAGCTTCTGCCTCTGACCGGATATATCCACGGCGGCTGCTCTCCGATAGGGATGAAAAAGTTTTTTACGACCACGATAGACGAGACGGCGGCAGATTTTCCGACAATTATTTTCAGCGCCGGAAAAATCGGGTATCAGGTAGAAATGTCATTGAATGATTTGCAAAAAGTCATTCCTTTTAACCTTGCGCCGTTGACGTTGTAAAAAATTTTTATTAAATTCGCCCAAATAACAAACCTCTGGAAAATAAGCAAAACAAAACCCCTCGGAAACTTAACGTTTTCAAGGAGTTTGAAATGGTGCTCGGGGACGGGATCGAACCGCCGATACAAGGATTTTCGGTTTTATGTTCAAAGAATGGCAAAAAGTAAATTTTGTTATTAATTTGTTGAAAATAATAAATAAAATATAAATATGATGTTCTATAAAGTTAATCAAAAATCGTTTAATTTATGCATTTTTTTAAACATAATTACACTAAAATTACACAGGAAATAGCCCCAAGAACAATAGAGAATATTTTTGACAGTCCTTTTTATCAGTATAAATTAATAACAAGACAATTAATAGAGGAATTATAAATGAATCAAAGCACCGCAATTAAATTATTCCAAGACCATAATATCCGCGTCATTTGGAATGATGAGAAAGAAAAATACTATTTTTCTATCGTTGATGTCGTAGCGGTTTTAAC
>CASFLC010000019.1 GCA_949295475.1 uncultured Pseudomonadota bacterium
GCATACTTGTTATGACACTTATACGGGAAGCTTGCCGGCCAATGCCCAGTACACCACCCAAAGCTGTTCCGATTGTTCAGGTTCTTACACCATCAAAACCGGTTGGACTTGCAACTCGGGATATACAAAATCCGGAAATGAATGCGTTAAAAAATGTGCTAACGTATCAATTATATATCATGTCGACAGTGATACTTTAACCTGCTCTGTAGACAGCAATGCTATAGGCTCCGTATCGCCAAGTAATGACTTGATTTACATTGATTGCCAAAACGGGGAAGCTGCTTCTGACGCTTCAATGTTTGCCTCAAAATCGGGTTTTCAGATTGGCTATTTCGGGAGCAGCGATGAGTTTGGATATTGTAATCCGTCAGCGCCATATATACATGCGGGAGAAAACATTCATTTGGAACTAAAAGAAGACGGTGGTGACTGTTATGGAGATTTTCTAAAGGATATAAACTACTGCGTTAATTTTTACTACAATTATAGTTGGGACTAATCCTCTGCCAAAAAGCGTCCCGATAATCGGGGCGCTTGCGGCGTAAAGTTTATTGAAGCAAAAAATCCGGCCGCGGAAGGCTCTTTGTCCGCAGCGGCGTTTAGCATAAGTTATTGTTCGCCATAATAAAATTTGTCGAGACTTTCCGCGCAACTAAAAACCCGTTTTTTCAAAACGGGTTTTTAAAAATGTTTCAAAGTTTGGTTGAAAAGAAAACAGTGTATTTCTTACGCCGGATGATCAGATACCGTTATAAGGAATAACGCGGGCCTGATCGCCGTAAAGAACAATACACTTCTGCCCCGGCGTCAGCAAAACATCGGTTCCCTGCGTAACGGTAACCAGCCGTCCGCTGTCAAGCTGAATAACGTATTGATAGCCCGTCTGATTGGACAAAGCGCCCTGAGCGGCGTTTCCTGCAATTCCGCCGACGGTGGCGCCGCCGATAGCGCCGAGGATATGTGCGGTATCGCTACCGCCGATGAGCGACCCGGCCACGCCGCCGGCAGCCGCACCAATGAGCGATCCGGCGCCGTTTTCATTTTGAATCTGAACCTGCCGCACGCTGAGAACCGTGCCGCGCGCCGCCTGATTAACGGTTCCGACGCTGCTCAGGTTATACTCGTCTGCGCCGATTCTCGAAGTGCAGGCACTTACTGTCAAAGCCAAAGGAAGCATCAGCAGCATAAGCGATTTTTTCATATAATTTCTCCTTAAATGTTATTTATTAATAAGATTTAATATGTATAACCGCAATTGTCAATCTGGACAAGTCAGGATTCTTATTATATATTTACCACTCGGTTATGAGGCAATAAAAGCCGCAAAAAGAACAGATTAAGGAATAAAAAATGTTGCAAAGAACAAAGATTGTAAAATTGCTGGCCTCCGAACAGCCTGTCGAGGAGGTTTTGATAAAAGGGTGGGTGCGTACCCGCCGCGATGCAAAAGATTTCTCTTTTATTGAAGTAAACGACGGCTCCTGTCTGAAAAATATTCAAGTAATTGCCAATAATAACCTGAAAAATTATGAGGAAGTCAAAAAATTGACCACCGGTTCGTCTTTGGAAGTCCGGGGAGCGCTGGTCCGGTCCCAGGGCGGCAACCAAAAATTTGAGATCGCGGCGGCGGAGGTTGTGATTTACGATATGGCGCCGGAAGATTATCCTCTGCAAAAGAAAAAACATACCGATGAATATTTGCGCACGATTGCGCATTTACGCCCGCGGACCAATAAATACGGAGCGGCGTTTCGGATTCGCTCGGAATTGTCGTTTGCCATTCACAAGTTTTTTCATGAGCGCGGATTCCGTTATGTCCATACGCCGCTGATTACCGGGTCGGACTGTGAGGGAGCCGGGGAAATGTTCCGGGTCACCACGCTTGATATGAATAACATTCCGCACACCAAAGACGGCAAAGTCGATTACGGCAAGGATTTTTTCGGCAAAGAGGCGCATTTGACGGTGTCGGGGCAGCTTAACGGCGAAATGTACGCGATGGGATTGGGCGATATTTATACCTTTGGTCCGACGTTCCGCGCCGAAAATTCCAATACCACCCGCCACGCGGCAGAATTTTGGATGATTGAGCCTGAAATGGCGTTTGCCGATATTCACGACGATATGGATTTGGCCGAAGACATGGTCAAGTTTTGTATCGGTCATCTGTTGAAAAACAGTCATGAAGATTTGGAATTGTTTGACAAGTTTGTGGAACCGGGACTGTTTGACAAACTGCATAATATCGTAGAAAAAGGCTTTGCCCGGATTACCTATGCCGAAGCCATTGATATCATGAAAAAATCCGGACACAAATTTGAATATACGCCGGAATTCGGTATAGACATGCAGACCGAACACGAGCGCTATCTGGCAGAAGTTCATTTCAAGCGGCCGGTAATCGTGCGTGATTATCCCAAAGAGATTAAGGCTTTTTATATGCGGCTGAATGATGACGGCCGCACGGTTGCCGCCATGGATGTTCTGGTACCGGGCATCGGCGAACTTATCGGCGGCTCCCAGCGTGAAGAACGGCTTGATGTCCTGCTCAGACGGATTAAAGAGTTGGGCATGAATGAGGCCGATTATGAATGGTATCTGGATTCGCGTCGTTACGGTTCTGTTCCGCACGCCGGTTTCGGATTGGGATTTGAGCGGATGATGATGCTGGTAACCGGCATTGGCAACATCCGTGACGTGATTCCTTTCCCGAGAACCCCGAATTCGATTAATTTTTAGGAGAAAACGGATGCGCATCCTGCTTGCCCTGTTGATAGTCTGTCTTTCGGCTGATCTCTGCCGGGCGCAGGATGCCTCGCCGGCATTCCCGAAGTGCAACGATTCGGAGTTAATCAATTTGGTGAAAAAGCGGGTTGATGATTTTCAGCAAAAAAATCCGCCGGCCAACAGCTATCAATATCGAAAGCAGCGGCTGACCGTCAAAAATATTTCCGATTTTGAGCCGCTGGATATCCGGAGTTTTAAGCCGTCTTCCAATTACAAAGTAGCAGACCGCATTATTACCCTTAAAATAAACGACCGTATTCCGGAGAATTTGCTGCGTCTGTGCCGCGGGATGGACAAAGTGGCGGAAAACAGCGTTTACCTGCTGATGTATCCCGAAGACGGAAAAATTACCGTGGATATTATCAATTTTCAAAATCAGGCGGCATCAGAAGCTTTGCGTTTCAGCTATCCGCAATAATAAAAATTTTTTTTAAAGAATACTTGCAAAAATCAGAAAAAAAGAATACTATTTGTCTTCGTCAGGTATTGAAACGAAAGTTTTAAATCCCTACATTGTAACACGATTGTGTTGACTGAAAAGAGGCGTAATTTTTATATGAGTACAGGTTCTGAACTTATTGTCAGGTCATCCTCCAACCTTCCGGCATTGGTCTCGGAAAACAGCCTTGCCGGGTATTTGGAGAAAATTAAACAGTTTCCGGTTTTAACCGAAAAACAGGAAACGGACTTGGTCAAAGATTTTCAGGAAAACGGCAATATGCACGCGGCGGAGGTGCTGGTCACGTCCCATCTGCGGCTGGCAGCCAAAATAGCCTTTACTTACCGCCATTACGGATTGCCGCTTGCCGATATTATATCGGAAGCCAATATCGGACTGATGCAGGCCGTCAAAAAATTTGATTTGGGCAAAAATGTCCGTCTGGCCACTTATGCCATCTGGTGGATTAAAGCGGCGATTAACGACTTTATCCTGCGTTCCTGGTCCTTGGTAAAAATAGGCACCCGCGCCGCGCAGAAAAAACTGTTTTACAATCTCAACCGCATCAAAGCGCGTTTGGGCTTGTACGACAACCGCGAATTGACGCCGGAAGAAGTCAAAGCCATAGCCGGAGAGCTTGTAGTCGACGAAGCCGATGTCAAAGAAATGAATCTGCGTCTGGGCGGGGACAAATCCCTGAACGTGGCTGTTTCTGACGAAGATGAAGATGAGCGGATAGATTTTTTGGTCGACAAAAGTCAAAATATTGAGGAAAATCTGGCACGCCGCCAGGAAGCCGGTTATAAGGCTAAAATTCTCAAAGACTGTCTGACCAAGCTTGATGAGCGGTCTCAGTACATCATTAAAAACAGAATGCTGACCGAAACCCCCGTAACTTTGGAAGAAATCGGCAGCCGTTTTAACATCAGCCGCGAGCGCGTCCGCCAAATAGAAAAAAAAGCGTTTGAACAGCTTAAATCTCTGGTTTTGCTTGCATTAAAACCTCAGGCGTGATATAATATTCAGACACACCGGGGGAGGCGGGTGGTCATGACAGAAACGCTTAACATCAATAAAAACGAGGGACGACTCTCGCCGTCTGAAAGGGCTGCGCTCGGGCTTGATGCCGACAGCTTTCAGATGCGCATGGAGTCTCGTTTAGAGCGGGTTCGCCGCATGAAGGACGAAAACACCGAAGATGAAGGCAAACAAGAACCGCTTAAAATTTTAAAGGAAGAAAACGTCCGTTCTTAAACAATTAATAAGATTTTTTCTGTACAATCAAAACAGAGAGGGCAGCTATACGTGTGTTTCTGTAAAGATGGCGGAAAATGAATCCGAATATTGAAGCTTTTTTAAATAATACGGCAACCCGGCTGGAAAGCGCGGGAATAGAAAATCCCCGTCAGGATGTCAAAATTCTGCTGGCGCATGTTTTGGGCATAGAGCCGGGAGAAGTTCCGTTTTATCCGCATGATTTGAGCATGGACCGTCTGCATGAATTTGAAACATTGCTTGACGAACGGTTGCAGCGCAAGCCGATAGACAAGATTTTAGGCAACAGGGGCTTTTATAAATACGATTTTATCGTCAACGGCGCGGTGCTTTCCCCCCGTCCCGAAACCGAAATTTTGGTAGAAGCGGCGGCGGAATGTATTGAAATGCATCAAATCGGCAATATTTTGGATTTAGGCGTCGGTTCGGGATGTATTCTGCTGTCATTACTGGCGGATTTTCCTGCGTTGAATGGCTGCGGCATAGATATTTCCGCCGAGGCACTGGAAGTTGCCGGACAAAATGCCCTGCGGCTCAAGGTCAACGACCGGGCGCGGCTTCTGACCGGAAGCTGGTTTGAAGAAAATCTGCCGGAACGTCTGGGGCAGAAATTTGACGTTATTGTGTCAAATCCGCCTTATATTCCGACCGGAGACATTTCCGGTCTGCAGGCGGAAGTTAAAGAGTACGATCCCCTGATTGCGCTGGACGGCGGCGACGACGGTTTGAAAGACTATTGCCGGATAGCCGAGTTGGCGCCGGAACTGCTTAATGACAACGGCTTTGTTTTTTTGGAGGCCGGAATTGGGCAGGCGGCCGAGGTTGCACGCATTTTCGGCATCCGCGGCTTTAAGCTGCTGCAGATAATCAAAGATTACGGCGGCATTGAAAGATGTGTAATCTTAAAAAAATAATTTGCATTTAATGAATTATTATGTAATATGACGATGTTTTCGGCGGCTTTGTTTATATTTTTGTTTTGCGCCATTTATTTCATCTAAAACAAAATTTGAATTTTAATCAGTTTGATAATAACCGGCTTCGGAAAATCTGGAGCTAATTTTATGGTAAGTGTGTATGAAAAAGTTAAATAACAAATATCGCAACAATAGCAATAACTACAACAATCAGATTTACTCGCTGAATTACAAATTTGACAGCATCAGCAGCGCCGGCAAAATCTGCGGAACGGCTCTGGATTTGATAAAAAGATATAATGAACTTGCCAAAGAGGCACATGGCAACGGCAATTATGTCGAAGCGGAAGTTTTTCGCCAATATGCCGAACATTACCGCAAAATCGTAACCGAAATTAACGAAAAAAAGAATCAACGCCTGCAGTTCAACCGCGAAAATGAAAATAATGCTGCTGCCGCTGAAGTTTCTGCCGTCATAAAAGAAGAGGCCGCTCTTCCGGAAAATACCGAGATTCCGGCGGAAGCGCTTCAGCC
The DNA here is from genome assembly GCA_949295475.1 of uncultured Pseudomonadota bacterium. Taxonomy (GTDB): domain Bacteria; phylum Pseudomonadota; class Alphaproteobacteria; order RF32; family CAG-239; genus CAZU01. The sequence goes on from CASFLC010000019.1 coordinate 5,956, forward strand.
TGAAACGCCCCCTGCCAAAAGGGAATTTAAAATTATTGAAATCAGCGCTTCCGAAGCCGATGCCGCTGCGCCTGCCGCAGCTCCGGCAGGAGGCAAACCAGTTCGCACCCGTCGCAAAGCCGCTGTGGAAGCTGCCGCGCTTTAGTGCCGGAAGCGAACAAATAATGCAACTGTTCTGGACCGGAGATAAAATTGTTTTTTTACGTTGCCGCATTGATTGTTCCGTTAGCTTGTACGGTCATCACCATTAAAACGCTGGTCGGATACAGTTCGCTGAAACCGTTTTTCAAAGCGGTAATTTCCGTATTGATAACCGTTTCCTGGTTTGCTCCGGCGATTATCGGTCTTTTGCGCATGCTCATTCAAACCGACAGCACGGAATTTAATATCATAAGCTATGTCGGTTTCACGATGTTCGGCTTTGTTTTTATTTTGTTTTCTCTGCTGTTGGTGCGCGATGTCGTTTGGTATGCGATTTATGGATTGTCGCGATTGGTAAACATGGATATTTGGTCGATTAATCCCAAAAACATCAGTGTTTTGGGACGGGCCAATGCCATCGTGTTGTTTTTGGCCGTCGGCATTACCGGTTATGCCTTATATGAAGGCACCAAAGCTCCCGAGGTTAAAACCATTACGATTCACTCGTCGTTGGTTGAGCGCGAAATCAGAATTGTCCAGCTGACGGATTTGCATATTACGCGTTTGACGCCGGTGTCCAAAGTGCAGCATCTGGTCTATCAGATAAACGCTCTTAATCCGGACATTATTTTTCTGACCGGAGATATTATTGACGATAATACCGTCAAAATAGAAAATCAGCTTGATACGCTGATCGGGCTGAGCGCGCCTTACGGCATCTATTATTCAATCGGCAATCACGAATTTTATCACGGGATTAACTCGTGGAGTTACAAGTCCAAACAGCTTGGTTTTCAAACATTGTTCAATCGCGGCATGAGGATTGGCAATACCAACATTTTTGTTTCGGGAATTCCTGATTTGCATACGGCCAGCGCGCATGAAACGTTCCGGATTGATTTTGAACGCGCGTTAAAAGGCGTTGACAGGGATAAATTTAAGATTTTATTGTCGCATAATGCCGAGGTTGCCGATAATTTAACCGGATATAATTATAATCTGATTTTGTCCGGACATACGCACGGCGGACAGATTTTCCCGTTTCATTTTCTGGTTAAGAGGGCCAGCCCGTATTTGTCCGGCATGTATAAAATCAACGGCATAGATGTTTATGTCAGCAACGGGGCCGGAACCTGGGGTCCGAGTATGCGTCTGCTGGCACCATCAGAAATTACGCTTTTCATCATCAAACCTTGACGGGTTTTCGTCTGCGGATAAATTTTTTGTTGCAAAATCGCCTTGATTTATTATCATACTCCCGTCGTCCGGTGAGCGGATGACGGAGTGTGACAGCTCCTTACAGTAAAATAACAACTCCTCATTTGGGGAGCTGCCGATATAAGCATATTCGTATGTCGAATAAGGCAGACTGTCACTGTAGCAGTTGTCAACTCCCCGCCTTAACTTTTAGTCAAGGCGGTTTTGTTTTAATAAAACAAATAAGGAGTTACAAAATGTCAAACAAAAGTGCAATGAAAAATCTGTCGGAAGCCCGCCGCACACTGGCGCAGCAGCTTCATGACCTGCGGATATCCCGCCAACTGACCATTGACGAAGTCCATGTCAAAACCGGCATACCCACCTGGTGGATAGACGCGATAGAACTCGGCAACCGTCAGCTGAAATTGGAACATCTCTATCTTCTGGCCAAGTTGTATA
>CASFLC010000020.1 GCA_949295475.1 uncultured Pseudomonadota bacterium
GATGGCACGGCAAACCGACTCCGACGTGTCGGTGATAGGGCTTATCGGGGAACGCGGGCGCGAGGCCAAGGAATTTGTGGAAGACGTACTGGGAGAAGAAGGCCTGGCCAAATCTGTGCTGGTGCTGGCGACGTCCGACGAAAGTCCCCTGCTCCGCCGTCAAGCCGCTTATGTGACGATGGCCGTGGCAGAGTTTTTCCGCGATCAGAACAAAGACGTACTTTGTATGATGGACTCGATTACCCGTTTTGCCATGGCGCAACGCGAAATTGCCCTATCCGTGGGAGAACCGCCTGCCTCGAAAGGCTATACGCCGAGTGTGTTTGCCGAACTTCCCCGCCTGCTGGAGCGAGCCGGTCCCGGCGCCGGAAACGGCACGATTACCGGGTTGTTTACGGTGTTGGTGGACGGTGACGATCATAACGAGCCCGTGGCCGATGCCGTGCGCTCGATTTTAGACGGGCATATTGTTTTGGACCGAAGCATTGCCGAACGAAACCGTTATCCGGCAATTAACATCCTGCGCTCCGTTTCCCGTACCATGCCGGACTGCGACACCAAAGAAGAATACGCCCTGGTGGCCAAAGCGCGCAAATATATTTCCGCCTACGAGGACATGGCCGAGCTTATCCGACTCGGCGCTTACAAAAAAGGCTCCAACCGCGAAGTGGATGAGGCTATTTTTTATTATCCAAAAATTGAAGAATTTCTGGCACAAGGCAAGCAGGAACGTTTTACACTGCCAGAATGCTATGACCTTTTGGGCAAAATACTGGCGCAGCCCTACACGCCGGCCGGTTAATCTGAGAGGCGCCCTTGAAAAATTCTTTGAAAACTCTCGGCCGAATTCAAAAATTTCAGATTGACGAGCAGCGCAAAAGACTGGTCGAGCAGCAAAAAATCGAAGACCATTTGAACCGGACCATCAAAGAACTGGATGATTCTTTTGAAAAAGAAAAAGCTTTTGCCAAACAAAACGCCAATATCGGCGATTTCGGCCTGTATGTCAAAACCTACCTGAAAAAGAAAGAAGAACTCTTAAACCGTCTGCATGCCGTCGAACAGAAAATTGCAGAAATCAGAGATATCATCGCAGACCTCTTCAAAGAGCAAAAAACTTATGAAATCGTTGACGAACGCCGACGCAAGGCCGCTCAAAAAGAGCTTGAAGACAAAGAGCAAAAGATGCTTGATGAAATCGGCACCAATGCTTATATCAAAAAACACGAGCAACAAGATTAAAAGGAGAAGGCCATGTTTGAGATGAAACCCCTGCCCTATGCCCCGGACGCTCTGGGCGAATATATGTCTGCCCGCACTTTGGAATTTCACTACGGAAAGCATTACAGAACTTATGTCGAAACCCTTAACAAACTGATTGCCGGCACCGGGTTTGAACATCTGCCGCTGGAAGAAATTATTCAGAAAACCTACGGCAAAACAGAATATCAGGCAATTTTCAACAACGCCGGGCAGGTTTACAATCATGAAATGTTTTGGAACTCGATGACGCCAAACGGCGGCGGCATCCCGCAGGGCAGGCTTGCGGAAAAAATTAAAGAATCTTTCGGCAGCTTTGAAAAATTTAAAGAAGAGTTCAAAAATGTCGCAATTACCCAATTCGGCAGCGGCTGGGGCTGGCTGGCCGTTGACGACGGAAAACTTAAAATCATCAAAACGGCCAACGGCGACACGCCGGTTGCCCGAGGCATCAAACCCTTGCTCAATATTGACGTATGGGAACACGCTTATTATCTGGATTATCAGAATCGACGCGCCGATTTTGCCGAAAACTTTCTGCAGCATCTGGTTAAGTGGCCGGAATTTGATTAAATTCTGCCCGATGATAAAAAAAGCGGCTGATAAAGCTGCTTTTTTTGATGTCTTTTAATGAATCTTTAAGTAGAATCGGTTATAGTCAAATAAATTATTGACGAAATTTGTCAAAAGTGATATCGTAAATATTATGAAGATTTACATAACTGAAGGAGTTTATTCTCATGGCGACATACAGCTGCGGCGGAAAACCGAATAAAGAATCACAGAATATCTGGCAGAAAATCCATAGTGCCGCTCAGAACGCAAAAGAAAAGGTAAAAGAAAAAGCTATTGACTTTGCCGGGACCAGACTGGGTGTGGCTGCAATCGGCATCGTTTCGGGAGCGGCAACCGTCGGATTTGACAAAGTCCGCGAATTCAGCTTTACCCTGCCGAACTCTCATTATTTTGCCGGCGCCGTCGGAAGCGGAGCCGCTTTTGCCGAGGTTGCCGCTGCCGGCGTGACTTTGGCTGCAGCCGGCGCTCTGGCTTATGACGCCAGCCAGACCAAACTCGGAAAGGCTTTTATTCACGGCACAAAAAATACCGCCGCCAAAATGAATGATTATACAAAACGCAAGATTGTTCCTTTTGCCAAAAAAGCCATGTCTAACATTCAGAGCCGTTTTGCCGACGGCATGGATATTTATGCGCCGAGCAAATCCGGCGAAGGCGTCGTATATGCTGGAACTTCCGTTCAGACGCAGGACGGCGGTAAAATTGTCAAACAGCCGTTAAAAGTTCTTAACTCCTGGTTTCAGAAAA
>CASFLC010000021.1 GCA_949295475.1 uncultured Pseudomonadota bacterium
CGCAGGTATCCTGAACGACGCCGTTGTCACAAGATTCTTTGTCGTATCCCTGATTTTCGCAATATTCCTGCGGGGTTAAACATTTGTAATAATATCCGCCGCATTCGTTGTCCATGGCGTCCGCCTGAAGATCGGCATCAGCGCAGGGAAGTTCCTGCCACCCGGAAGGCAGGGCGGCACAATTGTCTTCGCAGACGTTGTTGACGCAGCTCTGATTGCTGCCGCACATATCATCCGAGCAACATTCTCCGGAACAGACGCAGCTTTCATACTTTCCGCCGCAGGACGAACCGGACAACACATATCCGGCCGCGGTATCGCAGTTGTCGTCATCATATTGAAATTTGGATTTGCAGACGCATCCGGTGTAACATTCCAGACCGTAAACAGGCTTTAAATCATAGTCGCTGCAATTATATAACGATAAATCAAAATCTTTCGGCGAGGCAAAACCATAAGTCTCGCAGGTTTTCTCAATATCCCCGCCGCCTTCGTCATCACTGCCCGAACGGGTATTATAAGAGCGGGTGTCGCTTTGCCAGTCCGGCAGGAACCAGGTTTTGGCCAATTGATATCCGTCACCGGAAATCAGAGAAGACGGTTCCAAAGATGTGTGTGTTGGTGTTGTGCAAGAAGCAAAGTCCGGCCATAAGAAGCCGCTTAAAGTTAAACAAAACAGAATAAACTTAAATACCGGCTTTCTCATGGCTCTCGTCCTTTGCTGTTGAAACCGCTTCTCTATCTTCTATTATAGCAAAGCTAAAACAACATGTCAATAATCAATTAAATCCTCTGGACAGAAGTGGCGAGCCGCACGCACGGCGTGAGCGGTGGCAGCGCCACAGGCTGTAATATTTGTATCAAAAAGATTAAATTTTGTTGGCAGAAGTTCAAAACAGGAGTATACTATATATCGGTTTGTTAAAAACGGAGGGACTCATGACGGATTTCAAATTGGGAAAACTTCATTGCGTTATCTTTGATTGGGACAATACGCTGGCCAACAGCCGTCCGGTCCTGCTGGCCGTGGTAAACCGTGTCTTGGCGGAATATTATATGCCAAACTGGGATATTTCCAAAAAGCGCCGTCATCCGGACCTTTCTTTTCGGGATAATTTCCCTTACATTTTCGGAGAGGAACTGGCCGAGAAAGCCTATGCCCGCTACAGGGAATTGTATCTGGGACATGTCGATGAATTAATTTCAAAATTTCCGGACGCGGACAAGGTTTTGGATTTTTTTAGAACCCGCGGGTTGCCTGTTTTTGTCATGAGCAACAAAGACCGCCTGTTGATGGATGCCGAGCTGCCGCTGCTGTATGATAAGAAGATTTTTGCCAAAGTTGTATGCGGTCATGAAGCGCCGAGAGACAAACCTTACCCCGAACAGATTTTCTATACGCTGGACGGCGTTATGAAACCTTCCGAGATTACGCCGCAGACGGTATGGATGATTGGCGACAGCAAACAGGACAGCGATTGTGCCTTAGCCGCCAATGCCCGGGCGATTCGCATAGGACGGCCGATTTGGGGAATTGAGGATAAGGGAACTCCCGGCATCACGTATATTAATGATTTTACCCGCCTGTTAAGCCTGTTAAATCAAGATAATTCGTAATTTTTTATTGCTTCCCTGAATAAAATTTTATATCATCAGACAAGGGGAAGCAACAAAAAATGACAAAAAATAATTTTCAGGGAGTCAAACTCCGACAAGGCCAAACCTGTTTTAGCGTCTATGCCCCCAAGGCAGAAAAAGTCGAACTTTGCCTTTTTTCAGATGATGAAATATACGAGCATCGCGTTGCCATGGTGTTAGATGACGAAGGATGCTGGCATGCCGACTTTTCGGAGAACATGGAGGGGCGCAAATACGGCTATCGCACGCACGGCGAATATAATCCGGACAAACTCAGGTTTTTTAATCCGTCCAAATTGCTGATAGATCCGTATGCTTTAGAATTGACGCGCAGTTTGTACCGGCTGAGCAATTACGAGAAGGAAGTGCTTAGCAGCGATAATTTTGTCGATTCTTCTTTTGTGGCGCCCAAAGGAATTGTCCGTTTTTTAAATCGCGGCGATTTGGAGCGGCGTTTTCCTTTTTTGTATCGCAAGCCCCGGATAAAATGGGAAAACAACCATATTTACGAGTTTCATGTAGACAATTTCACTCGATATCATCCGGATATTTCTATGTATGAAAGAGGCAGGTTGCCGGCCGTCAGCCGGTTGGTGCCTTATTTTCAGGCAATGAGCTATAATCAGTTGGAGCTGATGCCGCTGACGCCGACTATGGGAGACTGGCAGCTTGAAGACGAAAAGGGATTGCTGGATCAGTGGGGATATAATCCCGTCAATCATCATGCGATAGATCCTCGATACGGCTCGATTTATGATTTTCTTGACGTTGTCAACCATTTGCACGAGGCCGGAATAGAAGTCAGTCTGGATATGGTGTTTAACCATACCGGAGAATTCGGAAAAGACGCTTTTCTGCTCTCTTACAAAGGGTTTGACGGTGAAGCGTATTATCGCGCTCACGCCGACCGCCATCGCAGTTTTGTGAATACCACCGGCTGCAAAAACGGTTTCAATCCCAACACGGAGCAGGGTGGCCGCATCATACGGGACAGCATGATGTTTTTTGCCGATATTTGCGGCGTGGACGCGTTCAGGCTTGATTTGGCGGGTGA
>CASFLC010000022.1 GCA_949295475.1 uncultured Pseudomonadota bacterium
AAAGCTCTATGATATATCTGTTTTTGCTCAAAAAGCCGAGCTGATAAAACTCTATCCGAAACCGCACGCCGGTATAATTTTTGATGTTTTCGCGGACAATGATTTTTTTGCCGCTGACCTTGCGCCAACCGATAAAAACCGTTTTGCCGTCAAAAATAATTTTTTTATAACGGATGTACGAGGCTATGCTGGCCGCTATCATTCCGAGGCCGACCGCCATAAAGACGACATCAAAAAAGACCGGGGGCACCAAAGGTTTATATTCGGCCGAACCGAAAACTGCCAATTCGTTCAGACCGCCCTCCATATCCCTAAACCCGTTAAACAGCTCGTAACCGCCAAGCAAAAACAGTAAAACTCCGAAAATAATTCCCGGCAGCAGGAAACTCCAGTTTGTGCGATCCGAAATTCTGGCCGGCAGCTTGTCCAACTTAAGCTCCAATTTATAACTAAAATGTTCCGGCGTCCCGTAATCCATGTTCTTTCCCCTGAATATTCCGTCTGTAGCAACAGGCTACCTTATAACAGTTAAATAATCATCTATTTTTTTCAAAATGTAAATTAATTTTAGTTTATTTTAATAATCTTCCGTTAAAGTTATGGCAGATTTGGCTTTTTGCAAGGAGTTATCATGGGAAATCCCGAAGTTTTTACAAACGATTACATGTTTCTGGTGACGCTGGTTTCTCTGGGTTTGCTGCTGGTTTCCTGCTTTTATGCGGGAAGCGCCGAAAAATTCTTCGGCACGGCATGGTTGTTGTTTATCGGCCTGACGCTTGAATTCTGCGCCGAAGGCGTGGCTGTTCAGGCTGCCGAAGCTTATGCCGCCGGAAATGAAGTCACCGTTTATATCTTTATGGAACTCCTGCTGCATCTGGTCGGAATGATTTTTATGGCACTGGCCGCCAGCAAACTGCTGCTCCGAAATTTTTCGCCGATGCCGGTGGTGCTGACCATCAGCCTGCTCGGATTGGCGGCTATCGGCGCGTTTGTTTTTGTTATTCCCGACGGCGCCATGGTCAACAACATGCGTTTAATTTTTCCGTTGGCCGGGTTCGTTTATGTGTCCATCGGTTTTTGGTCAAAACTGTCGGAACCCAACAACGGCGGCTATATGCTGGCGGCCGCGCTGAACAGCGTTATCGCACTGCTGTGGGCGGTCAAATTGTTTGACTTCAATTTTGGTTTTATTTTGATTCCGTCATTGTATTATGTGCTGATGTCGATGGCCTTTATCATTATCCGCAGCGATTTTGTAGTCCGAAAACTGGGGGAAACCGAAAAACAGGTAGAAGCTTACAATCAACGGGTGGAAGACATTATCAAATCCTCGCCGTTTCCGATTATCATTTCGCAGCTGGGCGACGACAAAATCATTTTGGCCAACAATAACGCTGTTAAGCTTTTCGGCATTAATCCCGGAGAATTGGAACGATATCATCTGAAAGATTTTTTTGCCGATACGGACAACCGACGATTACTGAACGAACGGCTGGAGCAGGAGCGTGAAGTTCACGATTTTGAAGTTCTGGTCAAAACGCCGATTTCCGAAACGCCGTTTTGGCTTCTGGCCTCTGCCAACATTATTGATTATAATTACAATCTGGCGCTTTACACCGCTTTTCAGGATATCACCTCCCGCAAAAACCGCGAAGCCTTGCTCAAAAACCAGGCAACCCGCGATCCGCTGACCTCCCTGTATAACCGGCGGTATTTTGAAGACGAAGTCAGCCGTCTCATTCTGAAAGCCAAAGGCGACAACGCGCCGTACAGCGTTTTGATGCTGGATGCCGACTTGTTCAAAAAAGTCAACGACACATACGGACACAAGGTGGGAGACAAAGTCTTAATCGAACTCGGCAACACGGCTGAACGGGCCTTGCGCGACAAGGATATCGTCGCCCGTTACGGCGGTGAGGAGTTTGTCATCTTTTTGCCGGCAATTGCCGCGGAACAAGCCGAACGGGTGGCCGACCGCCTGCGCGAAAGCATCAGTCAGGCCGTGGTCTATTCGGATGAAGGACAACCCGTAAAATTTACGGTTTCCGTCGGCGTTTCGTCTTCCGATATTTCCGATAACATCGACACCTTAATCAAAACGGCGGACGAAGCCCTTTACCGGGCAAAGCAAAACGGCCGCAACCGCGTCGAAGTTTTTACCCGCAAAGACCTGCAGGAATTTGAGCAGCAGGGGTTAAACGAACGCCGGGACGAAAGCCAAAATCATCATCCGGTTTTTGACAAAGAAAACAATGCCGAAATCTCGCTGCTGGACGGAATCGAAACCAGCCGGATAACTGATGAGCAGACCTTTATCGAACAGCCCCGCCAAACCGGCGAAAAAGGGGAATAACCATGGTCTGCCGTCTGACCGGAATCTGCGGCGGCTGCGTCCTGCGCCACCTGGAGCTTTCGGATTACCGCAAACGAAAAGCCGAAGCTTTTAAAACGCTTATGCGGCAAATTCCGCAGGCGGATTTTCGCCTCGGCGCCCCGGTTTTTGCGAACGACGGCACCCGGCGCCGCGCCAGTTTGGCTTTTCGTTACGCCAAAGGCCGCCTGACACTCGGATTTAACCGCTTTCACAGCGCGGAACTTGCCGATATTGACACCTGCCCCCTGCTGACGCCGCGGCTTAACGCCGCGCTGGGCGATGTCCGCCGGCTGCTTGAAGTTCTGTGCGCCGAGCCGCTGCATCTTCGCAAAGGCAAAAAAGCGACAACATCGTTTTTATCATCCGGCGATGTCCGGATTTGCGAAACCGACGGCGGTATTGACGTCGTTTTGGAAATTGACGCCGAGCTTGAACTGGAGCACAGAATGGCATTGTTTGAAACGGCGTCGCAGATGCCGGACATCATCCGTCTCTCTCATCGAAAAAAGCCTGACAGCTTTGCCGAACCGCTGATGGAAAAAAGCAAACCTTATATCCGAATCGGGGGCTTTGAGGTTTATATTCCCGCGGGAACGTTTTTGCAACCGTCACGGGAAGGCGAAGCGGCCCTGACCACTCTGGTTCTGCATTATCTGGGCAATGACCGCGGGCGGATTGCCGACTTGTTTTGCGGTGTGGGGACTTTTTCTTACGTTTTGGCCGCCGACAAAGCAAATAAAATCACTGCCGCGGATTCTTCCCCGACTTTGCTGAAAGGGTTTAACGAGACCATCCGCCGCAATATGATTCCCAATATTTCGGTCGTAGAAAAAAACCTGTTCAAATCGCCTTTTACCGCCGGGGAACTTGAGGCTTTTGACGTTGTTCTGTTTGATCCGCCGCGTGCCGGCGCCGCTGCCCAGTGCCTTGAACTGGCCACTGCAGACAGACTGAAACGCCCTCGCAAAATTATTGCAATTTCCTGTAATCCGCAAAGTTTTATCCGGGATGCGGGAATCCTTATTTCGGGCGGATACCGGCTGGAGGAGACAACCATGGTCGACCAGTTTGTTTATTCTAATCACAGCGAACTGGCTGCCGTATTTACAAATGCTTAGAGTCTGTTATAGTAACGGGCAGAGGATGTCAAATGCATAAAAAATATTGGTATTTATTTCTGATTTTGTTTTGCGGGGCCTGTTCTTCTTCCGGCATGTACAATGGGGAAAACGGTACTTGTCCGCCGGTTTCCATCGTCAAAGACAGGAGCAAACTCGTTCAGCTGGTCAATTACCGCGATGAATTCGCCATTGAGCTTACCGGATATGACGTCTTTTGTTATAATGTCAGCCATATCCGGCGCCGGGTAGCGGTAGTTACGCCGCATTTCAGGATTAAGCGCCTGCACTCTTCGGACGTTACCAGAGTTGATTTTAGTTTTTATACCGATCCGGCGGAAGGGCCTCCCGCTTTTTTGGGCAGAAAAAGCTACGGCGCCTCGGTTGAGATTGCCGAAAATGAAGCGGACAAGCAATTCAGCGGTCCTCCCGCCAAGGTTCGGGTACCGTATGAGGGATATGAAAATTTTACAATTTATCTGGGCATTGACCTGACCCGCGCGGAATATAATTATAATCAGAGGGCTTTTGATTTTGAACCTTCTTCCCTGCCGGATGAGACCGGAAAAAACGAACCGGAAATTATAGAGAGAACGGTTTATATTGAAGAAGGATACAATCAGCCGATTATTATTGAGCAGCGGCCGAAAAAATCTTCCTGCAGTTCATGCAGCCTTTAGCTAAAAAAATAATCAGGAGAAGTTTTATGAACAAAAATTCAGAATCCAAAATGGCTAACGCTATCCGCTTTTTGTCTGCGGATGCAATCGAAAAATCCAAATCGGGACATCCCGGCATGCCGCTGGGAATGGCCGATGTCGCCACAGTTCTTTTTTCTGAATTCATCAAGCTCAGTCCCCAACATCCGCGCTGGTTCGACCGCGACCGATTTGTTTTGTCGGCAGGGCACGGTTCCATGCTGCATTATTCGCTGCTGTACCTTATGGGTTATGAAGACATTACGCTCGAAGATATTAAAAATTTCCGGCAGCTCGGCACCAAAACCGCCGGTCATCCGGAATACGGGCATCTGGAAGGCATAGACATGACAACCGGGCCGCTGGGACAGGGTATCAGTTCCGCCGTCGGCATGGCTTTGGCCGAAAGGATTTTGGCCGCCAAATACGGCGAAGATGTTTGCAACCATTATACCTATGTAATTGCCGGGGACGGCTGTCTGATGGAAGGGATTTCGGAAGAAGCGATTTCGCTGGCCGGTCATTGGAAATTAAACAAACTGGTTGTTTTTTGGGACAACAACAATATCACCATTGACGGTCATGTTACCGATGCCAATTCAACCGATCAGATTAAGCGTTTTCAGGCCGTGGGTTGGAATACGCTGGAGATTGACGGTCATGATTACGACGCCATCCGCCAGGCTATTCAAAAGGCACGGGCTTCCGATTGTCCGGTTTTGATCGCCTGCAAAACCAAAATCGGGTTTGGCGCTCCAACCAAATGCGGCACATCAAAATGTCACGGTTCTCCGTTGGGCGCGGAAGAACTGGCAGCCATGAGACAGGCTCTGGACTGGAATTATCCGCCGTTTGAAGTTCCGGCAGAAGTGCTGAATGCCTGGCGGATGGCGGGGGCTCGCAGCGAACAGGCCTATTCGGAATGGGAAAAACGCGCTCAAAGCAAAGGCTCCGACTTTTGTAACATTATCAAAGGAAGACTTCCCGCCGGCTGGGATAAAGAACTGAATGCGCTTAAAGAAACGGCAATTGCCGAAAAGACCAAAGTTGCCACTCGCAAAGCCTCGCAGATGTGTCTGGAAGCTATTGTTCCGCATATTCCGCAAATTGTCGGCGGGTCGGCGGATTTGGCGGCCTCCAACCTGACTCTGACCAAGGTTTCAAAAACCGTCACCAAAGACGACTATAACGGCAATAACATTATGTACGGCATTCGTGAGCATGCCATGGGCGCCATCATGAACGGTCTGGCCCTGCACGGCGGCATTATTCCGTTCGGCGGCACGTTTTTTGTTTTTTCGGACTATATGCGCCCGTCGATGCGTTTGGCCGCACTTATGGGAATCCGCGTTATTTATGTGCTGACGCATGATTCCATCGGTGTCGGAGAGGACGGTCCGACGCATCAGCCAATTGAACATCTGGCCTCTTACCGCTGCATGCCGAATATTCTGACCTTCCGTCCCTGCGACGTGGTGGAGACCGCCGAGGCTTGGCAAACGGCTCTTGAAACCGACAACAAACCCAGCCTGCTGGCCTTAACTCGTCAGGGACTGCCGCTGCTGAGGACGTCCGCCAAAGAAAATCTGACAGCCAAAGGCGGTTATGTTATCGCCGGAAATGCAGACAAGCGCCAGGCGACGATTATCGCTACCGGTTCGGAAGTTTCTCTGGCGGTAGACGCCATGAACAAGCTGAAAGAAGAAGGAATTGAAACAGCCGTTGTTTCCATGCCCTGCACCGAACTTTTCGATGCGCAGACGCCCGATTATCAGGAGCAGGTTTTGGGCAATTGTCCCCGGGTGGCGGTGGAAGCCGCTTCCAAATTCGGCTGGGAAAAATACGTCGGCTTAAACGGCGATATTATCGGCATGGACGGTTTCGGCGCTTCGGGACCAGTCGAAGAATTGTATAAATATTTCGGCATTACGGTCGATGAAGTGGTTGACGCCGTTAAAAATTGTCTGAAATAATCCGCCTATTACGAAAGAGGCCGGAGATTTTTCCGGCCTCTTTAATTTATTCTCGGTCTTCCAAAGAAATAACCACCTTCCGGTTATACAACTTGGCCAGAACATAAAGATGTTCCAGTCTCAGTTCGCGGTTGCCGAGTTCTATCGCGTCTATCCACCAGGTGGGTATGCCGGTTTTGACGTGGACTTCCTCAATACTTAACTGATTGAATATTCTCAGGTCGTGAAGCTGCTGTCCCAACCGGCGGCCGCCGCGGGACAAGTCCTTCATTGCTTTGTTGTTTGACATTTTGTAACTCCTTAATTTGTTTCGATTAAAACAAAACCGCTTCGTTACAACAACGAAGCGGGGAGTTGACAACTGAACATAAGAACAGTCCGGGTTCTTCGTCATGAAGACATGCTTATTCCCCCGGCTCCCCAAACAGGAGTTGTTCTTTTACTTATGTTGGAGCTGTCACACTCCGCCGTCCGCTCTCCAGACGACAGAATTATGATATAAGATGAAAATGATTTTGCAACAAAAAAGTCACCAGCAGAAGCTGAACGGAAGGCAAATTATGTCCGTATCCGACTGCGGTTCTTTTTCAGATTACGCGAGCGGCGGTCAGGGTGTCAACCGATTTGGCTCCGGCCTTTTTTAAAACCACGGCACATTCCCGCAACGTGGAACCGGTTGTCATAACGTCATCCACCAGCACAATTCTTTTTCCTTTGACTTTTTCGGGGTGTCTGACGGCAAAGGCGTTCTTGACGTTTTTTATCCGGGCATGACCGGAAAATTCAACCTGCGGCCGGGTGTGACGGCAACGGCACAAAACATCGTAATTGACGGGAATGCCGCTGTAACGGCTGACATATCCGGCCAAAAGCCCGGCCTGATTATATCGGCGCTTTATCAAACGCAGGTAATGCAGCGGTACCGGAATTATCAAATCCGCCGACGCCTGCCAGATATCATGACCGGCGGCATACATCATTTGCGCCAAAGCGCCGGCGTTTTCCGTTTTGTCGTGGAATTTCAGATTAATCACCAGCGGTTTGGAAACGTCATTATATACAAAAGCCGCCCGGCTCATACGCAGCAGTTTTCGGCGTTTTTGCAAACAATCTCCGCACAGCATGCCCGTATTGGTTTCTGCATTTTCAAACGGCCGGCCGCAACATTGGCAATACGGCGCCGAGATAAAACGCACCTCATTAAAACAATCAGGACACAAAGCCGCGCCGTTTTCCACAATCTGTCCGCATTTCAGGCAGCGAGGCGGCAAAAAAACGTTTAACAGCTGTTTCCATATCTCAGACATCAGGACAGTGCAAAAATTTTGGAAAGTTCTTTATGAATGTCGTTGATTTTTTCAACAACGGTAATACCTGCCGCGGCCATGGCGTCTTTTTTATCCTGAGCGGAAACATGTCCGTTGGTCATGATATCTCCGGCATAGCCCATTTTATGTCCGAACGGAACAGCATTGCCGGCAACGAATCCGATTAACGGCTTTTTGCGCTCCAGCCGCTGATAATAGCGGGCAGCCTCTTCTTCAAACGTACCGCCGGCCTGGCCTATCATGATAATGGCCCGGGTTTCGTCATCATCCTGAAACTGCCGCACCGCTTCCACAAAATCAATGCCTATCAGCATATCATCGCCCAAACCGATGACGGTCGACTGTCCTTCTCCGGCGCGGGTGGTTTCAATAACCGCCTCATAGGTCAGCGTGGACGAACGGGAAATAATGCCGACTTTTCCGGGGGTATGAATGTTTTCGGGGAAAATACCCAGACGCGCCTGGCCGGGCGTGATAATTCCCGGGGTGTTCGGACCGATAAACTTGGTTTTGGCTCCTTTGAGCATGGCTTTGATTTCCAACATGTCTTTAACCGGGACTCCGTCCGCAATGCAGACCGACAAATCAAGCTCGGCTTCCACTGCTTCTTGTACAGCCGATTTGACGTACGGCGCCGGCACATACATCACGCTGGCATTGGCGCCGGTTTCGGCTTTTGCCTCTTTGACCGTATTAAACACCGGAAGCCCTAAATGCACCTCCCCGCCTTTTCCCGGCGTGACACCGCTGACAACGTTGGTTCCGTAATCCAGCGACCGGCGGATGTGAAACGTTGCCTGTGTTCCGGTAATTCCCTGACAGACAACTCTGGTTTTTTTGTTGACTAAAATCGACATTTACTCGTTCTCCTCAACCGCATCTGACAGTTTGTTGACAGCATCCTCCATCGTTTCGGCCATAATAATCGGCAGTTTGGATTTTTCGAGAATTTCACGAGCTTCGTCTTTGTTTGTCCCTTCAAAGCGCACAATCAGCGGCACATTCAAACCAACTTCCGACGCCGCCGAAATAATGCCGTCGGCAATCAGATTACAACGTAAAAAGCCGCCCAGAATATTAATCAAAATTCCCTCTACCCGCGGATTGGTCATGATGATTTTAATGCCCGAGGCGATCTTATCTTTGTCAACGCCGCCTTTAACATTCAAAAAACAAGCGGTGCCGATGCCTTTGCCGCGCAGCAAATCCATTGCGGCCAAAGCTATTCCGTCGCCGTTGACGATAAGGCCGACGGAACCGTCAAATTCACTATAATTAAAACGGTATTTGGCAGCCTGCAGCTCCCTCTCGGAAGCCTCGTAATCATCCTTAAGCCGCAAAATTTCCTGATGTCGGTAAAGCGCGTTGTCATCAAACGAAATTTTGGCGTCCAGCGCAACAATCTCTCCGCCCTTGGTAACACCGGCCGGGTTAATCTCAATCATAACCGCGTCATTGTCTATAAACGCCCGGTGCAGCCCGTTGATAAAAACTTCGAGATTTTTGGCGCAGCGCGGCGGAAGCTTCAAAAAATCCATAACCTGACGCACCTGCTCGGGCGTGGTTTCTCCCTCAAGATCAAGCGGTATCTTGAGAATCCGTTCCGGATGCCGGACCGCAAGTTCCGAAATATCGTAATTGACCACCTCGGCCACCAGCAGCGTTAATGCCGCATTGAGGCGGTCAATGGCCAATCCCGCGTAAAAAATGCCGTTGACTTTTGTAAACGCTTCGACATATAAACGCCCAACCAGCTTGCCTTTGGGGCCGGTTTGAACGGTTACCAGCGTCGAACCGAGCATTTTTTCCGCTTCCGTTACGATGTCGCGCCGGCTTTTAATCAGACGGATACCGCCGCCTTTGCCGGCTTTTTTCTCCAGAAAATACCCCTTGTTGCGGGCACCGGACTGGATTTGCGCCTTGAGCATCCACGGGCCGCGAAGCGTGCTGCGGAAAGCGACCCGTTTGGCCTCGTGCGGCGTATATGCCACACCGCCTTTGGGAATTTTAATGCCGTAGCGGCTGAGAATTTTTTTTGCCTGATATTCGTGGATGTTCATGCAAAGAATTCCTTTGTTCAGAGGATGCCGGCATAAGCGCGGATTTTTTCGGTCATGGCAATCAGCCCGTTGCGCCGGCTGGGACTCAAGTGTTCGCTTAATCCCAGTTTTGCAAAAATATCGTCTACCGCGACCGCTTTAATTTCTGCCGGGGATTTATCCGAGTACATCATCAGGACAATCGCGATCAGCCCTTTGACAATCATCGCATCGCTGTCTCCTTCAAAATGAAGCGAACCATCCGGGCGCTTGGACGGAACCAGCCACACCTGCGACTGACAGCCGCGAACCTTCCATTCGTCCGTATGAAATTTGACATCCAGCGGCGGAAGTTTTTCTCCCAAATCAATGATGTAGCGATATTTATCTTCCCAACCGTCCAAAAATTCAAAATTTTCAATTAACTCTTCAATATTCATGGGCTTTATCCGTCTGAAACCTGTTTTTATGATGTAACACCGAAAGCGTTCAGTGTCCATAAAAAAATGCCGGCTGAATAAAATCAGCCGACAATTTTTTGATGATACTTGTTTGCGGCATCTATAAATGCGGCAAACAATTTTTTGGCATTCTCATCACCAATCTTTACCAGACGTTCGGGATGCCATTGAACCGACAAGACAAAGTCGCTCCATGGATGTTCAAATTCTATGACCTCAATCGTACCGTCGGGGGCTCTTCCGGTGACTCTAACGTCATTCCGGAAACCATCCGTCAATGCCGTGTTATGGCAGCTGTTTACCGCTATTTTATCCTGTCCGGCAATTTTGCGTATCAGGCTGTTTGGCGCCAGACAGACATCATGGGACAGAATATATGGTTTTTGGCGGTGGCTGCATGCCTCGTCCAGTTTGTCATTCAACCCGGTATTCACTCCCGCCCCCTTATAAACACCCAGCATCTGCATTCCGCCGCAAATGGAAAAAGTGGGCAGATTGTTCTGCATGGCGTATTTTATCATGCTTACATAAGTACGGGGACGACGTTCATACGGCGCGTTGGGATGCTTCTTTATCAGGCGGAAATTGCCGCCGATCAGAAGTATTCCGTCCGGACGCGTCAGCCGAAGCTGCTCATAAACATAGTCATAAACAATAAACACCGGAGCGCCGCCCGCCGCAACAAGGGCATCCACATAATCGGGAAAGACCGTGTAATCTTCCTTACTGCGGTCCGGATGCAAATCCTGCGCAAGGACAACGGCTATCAAAGGTTTGCCGGTATAGTCAACGTCAGGAAGCAAAATACGGGGAACATTGCCTTTGAAAAAAGACTGTTCAACCTCCGCCGCAGTAATTCCCCACAAAGGAACTTTTTCGTGAGGGTAGGCCATTTGGCGCAAAAACAGTGTATCCATATCTCAATAATTTAGTATCGGAGATGAAGATACACGTTTTAGAACGGAAAGCAACAAAAATTTTGTTTCAGAACAATTCAAACATGGCTTTGGCTTCCTCACTCATGTTTTCGAAGCTCCAGGCCGGTTCCCAGACAATTTTGACTTCAACCACGCCGACACCGTCCAGGGCAGCGACCGCATCGGCAGCCTGCTGCGGCAAAACGCCGGCAACCGGGCAGGTCGGTGCGGTGACAGTCATTTCAATATAAACATCGCCGTTGCTTTTGGTTTCGACTTTATAAACCAGCCCCAAATCCCAAATGTTTATCATAATTTCGGGGTCAGAAACGGTTTTAAGGGCAGAAATAATTTCTTCACGCGAGGCAAAGTCCGTCTTTCCCTCCGGCAAACTTTTTCCGGCATAGGCAACGTAATCCTGCAGCGGCTGTCCGTCCGCCAGTCCCAACGCACCCAAAAGCTGCGCTTCGTTGGCATTTATAATCTCATCTTCACTCATTTCTGCCTCTAATGCACCAAAACCAACCCGATAACGGAAGTCAGCAAAACAGCAACTATTTTGAAATTGACCCCGGGATAATCTTTACACCCTTTCAGCCTTAAATACAAGGCATTGGCAAAGATTATCCATAACGGATACAAGAAAATCAACGCCGAAACGTACGCCGGATTGGGCGTCAGATACATGGCCAGATTCTTGGCCACAATCAATAAAGCGCCCAGAAAGACAAACACTGTTCCGCACCGCAGATTTTTTCCGTTTATAAGATCTTTCGGCCGGTGACGGCGCAAAAAAGAACAAAAATTTGCCCCGCCGGATACCGCCGCGGTTATTAAAATGTAATAAAAAATTGCCGACGGCAGATTTGCCGCACCGAAATGCATGCTTTCTTTGTTGACAACATCATTGAGAGAGATCACAAACAGCACCGGCAGCAAATATTGAAAAGCTTTGCGGCTGGCTTTGATTTTATTGAGTCCCAAAATCGAAAAAGCTATCCCGGCCAGACAGGCGACAACCAGCAAAAAACGCCTGATGTCCGCCGTCAATTCAAAGAACTGCTGGGGACGGATAACCAACCACAAGACAAAAATCAAGCCCAGTGACAGCGGTTGAACGGCGCCGGTTATCTCCGCACCAAACGCCTTGGACGAACGCAGAAGACGATTGTCGTCAAAGGCTATCAAAAACCCCTGCAACGTACACAATGCATAAAACTGCCAGTTGTCTACCGGCTCAAACAAAAAAGCAAACGGCAGCAGCAGGACAACCTGTCCGAATCCTCGGTAAACCATCATCATTGCGCCGGGAAGCCTGAAAATCTGATTGACGTATATATACAACGACGTCAGCACGCTGCAGCCCAGCGCCGCCACCCACCAGTATTGCGACACGAAACACTACTCCTCTGTATAAATTCCGGTGCTGTTATAAACCATTCAGGAGACTTGTCAATGCGCCGCAAAAAAAGTTTTGGCTTTGAGCAGAGCTTCAATAAAACGGTCGATATCCACATGATTGGTATACAGGCCGAAACTGGCCCGGGTCAGCGACTCGTACCCCATGCGACGAACCAACGGCGCGGCGCAGTGGTGTCCGACACGAACGGCTACTCCTTCCTTATCCAGAATAAAAGCCAAATCCTGCGGATGTATTCCGTCGACGGCTATTGAAAACACGCCGCCCTTGCCCGGCGCCGTGCCGACTTCATGCGCCCCTTTAACTTCGGACAAACGGGAGTGCATGTAATCAACCAATTCGTTTTCATGAGCGGTAATGTTTTCCATACCGAGATTTTGCATGTAATCCAAAGCCTTTCCCAGACCGATGGCCTGAACAATTGCCGGCGTTCCGGCTTCAAACCTTGCCGGCGGCTCATCAAACGTCGTCGTCTGATAGGTGACAACGTCAACCATATCTCCGCCAAACTGATACGGCGGCATGGCCGCTAAAATTCCGGCTTTGCCGTATAAAACGCCGATACCGGTCGGACCGTAGGTTTTATGTCCCGAAAAAGCCAAAAAATCGCAATCCAAATCCTGCACGTCGGTTTTCTGATGCACAACGTATTGACAGGCGTCCACCAAAACTTTGGCACCGACATCATGCGCGGCCCGTATCATTTCTTTCAGAGGGAAAATCGTTCCCAACACATTTGACATGCCGGTGACGGCAACCAGTTTGGTTTTGCCGCCGAGACAGCGCCGGTATTCATCCCAATTGAAACTGCCGTCATCGTTTATCTTAAAAATTTTCAGTTCAAATCCGATTTCATCGCGCAGCATTTGCCAGGGGACCAGATTGGCATGATGCTCGGCTTCCGAAATCAGCACTTCGTCAATTCTGGTCAGAAACTTGCGCCCCCAGGTTGACGCCACCAGATTAATCGACTCCGTGGCATTGCGGGTGAAGACGACTTCGCGCTCGCTTTCGGCATTCAAAAATTTCTGCACTTTTTTCCGCGCAGCCTCGTACTCCGATGTTATCTCCTCACTCAGCAGATATGATCCGCGATGAACATTGGAATATTCGCGGGTGTAAATTTCCATGATGCGGTCTATGACCTGCTGCGGTTTTTGCGCAGAAGCCCCCGAATCCAAAAAAGTGTTTGGTTTGCCGTTTATGCTCCGGGACAAAACCGGAAAATCTCTTCTGACGGCCTCAACATCGTACATTTTTTATTCTCCTGCGGATGAATGTGCATATGATGTAATCCACCGGCGGATATTTTCATCCCTTATTTTGGAGACGACATCATTGAGATAAGCTTCTATCAACAGGTGTTTGGCTTCTTCTCTGCCGATACCGCGGCTTTGCATATAAAACAGTTGTTCCTCGTCAAGTTCGCCGCTGGCGGCGCCGTGCGAACACTTGACGTCGTCCGCAAAAATTTCCAATTCGGGTTTGGCGTCGATTTCCGCCGTATCGCTCAGCAACAACGCTTTGTGCAGCTGGCGTCCTTCGGTTTTTACCGCATGCGGCGCGATGTGAATTTTTCCCTGAAAAACACCTTTGGCATCGCCGCCGACCACTCCTTTGACCAACTGTTCCGAAAAGGTGCAGGGAGCCAAATGTTCGATATCCGTCGTGGTGTCCAGCGTCGCCCAGCCGTTCATTACATATGCCGCATTGACTTCCGCCCGGGCCTGTTCTTCCGTCAGCAGCACACGGGTTTCGTTACGGGCGATGTCCGCCCCTTTTTGCAGGCAGAAGCTCTGGTATGCCGCGCCGGATTTTTCCTCTACGACCGTCAGAGCCATGTGTCCGGCCTTAAAGGCCTCGTTCTGGAGTTTATAATGCCGCAGGGCGCTGTTTTTTTCCATAAAAACTTCATTGACGACATTGCAGA
>CASFLC010000023.1 GCA_949295475.1 uncultured Pseudomonadota bacterium
AGTTAAATTCTCGGTAATATCCGTGCCAAGACCCGGAACACTAGCCAAACCGAGTTCCGTTTTGCCGTCACTGAAAGCAGCAGACAAGTTTAATCCGTATTGGTCACTGTCTTCAATATTAACTTGCAAGACTTTGACGCTGATAGCAACCTGTCGTGACAAGCGGGCATTTTGCTCATTAATAAATTTTGCAACTTTTGCAATGTCGTTTGGCGTCGCCGTAACTGAAATCGTTCCGTTGGCCGGATCCATCGACAGCTGGGCTCCTTTGTCAATCATCGATTTGATGGACTTCTCGATATTACCCCACAATTCTATTTCCGCGCTGCTGGTCAGCGTAAGCGCCGAGTTGCCGCCGCCGCCGCTGTCCGTTGACGAACCGCCGACATTGACCGACAGAGACGGTTTTGTGGGCAGGCTGTACAAAACGAAAGTCCTGGTTTGATACTTATAAAAATAAATTTCTTTTTTCTCATATTTCCACCAAATGCCGAAACGGGAAGATATTTCGTCCAGCAAACCGCTCAGCGGACCGCGGTAAGAAACCAGCATTTTGGTCGGTTCGGTCCAGTCTGCGCCGATTGTATTGGGATTCGGCTTGTTTTGTGCGGCGTTTTTCAATACGTCGGTCTCAAGCTGCGGCGCATAACGAATTTTCAGCGATGTAATTTTGTTAATCATATCGCCGATTTCATATAGTGTAATTGGCCGGTTGGAAATTAACGTAATGCCGTCCTTGGTTTCCAGATAAGCAGGTACCGGTTCGCCGTCATATTCAATTTCGCTGGTATCGCCGAGCCAAATATCATTTTTAACCCGAACCACGTAGGTAGTTGCCGGTTTATCAGGAATTTTAGCCTTTTCTTTCAGGTCAATGGTCGCTTCGACTTCGCGCTCAATTGTCGCGTCCATGCTGGTAGACAGGGAACATGATGCCGCAAAAACGACAACAGCAAGCCCCAGTCCGAATTTTTTTAAGTTGTTAATATGCATTCTCATCCTCCATGGTCTCGACAACTAAGACGCGGTTTCCTTTATAAAATGTGGCAATCGGTGCTGGTCTGGCACGGGCAAAGGCTCTGATAAGGGCAGAACTGACGTCGGCAAAACGGCCGCGGAACATGGCACCCGCCGTTAACGTATAATTTCTGTTAGAGTTCCAAATGAGTCTCCAGCCGGCTCTTTCGCTCCACTCCGTCAGCAGCGCCTTAAGTGTTTTGCCTTCTTCTGCCAACCAGTCTTCAACCGGATCTTCACCGGCGGCCATGCCTGCTTCGTCATTTTGCCCGTTGTCTTCAGTCATTTTAATTTCTTCTTCATAATCAATGACTTCATCTTCTATGCTTGGCGGAATAGCCGCGGACAGGTTGTTGCCGGCTGCCGCTTGAGTAATGTTCTGATCGCGAGGTGCGCGTTCGCCGTATTCACGATAATCGGCAGCAACTTTTGTGTAGTCTACAAATTCGTTTTCTCCAGAACTCGGTTCGATAGACTGAAATTCCGATGTCTGATAAGTATTTCCGGCACAGGTATTGGGATCGACGCATACAAAATTATCCGGCGCGGGTTCCATAATGGTGCCGCGGCAGCCAGTTGTAACAAATATGCCGAAGAAACAAGCGGTTAGTAAAATTGCCTTGTTCATTCTGGGGTTTCCTAA
>CASFLC010000024.1 GCA_949295475.1 uncultured Pseudomonadota bacterium
AGGAACGCAATCTACCTTGGATGATTTATTAAAATATGAAGCGCAGCAGACACAAGGAATCCCTGTAGCTGATGCTTCAGAAGTATCATCATATGTTGCCGCTCTGAATTATGGTATTGAGAGGATTAACGCAGGTTTTCCTCTGGCTCTGCGATTAATTAAAGAAATCCACGCAATATTACTCAAAAACTCTCGCGGTAAAACCAAACTACCGGGAGAATTCCGTTCTTCACAAAACTGGATTGGCGGTACCAGACCGGGTAATGCGAGATTCGTTCCATGTCCGCCGGATAAACTGATGAAGGTTTTAGGACAATTGGAAATCTTTATGAACGAAGATGATAATATCCCCACGTTGCTTAAAGCAGCTATGATTCATGTGCAGTTTGAAACTATTCACCCTTTTTTAGATGGTAATGGTCGATTAGGACGGTTGCTGATTACATTCTTTTTATGCGTAAAAGAAATTTTGAAGTCGCCATTTCTTTATTTGAGTCTGTTCTTTAAGAAAAACCGCTCATTATATTACGAATATCTAAACAATGTTCGTTATGACGGCGATTGGGAAAGCTGGTTTAATTTCTTTTTAGAGGGAATTATTGAAACTTCTAATGATGCCAGAGAAACGATTCTCAAAATCCAAAAACTTTTTGCTGAAGATGAGAATAAGCTACAGGATTTAGGACGTGCTCAGCCTTCAGCTTTAGAAATCTTGCAGCAATTTGAACAAAAACCGGTTTTAACCGTTGCTGAGATTGAAAAGAAAATTACGCTTGCCCGTCCGACGATTATCAGTTCAATCAACCGTCTCATTAAGCTCGGAATAATTACCAATACCTCCGAGAAAAAATGGAGACAGACTTACGCTTACACCAACTATATTAATTTGCTTTCGCCTGAAAGCAACCCATTATAACCTCGCTGAAGTGACTTTGCTAATTTGGGCAAAGTATGTAAAGGCTGATAGAAACCATAAATCATGCATAAACAACGGCTTACCATAGAGCGTTTCCAGAGTTTAAATCCCCTGTGATCGGCTGTTCTCTAAGCGCTTTAAAAACGCTGAAACCCTTGCCGAGCAAGGGTTTCAGTAATGGCGGAGAGATAGGGATTCGAACCCTAGGTACCCCGCAAAGAGTACAATTGATTTCGAGTCAACCGCATTCGACCACTCTGCCATCTCTCCGTAATTGCCTTCTTAATAAGCCGAAACCGATAATTTTGCAAGCAAAAAATTCTACATTTCCAATTCTCCTGCAACAACCGTAATATTTTTCAAACACCCTTGTCTGACGGCAGGTTTCCATCTTGTCATTTACAAAGCTCTTGTCTTTCGGCAAAAAATAAACTAACATGACACATATTTCAAAAAACAAAAACAAGGAGCATCTAATGAAAACTCTGATAGGCATACCCGCTCGTTATGGATCGACCCGCTTTCCGGGCAAACCGCTCGCCAAAATCGCCGGCAAAGAAATGCTGCTTCGCGTTTGGGAAAACGCTCTTAAAGCGGCTTCAAAATTTGACGGCTGCGAAGCCTGCGTTGCAACCGATGATCAACGCATTGTCGATTTTTGCGGCCGTCACAACATCAATGTCATGATGACATCCGAAAACTGCATGACCGGAACCGATCGTATTGTGGAATTGGCTCATAAAATGCCGCAAACGCCCGAATTTGTTGTTAATCTTCAGGGCGACAATCCGCTTTGCCCCACTTGGTTTATTGAAGCCGTTATCGCCGAATATTACAAAGACAATCATGTCGAAACCGTGACTCCTGTGGTCAACCTTAACTGGGAAGAACTGGACAATCTGCGCGAACATAAAAAAACTACGCCGTTCAGCGGAACAACTGCTGTTTTTAACAGCAACGGAGATGCCTTCTATTTCTCCAAAAACATTATTCCCGCCATCCGCAAAGAAGACAAAATCCGCGCAACAATGCCCGTTTCTCCGGTACACCGCCAAATCGGCCTGTACGGCTACCGCATGGACATTTTGGATAAAATATCCAAACTTCCCGAAGGATTCTATGAAAAACTGGAAGGTCTCGAGCAGCTCCGCTGGATAGAAAACGGCATCAACGTTCGCTGCGTCAAAGTGGACTACCGCAATTTTCAAAAAATGGCGGCCCTCTCGGGTGTCGATTCGCCGGAAGATGTTGCACGAGTCGAAGCGGTTTTAGCCGAATACGGAGAATTTTAAAACATAAGGAGAATTCCATGACCACCAGAATCATTATCGCCCGCCACGGCAACACTTTCAACAAAGGAGAAACGCCCCGGCGCGTCGGCGGCAAAACCGATTTGCCCTTGGTTGAAACCGAACGGGGAAGCAATATCGGCCGCTATCTCAAAGCCGTAAACCTGCTGCCGGTTCATGTTTTTGCGGCTCCGCTGAAACGAACAACGGAGACGGCTCGTCTGGCTGTTGAAGCTGCCGGACTTAATATCCCCGTACAGATAATTGAAGATTTTCGTGAAGTTGACTACGGCCC
>CASFLC010000025.1 GCA_949295475.1 uncultured Pseudomonadota bacterium
AACATTCGCCCGCCGCTTTTTTATTGCCCAGCGCGTCAAGACAATTTCCGCAGCAGACAAGCCAGTCGGCACGGCCGGGAGATTTTTGCAGCAGCTTTTGCCACAGGGCAAGCGCCTGCGCATATTCTCCGCGCTGATAAAGTTCTTTGGCCGCCTCTTCCGTACCGGACAAATGCGAATCCTTTTGCAACGTATTTCTCATGATTGATATAATAACGCTTTTTTTGGTAAAAAAACTATTGACGCCGCCGGATAAATAATATATTTATTTTTGCAGCAACGGGGGTATGGCGGAACTGGTAGACGCGCTAGACTCAAAATCTTGTGGCCTTTGGCCGTGTCAGTTCAAGTCTGACTACCCCTACCAAAAAATAAAAGCCTTGATTTTTATCAGGGCTTTTTTCGTTCCGGCATTGTTTTCAGTCGACGGGTTCGATGAATTTTGAGTAGCGAACCTTGCAATCTTCCGACTGTTTGAGCGCAACGTCGCACATGATTTTGTTTTCGTAAAGATTCAGAAAATACGGCGTCGGTTCGACCGTCAGAATCGATGACGCTTCGTCGTAGGACAAATTCAGACCGATGAGCGGCGCGCTGATTTCGTTATTGATTATCCGGTTATAATATTCCGGCGCAATCTTGAATTTTGCGACGACCGCCTCCCCGCTTCCGGCTTCTTTGGAACGTATCAGCCGGACCGCAGTTTCAAAGCGGATATAATTTTCAATCAGAATCGGATAAAACTCTTCCAAGATCGGATATGCTTCACTCATGGCAACCTCTTGCTAAACTTACGCTGCTTCTTTTTAGCGCGCCCGGAAAGCAGAGTCAATACATCAACGAAAAGCATTGCCGCGATGCAAATTGATGCCGCGCTCAGACTGAGAATAAACAAAGAAATCGTTGCTGTTCATTTTGCGCAAATCGTCATACAGGTTTTCGTCATCGTTGGCGCGCCCGGTTACCCTGATGATTTCAAGATCGGCAAGATAATTGTCATACGCCCGCTGATAGCGCGGCTTGACGCTTTCTTCAAACTTGCGCGACATTTCTTTGGCATCGGCAACGCCCGCCTCATGATAGCGGCGAGAAACATCTTCTTCGCTCTCTTCCGCCGCGGCCGGCAAACCGAAAAACAAACTGCTGCAAAAAAGGCACAAGGCGGCTGTTTTTCTCATCTTCTTTCTCCCGTTTGTTTGCAGATTAGTAAATAATTTTTAACAAATGTATAATAGGTTTATTTTAGTTTGAATAAGTCGGATAAGAAAATGAAAAAATCGGCGCTTTCGGTTTTGTTTTTTGTCTGGCTGTCGGCGGCAGAAGCCGTGGCATGGAGTTATGGCGAATTTGTTTCCTGCGACGCAATCAACCCCAAGCCGAAAATTACGTTTCTGACCTCTTACGGCCTGCTGATACATGACCTCTCGACTCCGCAAAGAGAAATCGAACGGATTTCCGGCGGCGCCGAAAAAGGGTTTTATGTTGTCGGGCTGGCAACACTGACGCCCAAATATCAAATTCATATCAAGGACATTTACGTTAAAACTTTGGATCAGAATCATACCTGTCTGCTGCCCAGCGAAATTGAGATAAAATTCGGTTATAATGATCCGCTGATTTATGTATCCAAAGAAATTGACCAAAACAGCTGCAAGTTCTCGCAGGTTATCCGCCATGAACAGGTTCATCAGCGAATCAACATTCTGACACTGGAATATTTTCTGCCGCTGATTGACGAAACAATCCGCAACGCCATCAACGAAGTGCGCGCCGTTAAAATTTCCGGCAACGGACAGGCGGAAATAAACGACGGCATTCAACGGCTTTATAAATATTATACGGCCAGACTGCAGCCGATTATCGATGAATTTCAGAGGGCGCGGGAAAATGAACAGCGCAAACTCGACAATATTACAAATTATACGATAGAATCGGAATTGTGCCGCGAATTTGAGCGCAAAAGACCGGACAAAAGCCTCTGATTTTCGAAAACAAAACGCGGCAAAAATGCAAGCGGAAATGACGTTCATTAACATAGACTTTAGTTTTATAGGCCTTTGACTTCTAATTATTAACAATATATTAACATCGGTAAATCGCTCATTATAAAGGAGATGTATAATGAAAGCTAATGTTGCCAACTATATCATTCAGGAGATGTCCAACCGGTTTCCGATGCGCAGCGAGGACATTATTCATGCCGACCTGATTGACATGGTTCTGGACAA
>CASFLC010000026.1 GCA_949295475.1 uncultured Pseudomonadota bacterium
CTGTCGCTGGAAGATGACCTGATGCGTATTTTCGGCTCCGAGCGAATGTCCGTCATGCTGCAGCGTCTGGGCCTGCCGGAAGGCGAGGCACTGGTCCATCCCTGGATTAGCAAGGCCTTGGAAAAAGCTCAGCAGAAGGTTGAAGAGCGCAACTTTGACATTCGTAAAAACCTGCTGAAATATGACAACGTCATGAACGACCAGCGCAAAGTGATTTATGAGCAGCGCAAAGAACTTATGGAAACCGATGATGTCTCCGAAACCATTCGCGACATGCGCGCTGAGCAGCTCAAGCTGTTGATTGCCCGCCATATTGAATACGGTTCTTCACCGCGCGACTGGCCGGTTGAAGACATCAAGCAGGATTTGGCGCGGATGACCGGCATTGTCCTGCCGATAGAAGAGTGGGTCAAAGAGCCGGAAATGGATTTTGACAGGCTGGAGGAAAAAGTAACCGAAGCGGTAGAAGCCCAGGTTGCCGAGAAAAACCGCAATGTCCCGGCCGAAATTGTCCGTCTGGTCGAAAAATCCGTTTTGCTGCAGGAGCTGGATTCGCTGTGGAAAGACCATATCGCCACGCTGGATTATATGCGCCATACCATTGTTTTGCGCGCCTATGGCCAAAAAGATCCTCTGAACGAATATAAAAAAGAGGCGTTCAACCTGTTTTCGGACATGTTAAATCAGCTGAGTGAAAAGGTAACCTTTATCCTGCTGCGCACGGTCATTCAGAGCAATTCTGCCGACACGTTAGAAAATCAAACGCCGCGTCACACCAATATGCAGGAGATTCACGAAAGCCCGGCGGCCATGGGCGGCGGTAGCGCTCCGGCGGAAGAAAAAGCCGCGCCGTTCCAATATAACAAGGGGGCGGTTGACCCCAACAATCCGGCCACCTGGGGCAAGGTTGCCCGCAACGATCCCTGTCCTTGCGGCAGCGGCAAAAAATATAAACATTGCCACGGTCAGGTTTAAGGTAAATTTAAAGCCCGTTCACGACAGAACGGGCTTCCATCTGTTAAAAAGCAAGGTAACACCGGACGTATCGTCTATAGTCTTTGTCAAGTGGACCAAAAATGTCAAATGATTGATAAATTCCCCAAACATAACTATCTTTATTCTCTGACGAAGACCAATATCCGTGATCAATATCAAGCAGCATTCCCGATGCTTTCTGAAGCCCATCATTAATAGCTCCAAAAGTAGTACGGAGAGAATCTATTTCCCCTCCTGCCGGAAGATACCAGCCACTGCTGCCCAAACCACTTAACGCCGCTGTATATCTATTACAATACTCAGCTGCAGGATATGATCGACCATCGCTTATCAAACATTGTGTATTGGCAGCACCATTGAAATCAGATTGAGCTTGAGAAGTACCATCTGTATTATAGTTCAAATTAGGTAAACATGGTACATCATAAACATCTTCGCTCCAAGCATAGTGCGCTTCACGCAAAGATATTGCCGATCTTCTATTTTCGTCAACATAAGCGACAACGCCGATTGGCGTTTTACTTTGAATAAAATTATATGATACGGTTCCGTCCGAATACAAAATCATTCCCGGTTGAGCCCCTGCCGCAGAATCTCCGGCTCCCACGCAAAAGTACTTGCTGTTGTCGAACGGACAGACCAAACTTTCCATGCCGTCGCAATCCGCCGCCGATTTCTTGTAACCCAATTCATCGCATCTGGTCGGGCTGGTGCAGTTCTGCGCCAGAGCCGGCGTTAGGGCAGTCCCGTACAGCATTAACGCCGCTATTGCCGTTTTTATCGTCTTTCTCATCGCTCTTCTCCTTATTTTCTATAAGCCGCTCCAATAGGCTTCTTCGTCAAAACTGCCTTCCGCACAGCCAATAGCGCAATACAGCCCAGAACAATCTTCGTAACTGCACAGGGTGTTCTCCGGACAGCTGCTCAATGCGCACTCGTACAGGCATTTTTTGCATGAATTGTATTTGAGGGTTTCGCCGCTTTGGCAGATTTCAGCATCCAAGGCCGGCCCGTATTCACATTCCACGAATTCGTCCGGGCAGTCGTGGGGAACAATCTGATATCTGACGCCGTCACACCCGGAACAGCTGCCGCTTTCGTCATATCCGTCGGGAATGGTCTCGTGGGGATAATCCCTGCAGAGATTGCAGCACTTTGCAAAACCGTCGTCATAGGGACAGCGTTCTTCGGACAGAGCCCATCCGTCGGGGCAAACCTTCTCATAGCCCAGAGAGGGACAAAGTTTGTTGGGGTCTGGCACGCAGTTTCTGTAACAGAGTTTGACGTTATCGGGAAGGATTGTGTCGCAGGTGTAGAACTCGGGCGGTTCGGACAGGAAACCGTATCCTTCACAAGAACGGGACGCGTCCGGAGGTCGGTAATCCGGACGGCCGGAAACGTCATAGTCCCTGGAATTAAAGGCATAAGAACAATCCGGCAAAAAACATGTCTTGGCCCAAACGTCGGGACATGTCGCGAAAAAAGCGGCGCTTGCAGCAACGATTTGAAGTACAAAGATGTTTATTCCGTCGGGTTTCATCACAAGGTCTCACAGATAATTTATTTAATTTTATCATGTGAAACGCAACTAGTCAATAA
>CASFLC010000027.1 GCA_949295475.1 uncultured Pseudomonadota bacterium
AAGGAGATTTTAGCATGCAGAAAATTGTTCCGGCCAAATTGGCCGCCGGTGATGAAATCAGAGTGGTTGCGCCGGCGCGCGGTATCAAAATTATCGGACAGGATTCCCGCGAGATTGCGGCGCAGCGTTTTGCGGCGCTGGGGCTGAAAGTCAGTTTCGGCAAAAATACGACCGATGAAAACTGGGATATGACCGGTTCTTCGCCGATTGAAGACCGAATCGCCGATATTCACGAGGCCTTTGCCGACAAAAACGTGAAAGCAATTTTCACGATTATCGGCGGCGCAAATTCGAATCAGCTGCTGCCGTATCTGGATTATGAGCTGATTAAAGCCAATCCGAAAATTTTCTGCGGCTTTTCGGATATTACCGCGCTGCTGAACGGCATTTATGCGATGACCGGGTTGGAAACTTATTCCGGGCCGCATTACAGCTCTTTCGGTATGAAGCACGGTTTTGACTATACGTTGGAAAATATGCGCAAAATGCTGATGGGTAGCGGTGTCAACGAGGTAACGCCGTCTGCGGAATGGAGCGACGATTTGTGGTTTATTGATCAGGAAAAGCGCGAGTTTATCAAAAACGAGGGTTATTGGAATATCCATAACGGCGAAGCCGAGGGAACGATTGTCGGCGGAAATCTCGGAACTTTTGATCTGCTGCTCGGCACCGGATATCGTCCGGCGTTTGTCAAAGACACGATCTTGTTTGTTGAAGATACCGAAGGTTCGGATTTGCTGCAATTCGAACGTAATTTGCAGGCGCTGATTTATCAGCCGGATTTTGCAAATGTCAGGGGATTGGTTATCGGCCGGTTTCAGAAAGGTTCCAAAATCAGCCGCGAACAGTTGGAGTTTATTCTCGGTACCAAGCGTGAATTGAAGAATTTGCCGATTTTGGCCAATGTCGACTTCGGCCACAGCACGCCGCTTCTGACCATTCCGGTTGGCGGTACGGCCAAACTCAGCAACGGTAAATTGACCTTGAAAGATTAAATGTTAAAAAGCCCTCTCGAGAGAGAGGGCTATGGCTTTCCGGCTTAGAAAGAGGTGGCACAGAAGTAGGATAAGTTGGATGTTGGTGTTTGATTGCTACCAAAATTAGAGCATAATTCAGTAATTGCTTTAAAGCTCTGATTGCTAGTACCCGTCCAATATTCAACATCCTCGGCAAAGCCGGAAATTTTATTATTGCAAACCGTAACCATCTGATTCAATGTTGGCAGACTCCAGGTAAGACCGGTGGATGCGTTAAGGCTGTCGCAGTATTCGATGGCTTGGGCTTGCGTACCGGTGCGTGAAGATCGGGACAAAATCCGGCCGTGTGTACCGCCGCTGTCAATTTCAAAGACGGTACCGATAGCCACGCCCTCATCATTGGTATAAACGTCACCGACTTTATAAGTTGTCGGAGTGGTTGTCGGATCTTTACCCGCCCCGCCGGCACTGAAAGTTCGTATACAGAGTGCGTGTGAGTATTGGTCAAAATGATCAGTACCATCGACACTTCTATCGCATCCAGCGCTGGTCTCTGCATTAATAGCAACACCTTTTACCATACAGGCAGAGGTGCCGTTACTGGTTTTCCATAAACGACTTGTATAGTCTCCACGATTAGTTTCAATCTGTGGCACATTTGGAAGTTTGGCGAGTTGTGAATTGATTTTTGTCACATTGGATTTAATCAGCCCCATGTCTTCAATGGCGGCCAGTTTCCAACCGGCCGTGCCGTCCGTTGTATAACTGTTGCATTGGTCAGCGGTTTGTCCTGTAAACTGGGCAATAGACATCATCTTGCCGCTCTTGTCATAAACAATGCCGACCGGAATACGTCCCGAAATCGGTTCCGCCGATATCGCGTCAACATACACAAAGTCGCCGATTTCGGCAAGCTTGCTTCCGTTCATGTCCGTATAAGCGGTGCAGAAATATTTGTCGGGGTCGAAGGGACAGCGGAGCTTGGCGAGTTCGCCGCAGTCGGAAGCAACTTTGTCATAGCCGAGTTCTTCGCAGGTCGGCGCCTTGACGCAGGTCGGCGTCGTCTGTGCAAAAGCTTCGTTCACATTCAGCATCAGCCCCATAACCAGCAGGCTCGCGCCGATTTTCTTTTCTGGATTAAACATAGTCTTTCTCCTCAGTTCTCTGATTAATTCTCCGTTGTCTGGCAGCTTGCCGGCTGCGGAAGCCAGTACCACAAAGCGCCGTCGCACCAGTAATTTTGAGCGTCGGCCAGGCCGGTTGCGCAGCCCGTCGCGCAATATTTGCCCGAACAGTCTTCCAAAGTGCAGATGGCGCCGTCCGGACATTTGTCCAGCGTACATTTGTTGGCGCAACATTCCTTACAGGTTGCAAAGAGTTCAAGCGTTCCGCTCTGGCAGCTGGAAGAGCCGATTTCCGGCCCGCAGTCGCAAACCAGATATCCCGGACAACTTGCGTTGCGTCGTTTGTATTTTTTTGTACCGCAACTGTCACATGCGGCGCCGTCAACTTCATAACCTTTTTCGGTTGCTTCTTCATAAGTGTAATCATAACCGGAGCAGGGGTCACAGACGCATTCGCCGTAAGCGGCGTCATAAGGGCAGAGACCGTCCGGGTCAAGGATTTCGCCCTGACCGCAGCCGCTGACAAATCCTGCGTCGGTACAAGCCTTAGGCTTGTCCTGTCGGCATGATGCAAAATGATTGCTGTCATAAGGACAAAACTTGTCGGGATAACCGGGAGGCGTGCATGAGGTTAAAGGATACCCGATGGAAGCGCAATCAGGGAGAGTAAAGCCTTCGTCGCTTCTGCCGAAGTCGGTGTTGCCGCCGCAGTCCCCGAAACCGATAAAACAGACGCCGGCGGTTTGATAACTTTTTTCTAATTCTGCAAAAAGAGGTGCAGGCCCTGGGATAGGTGTGTATGTTGCGTGTGTATGTGTGTAAAAACTGTCCGGGGCAATGCTATGAACCAGATCCATAGCCAGAACCGATGATGAAAACGCCATTATCGCTGCCGATAATGCGGATACTGACATAAGACGAGCATATTTCATAGGGCACCTCGAATCAGTTATAAGCCAAAGCCTGCAATAATACGGGTGCACGAAAAATGACAAAGTCGTAAAGAAAAAGACTCAGACACATTGAATACACCACATTAATGAATATATACTATTCTGCAGGCGATGTCAATCCCTCGTGGCTCTACAAAAAAAAATGTCTAAAAAAGGCCTTAAAAATCAAGGCTTACAGGCGAAAAGATTTTTCTGCAAATCAGGGGCAAAAATATTCCGGAAAAAGTTCAATAGACCAAAGATTTAAGTCTTGCCGTCAAAAGGTTTTACTGCTG
>CASFLC010000028.1 GCA_949295475.1 uncultured Pseudomonadota bacterium
CATTTTAAGATTGCGTCATTTTTTATAATGTTCGGTCTTAAAATGCCTCTTTTTTTTACGGAGACGGAAATGTTTAAAAATTTTGCGGCGGAATTTAAAAAATTTGCAATGCGCGGCAATGTCATCGACATGGCGGTCGGTATTATTATCGGCGCGGCTTTCGGCAAGATTGTGGATTCACTGGTTAAGGATATTATCATGCCGCCTATCGGTTTGCTGCTTGGCAAGGTCGATTTTACAAATTTGTTTTTGGTGTTGAAAAGCGGTGTTACGCCGCCGCCGTATGCCTCTCTGTCTGCAGCTCAGAATGCCGGAGCGGTGACATTGAATATTGGCTTGTTCGTGAATGCGGTTATCAGCTTTGCAATCGTGGCTTTTGCCGTGTTTATTCTGATTAAGGGGATTAACGAATTGCAGGCAAAAATGGATAAGAAGGCCGCTGCAGATGAAGCTAAAAGTGAGCCGAAAACAAAAATATGTCCGTATTGCTGCAGCGAAATTCCGGTGCCGGCGGTCAGATGTCCGCATTGTACTTCGGAGCTTCCGGCAGAAAAGGCGAAGAAGAAATAAATTTGAAAAACCGCTCCGAAGGGGCGGTTTTTTTGATGAGTTTCAGGCTGTTTGCCAGCCTTTGGCAGCTCGGGACCAAAGTTGCCGGTTCCCTTCGCCCGGGCGGACCAATATTCCGCCGACGGTCGGGGTGCGGCAGCCGGTTGTTTCCGGAAACGAGAAAGGTTCACGGTTAAGCAGGCATCCGGCCATGTCGGCAAAAATGCGCGCTTCCATGTATCGACCGCTGTAGCCATAGTTATCGGCCCATTCGATCTTGGCCCGGGGATTTTTGATTCTTTCAAAAATTTCAAAATGTTCCGGCAGGACTTCGCTTTGTCCGTGAAGCAGTTTTTGAAAATCTCCGGTTATGAGGGGATTGTTCCAGCCGCCGCCGAAAAGCAGAAAATAATCCGGCGTTTTGATTGGCGAAAAACGCAGCGTGTAAGCAAAAATATAGGCGCTGAAAAATTCGGCGGTACGAATGCGGTCCTCAAAGGGACGTTTTGCGTCGCTCAGGGACGGGAGGATTTGGTACCAGGCCGGATCGGAAGATTTGGGCGGATTTTTGAGCAGAAAATTTTCGCCCTTTTGGGTGCGGACCGCCTGTTCAAACAGTTCTTTTAGCAGAGAAAAGCTGATTTTGCCGCGGCGGCCGTATTTGCCGTTGAAATCACAGGCTTCGTTTTTTTCGGTGCGGGTGAGGGTGTCAACCAAATGGTTAAACGGGCCGGTGTCCCATCCCACAACGTGTTTTTGATAAGCAATCGTAATGTTTCCGGTATTGCCGCCGTTGCAAAAGACGACCGGGTAAATGCCCCGGCGTTTCAGGCTTTCGGCCAGATGACGGTTATGAACGGGGGCCAGCGGCGCGGCCTCGCCGCCGTTCATCAAATCGTCGGAGCGGAAATCAAAAGCTACCGGTCGTCCGGTCATGTCGGCAAGCATTTGTCCGGAGCCGATTTGCAGAGTGCAGGGCTGTTGTCCGGTTGCCGCAACGGAGGGCGGCAGATGGTAACAGGTTTGTCCGTGAAAGCCGATGACGTCAATCTCGTTTGGGGCGAGTCCTGATTTATCAATGAGTTCATTGACGGTACGGGCAACCAGGGAAATATAAGCATCGTGTATTTCTCTGAAGCGGGCTTCCGGCGCGGCGGCAATGCTCTTTATGTCGCCGTTGTTTTGAGCCAGCATTTTTTTCAGCCTGCGAAACCCGTCCGCTATTTCTTCCGGCATGGCAAGCGTGTGTCCGCAGATGTCGGTTATTTTTTCGTTTTCAAAACGGGTCAGCACCGCGTCAACGGCATCCAGAGAATTGCCGGTCATGACG
>CASFLC010000029.1 GCA_949295475.1 uncultured Pseudomonadota bacterium
ACGCCTCCTGCTCAGCTTATTACGACGACTGCCCGAGCAAATGTTCCTCATGGACATGTAACGGCAATTATTATCAGTCCGGAAACAGTTGCAAACACATTGACTGTATGGCCACGCCAGTCAGCGTCCCGGCCAACGGTTATTGTTCCAGCACCAACAGCTGCGGCATCTGCACCGCCTGGGAGTGTTATGACGGGTACACCCACTCAGGTAACAGCTGCGTCTGTGCAACCACCTGCACGGATATTGTTTCCAGCAAGCCGGCCAATTCGACTTATACAACAAGTTCCTGTACGGCCTGCGGCGTGACGACAACAATCAATACAGGTTGGACCTGTAATGACGGGTATATCCAAAGCGGCAACAGCTGCAAAGAAGATGTTTATGTAGTCAGCGGACAAGGCTGGGTGGGCGACATAACTTATGACAGCAATGGTTTTGCTAACGTTGACGGTGAGTGTTGCTGCGTTTACTCAGACGGAACCGATAAATGTATGCCATGGAGATTTTATGGGCTTGATCCTGCATTGGGCATAGAAAGTGAATTTAATGCCGATTGCATAACACATGGATGCGGCTTGTAAAAGAGTCCTTAAATTGCCGTCCGACAAAAAAAGCCCTACGGGCCGAGGAAAAAATTGCAGATTTAATTTCCGGCGTTGTCTACATAGCTGCGAATACTGCTTCCAAAAGTCTGGTGGATATAATTGGTGAGTTCGGACGGTTTTTCCTTAAACCGTTCCGCCTCGCTTTGCGCCTGAAGAACCTCATCAATTTTCATTTTGCTTTCCAATGCATTGCGTTTTTCGGCCGCCCCCGCCGCCCCGCGCACTGCCGCAAGGTTAAACATGACATGCGCCGTATAGATATCCTGCGTGTATTTTTCTCCGCGCGCCAAAATATCGCCCAAGGTCATCATGGCCTGAATATGTCCCTGCGCAACCGCCTCTTTGAGATATTTGACGCCGTTGCCGTAGTTTTGCGGAAACCCCTGACCGTTAATATACATCAGAGACAACACATATTGCGCATCGTCAAATCCGGCCTTGGCCGCGTCCCTCATCATAACCGCAGCGGCATTGTAATCGCGCGGCAAAAGTTTTCCGGCATATTTGGCGTAGCCTGCCATAAATTCAGCCGTGGGATTTTTCTTTTCAGCCGCCTGTTCAAAAAGCTGCATGGCCTGTTCGGGGTTTTTGACCACGCCGTTGCCGGTCAGCAAAATAAAACCCAAATTAACCGCCGCTTCGGTGTTGCCGAGTTTGGCCGCTTTTTCAAACAAAATCGCCGCTTTGGCGGTGTTGCGGGAAATGCCGATGCCGCTGTAATAAAGGCTGCCGAGGTTGTTGAGACCGACATTGTCGTTTTGCATCGCGGCCTGCGCATAATATTCAAAAGCTTTGTCATAATTGACTTCGGCGCCGTTTTCGCCGTAAAGATACGAATAACCGAGCGACAACTGGGCGTTGACGTCGCCTTTTTCTGCCTGCAGAATCGTTTGCTCCAACGGAGAGAGCTGCTGTCCGGGAATTTGTTTGACTTCGCTTTTTTTGGGCGTTGACTTAAAATTCAAAAATGAAAAAATATTAAAGCCGTCATCTTTTTCCGACGTTGAGCCGGCTTTTGACGCCGCTTTGGACGAACTTTCGTTTTCCGCTTCCGGCGTACCGTCAAACAATGAAATATAAGCCTTGTCATCGGCTGCCCGAGCCGCTGCCGTCCCCGCCATAAGCGCGGCAATAAAACAAACCAAACCTTTTTGCATGTGCGTTATCCTGTTAAAATTTAACACATTATAGCTTTAAAAGGTTTTTTTTCAATTAAGATAATCAGCGAGACGCGCTTTTTTTGAAAAACGGCTTGTATGAGCGGATGTCCGCCAGATATTTGCCGTCTATCTGCGGCTGATAGCGGCGGTAAACATCTTTGACCCAGGCGGCGCTGTCATTAAAACTGTCTTTTTTGAGCGCTACGGAAGACCGCACCAGCAACGCTTTGTCCAACAAGCGTCGGCACAACGGCCAGGTTCCGTCGGCGTCGGGTTTAATGCCCGCAACGGAAAGCATGTCTTCCATATTGCGCATTTCCTGCAAAACAAACATATTATAATGACTGAACGTGCGACGGTTAATCTGCTGAATATTCAGCAGTCGGCTGTAAATTTTGGCGTTGTAAACCCTTTTGTCCCCTTCGGTCAGAAGGCCGTAAAACTCCTGCTGCAGTTTGCGGACGCGCTCATATTCGCGATGAGTCAGTAAATCTCCTTCAAAAAACTGAATTTCCGTCTTATACTGAACTTCGGCCAAGAAATTACGGTTCTGACGATTTTGGCCCCTTTTTTCATAACGGTCATGAATCTCGTCGCTGATGCTGACATACAGATAATTTTTCATATCCCGGTAGTTTTTGCTGTTTTTGTAAAAAGCTTTGTAATTTTTGGGATTGTTATCAAGATATTTGCTCGGACGAGAACTCTTTTGCGCCAAACCACGCTGCAGACTGAGTTTGAACAAGGCATCAATATCGTCATAACGCGGCGCCAAAACCGTGCAGCGGATGGCGTCTTTGAATTTTGCTATCGGCGTACGCAGTTTGGCCATGTCAAGTCCGGCCTCTTCCGGCGTCTGTCCCGGACGGAGCTTTGACAATTCCTTTTGACGTTCCAAATCATATTTGCCCCCGATTTTAACCTTCTCTATCGCACGACGGACATCCTTCATCATCGGCATAATCAATTTGATGTTTATGTGCGCGGGCGATGCTCCCGGAATCTGATTTTCCAACCGCCAGGGCGCTTCAACCTCGTATTCGTAAACCATGGTAGTTTTGGGACCGACATGTTCGTCAAAATACGCTGTCTTTTCATCTATGCGGCCGGTAAACAAATTGATGTAATGCTTTGACTTTGGCTGAGAGCCAAGCAGATTATTGACACTCTCTTTAAATGCGGCAAAAATTTCGGTGCCGTTCTGATAGTAGTCATGCAAAAAATCGCGGGTTTCAGCGTCAATTTCCCCGTTTTGAAAACTCTCTTCTATAATACGGAGATTTTCATCGTCGTCTTTAAGCTGATCCGCTTCAATCTCTTCTCTGGACAAGTCAAGCCGCGGCCTGCCGTATTCAACAATATCTTCCAGGCGGCCTTTTTCAACCAGCTCGTCACGATTGTCGACCGGATCTTTGGGAATTTTGATTTCTTCAACATCCACAATCAGCGGAACGGCTTGCGGATTGCTGTATTCTTCTTCAACTGCTTTTTTATTATCCATTTTATTATCCAGGGGTTCTTTTTTTGTCCATTTGTCATATTACATGATTTCAAATAGTTTTTCAAGCCCCTTTTTCAAGGTTAACGGACAAAAAAAAGCGGCCGGACGGCCGCTTTTTGGAAAAAATTCCGTTTATTACCCAAACAAGCTCAGAACGGACTGGGCAGCCTGAGAAGCCAAACTCAGGGAGTTGATGGCCAGCTGCTGCCTGGTCTGCAGAGCCAGCATGTTGGCGGACTCCTCGTTCATATCGGCCAGCGTCAGCTTGTCAGAGCCTTCCTCCAGAACGTTAATCAGGTTCTCGGTAAAGTCTTCGCGGTTTTGAACAATCGAATAGTTGTTACCAAAAGTCGACGCCATGCTGCGCAGCGTGTTAATCGCATTTTCTACGGATTGGATTGTGCTGTCAATCGCCTGATTGTCCGCATTGCTCCAGTCTGCCGCCGGAGATAATTGCAGCCCTTCAGATGACGCATCGACACCTTCAATCAACAAATCGGAAGAGCGGTCTTCATTAAAAACAACCGTCAAATCATTTTCCTGCAGCAGGTTGACGCCTTTGTATCCGGAATCTTTGGCAACCAGATCTATCTGACGCAGAATTTCGTTATACTGATCTTCGTAAGCCAGACGTTCTTCACTGCCCTGCTTGCCGCTGATGGTCAAGCCGTTAACAGTTCCGCTGATGCTCCAAGTGGCGTTGGGATCATTTGCCAAAGCATCAATTGAGATAACCCCGTCGGTGTTGGT
Source organism: uncultured Pseudomonadota bacterium (assembly GCA_949295475.1). Taxonomy (GTDB): domain Bacteria; phylum Pseudomonadota; class Alphaproteobacteria; order RF32; family CAG-239; genus CAZU01. The sequence continues at coordinate 4,020 of CASFLC010000029.1, forward strand.
TACGGTGAAAGTATCCGCAACGGCCGTATCCAAAGCACCCTGCAAATTGGTTACCAAATCGTCTATGCTTTCTCCCGCGCCGGCATTATCAAACGACAACTCTATATCTTCGCCGTTAAACGTAAATTCGAAGGTTACCTTCGTTGCCGCGGCCGTACCGGCGGCAAAGGTTCCGGATGACTCTACGGGATCTTTTTTGGGAGCGGTATCGCGGGCAGAATTAACAATTGCCTTGGCCTGCTGTGCAAAAGATGTAATCGTTTCAATCCCTTCGTTGGCGGCCTGAATGGTCTGAATCCCCTGGCCCATGCTGTCCAGCAAAGCGTTTAAGTCGCTGGCGCGGTTGGTCAGTGATTGCGCCGTGTAATAAGATGACGGGTTGTCAATCGCAGAATTGACTTTTTTGCCGGTGGACAGACGTTCCTGCGTCATATCCATCAAATCCTGCGTATTTTGCAGGGACAAAAGGTTGGAGCGCATGCTTGCGGTTAATGAAATTTCAGCCATAATATTCTCCCAACTGACGGGCGTAAATGCCCAAAATTATCGCTTTCGGAAATAGTTTTAACCAATTATTAACTTTTGTCAATTCTCAATACACCCCCGTGCATAACTTTTGATTTTGCACAAAAAAAGCGGCTTGGAAGCCGCTTTTGGAAAAATCCCGGTTATTAGTTAAACAAGCTCAGAACCGACTGAGCAGCCTGAGAAGCCAAACTCAGGGAGTTAATGGCCAGCTGCTGCCTGGTCTGCAGGGCCAGCATGTTGGCGGATTCCTCGTTCATATCGGCCAGGGTCAGCTTGTCGGCGCCTTCTTCCAGAACGTTAATCAGGTTCTCGGTGAAGTCTTCGCGGTTCTGAACAATGGAGTAGTTGTTACCAAAAGTCGACGCCATGCTGCGCAATGTGTTAATGGCATTTTCGGTTTCGGTAATGGACTTTTCGACATTGTCATTATTCTGCCAATCCGTTACCCGGGCTATTTTTAACCCGTCAGGGCCGGAAGATGCGTCGACTCCCTCAATAAACAAATCGGACGAACGGTCTTCGTTGAAAACGACCGTCAAATCATTTTCCTGCAGCAAATTGACGCCTTTGTATCCTGAATCTTTGGCAACCAAATCTATCTGACGCAGGATTTCGTTAAACTGTTCCTGCAGTTCCGTACGCGTCAGATTTTCCTCCGCCCCGGCAGGCGTATCTCCCGTCTTTAAACCTTCAACATCAAACTTTCCGGCACCGACAACAGACACCCGATATCCGTCCGCAGCTTCAACAACCAGTTCATCCCCATTGAAACGAACGCTTTTAATGCCTTCTACCGGCGTATTAAAAGCATTTGTTATTTCTGTTTTGGCCGCTTCCCATGTCGTATTATCCGTAGCAACGGCGACGGTCTTCGGGCTTCCGACGGCGGCTGAACCGTCACTGATTTTGGTAATCGTAAAAGTTAACGTATCCGCAGTATCAACGTCATTCCCCTTAGCCACCGCACTCAAATCAACTTTCGGAACATTAATTTTCAAGGCATTGTCAAAAGCCGAATTGGCCACGGCTTTGGCCTGCTGAACAAAGGTCGTAATCGTTTCAATCCCTTCGTTGGCGGCCTGAATGGTCTGAATCCCCTGACCCATGCTGTCCAGCAAAGCGTTTAAGTCGCTGGCGCGGTTGGTCAGTGATTGCGCCGTGTAATAAGATGACGGGTTGTCAATCGCCGAATTGACTTTTTTGCCGGTGGACAGACGTTCCTGCGTCATATCCATCAGATCCTGCGTATTTTGCAGGGACAAAAGATTGGAGCGCATGCTTGCGGTTAACGAAATTTCAGCCATAATTTTCTCCACTTCATTAAAGAAACGTACTCAAGTTTGATGTTACGTTAACCTATTTTTAACTTTTTTGTAAACCGCAATTCATGCATTGTGCATAACATACGCAAAAAAAGGGAGCCTGCGCTCCCTGTCGGCAGTGCCTATTTATCAGCCCCCGCCTGTGCCATTTTCAGCGTTTCGCCAAAAAGCTCGTCTTCTTTTTCCATCAGTTTTTCGGCGACCTTAATCGCACCATAATAATCGCCTTTGAGAATTTTTTCGTTTACCGGGGCGATGTAAGGTATCAGACTCGGCGCGGCATTCTGCAAATCCCGCACATAGGTCAGATACAAATCCTGCAGTTCTTTGGCGCCGCGGGACAAATACAATTGCTGAACCACAAAGTAGACCCTCCGGCTTGGCGTGTTGGCGTCTTTTTCACGCAAAATAAATTTCTCGCGCAGGATCGGGACGTTTCCTTCAATGTAAAAACGGGTGCGCTCGCCGTCATTGGTTATGAGGGATTCCCCGATAATTATGCTTTCATGAGGTTTAAGCTCTATCTTTAAAGGCATTGGTCTTTCTCCGCTGTCGTTTGTAAAATTGTTTTATATATAATTGTTTTTTATTTTTTTTGCAAATCTTTATTTTTTTATGTATAAGTATTTTATGGTTAACGTCCGGAGATTGTTACATGGATAATTTAAAAAAGCTGCTTTCCGCCAAAGAAAAAAGCATTTACATGCGCGCTTTGCTGTATGTGCTGACTTACGGGAAACGGCTGACAAAAGAAAATCAGGAGTATTTGCTCAAGCAAGCCGAAGAAACCGGCGCAAAACCCGAAGTCATAAAAGAATTTCAGAAATTTAAATCCCCGGAAGAACTCGGACAGCTTATCGGTACGATTAAATCCATCCGTACCCGGCGTTTTATCCTGCGGGAAATGGTTATGCTGGCCGTGGCGGATCATGAAATTTCGGACAAAGAAATGACGGACATCTATATGGCGGGAACAACGGCCGGAATCAAGGAAGATAAAATCAACGACTTCTTTTTGTGGGCCGCCGAGGGAATCGACTGGCAAATCCGCGGCATGCACCTGATTACCGAAGATTTGTAATTTACGCAAGCCATGTTTGAGCCTCCCGTTTACACCCTTAAAAACGTCAGTCTGGCTTTCGGAACGAATCAGTTGTTCCGGAACGTGGAACTGTATATCAACCGCGGCGACAAAATCTCGCTGGTCGGACGCAACGGCTGCGGAAAATCAACCCTGCTGAAAGTCATTGCCGGAGAAATCGAACCAGACGGCGGCGAACTTTTTATGCAGCCGGGAATTTCCGTTGCCTATATGCCTCAAGAGCCAAATTTTGAGGGCTTTAAAACTTTGCGGGAAGTGGTGGAAGCCGGTTTGCCCAAAGACGAACACGGTTTGTTTTATCTGGCAGATATGTGGCTTGAGAAGCTCAGAATCAACGCCGGGCAGAATCCGGCCGAGGCTTCCGGCGGAGAACGGCGCAAAGCGGCTCTGGCCCGGGCGCTGGTCGGGAATCCGGATATTTTGTTATTGGACGAGCCGACCAATCATTTGGATATTGAAGCTATTGAAACTCTGGAACAGACAATAAACGACTTTAGCGGTGCGGTTGTGGTCATTTCGCATGACCGGATGTTTTTGAACCATGTTTCCCGAACGACTTTCTGGCTTGACCGCGGCGTTATGCACCGCAACAACAAAGGTTTTAAGTTCTTTGAGGAATGGCAGGAGCAAATCATTAATCAGGAATTGATTGAACAATACCACCTTAATAGAAGAATCGAAGAAGAAACCGAGTGGCTGCACAAAGGCGTCACGGCCAGACGACGCCGTAACATGGGGCGTTTGAGACGTTTGCAACAACTGCGCCGGGAACGGCGGGAACAAATCAAACAAGCCGGCTCGGTCAACCTGACGATTGAAGAAGGCGATTTTCGTTCCAAACTGGTGATTGAGGCCAAGCATATTTGTAAAAGTTTTGGAGACCGTCTTATTGTCAATGATTTTTCAACGCGAATCATCAAAGGCAACAAAATCGGCATCGTCGGACCGAACGGCGCCGGAAAAACAACTTTGGTCAAGTTGCTGACCAAACGTCTGGAGCCGGATTCCGGTTTTGTGAGAATCGGGAAAAATCTGGAAGAAGCTTATTTTGATCAAAACAGAATCGAGCTTGACCCCAAAAAAACGCTCTGGCAAACTCTGTGTGACAAAGGCGACCATATTATGGTACACGGCCAATACCGCCATGTGGTGGCCTATCTGAAAGATTTTTTGTTTAAGCCGGAGCAGGCCAACTGTCCCGTAGCGGCCTTGTCCGGCGGTGAGAAAAACCGCCTGATGCTGGCGGCAACGCTGGCAAAGCCCTCGAATTTTCTGATTTTGGACGAACCGACCAATGATCTGGATATGGACACGCTTGATCTGCTGCAGGAAGTGTTGTCCGATTACGCAGGAACGGCGCTGATTGTCAGCCATGACCGGGATTTTTTGGACCGGGTTGTCTCTTCGGTCATTTACATGAAAGGCGACGGCAGCTTGTATGAGCATGCCGGAAGTTACAGCGAACTGTTGGAAAAAATTTCGACCGCGCGGCAACCGGCCGCAGCTGCCGCAAAGGTCAAGTCGCCGACTAAACCTGCGGCAGACAGAATATCTCCGGTGACAAAAAAGCTCAGCTATAACCAAAAACGCCTGCTGGAAGTTTTGCCCGGGGAAACTTCCTCATTAGAATTGGAAATCAAACAAATAGAAGAAGAACTTTCGGATACCTCGCTTTATACGGAAAATCCTCAGCGGTTTGACGAACTCACCACAACTCTGGAAAGCAAAAAGCAAACTCTGGAAGATAAAGAAAATCAATGGCTGGAACTACAGCTTTTGAAAGAAGAACTAGAGGCGGCCGAATGACGATTTTTTTATAATCTGCCAGCCGGCGGCTGCCAGATGCGTGGTTTTTTGCAAAAGACCGGGAACCTTTTCGGAAGCATACTGACGATAATAGCGATGCAGCATTTTACGATATCCGGCATTAAGTTTTCGCAATGCCGCAGAAAATCTTTTTCCCCGGTTTTGCTCGGCATTAAATACCGAAGCATAGCGGCTTTCCTCCGCCCCCAAAGAAGTACTGGCAATCCGGCCGGTCCATTGTTCGTGCGCCAGCAGAAAAGCTTTGCCGAGATAAGAATCGGCTCCAAATTTGTCTTTGATGCGGATACCGCAATTGAAACTGAAAAAATGCACCGGCTTGGTAAAAAACTTGTAATCTTCCGGTTTGATGACAACGCCGTGACGACCGGAAAAAGAAACAAAATGGTTCCAAAGGCTTTTTCTGGTTTCGACATCGGCAAAATCAAACCCCTGCCCGGCCCAGATATAACCGCCGCACCCGGCTATGCCGCTGCGGTCATTGTTGGACGTTGCCTCCAGCAAAATCTCTGACGGAAAAGTTTTGCTGTCTTTGCGCTGACGATCCTGCGCCCGGATAAACTCCCGCAGATTATCCAGAAGGCGCACGGCGACGCGACTATGGCCTTTTCCTTCCATGCGGTACAAATTGTCCCAGTGCACGCAGACCTGGTCATCGGTCATAAAAAAACTAGCCGTCATTTTCAGTTTTTCCCGGGAATCGGACAATTCCGCTTCAAGTCTGATACCGTAAAAGGGATTGGACGGATCGCCATTATACGGGATTTGTTGAATTCCGGTGTAAACCGTGCGGTATCCTTCCAGCCGAAAAGGCCAATGTTTGACCGCCTCTGACGAAAGTTCTCCAAAATAGTCATTCAAATCACCCGGCTGCAGCCTGCTGACGATGCCGGCTGCCGAGGCGGATTTAATTTGCTGTTCCAAGTCTGCGCTTTTCATTTGGTTACGGGCGGACGACTTCCTTCCCCTCCAATATAGCGTTAATACGATACAAATTGTCTTTAATCAGGGACAATTCGCCGTCGGTGATTTTTTCGGCATTAATCTGTTGCTCCTGCCGGGCAATGATTTTTTTCATGTTTTCGAGTTCGGAATCCGAAGCGTCGTTCAGCCGCAACTGGCGCAAAACCTTTTTGTTGGCCTCCAGGTGCTCCGTCAAAGCCGCCGTTTTTACCGCCGCTTTAAGTCGTTGTTCGATAAAAAAGAACCGATCAACGTTCCACCCCTGGCCATCAAGCCAGCGAATCAACTGCGGAGAAAATTTCTCTCCGGGGCGGCCGTCCGTCAGCGAAATCTGCTGAACTCCGAAACGACTGACGTCCTTGCTCATAAACTCCGACCAGGTGAGCAAAAACGCGTTAATTTTATCCGCTGTCAAAACCTCTCCCGGCTGCGGCGGCAAAGCACGTTCATCTTCTATGCGGCCGAGTTTGTTCAACGGAGTCAGCAATATCCACAAAACGGCAATAAAAGTGATTGTTATGATTGCAAAATTACGCCACATCTTACCACCGCAGATTGGATATGACATACGACGGCGACACATCATATCCGTTGGAGAGTTCCCTGGTTTTGGCAACATCCGGAATATAACCCTCTCCCAAGTAGTTGACGTGTACGCCTTTTGAAACCAAAACGGCGTCAGCACCTATCAGACCGGCCCCTTTAATATCTGTGGCCAGATTGTCACCAATGACAAGCGTGGCTTCCGGCCGGGCAATCCCGTCCAGACAATAATTAAAAACCGCGGCCGCCGGCTTGCCGACGGTGATAATTCGTCCGCCCATGATGGCGTATTGTTCAGCCAGCGTACCGGGCGCCAGGCAGATTTTGCCGTTTTTGAAACTGGAGGTGTCATTACCGGCACAAATAAACGGCAACCCCAGACTGGCCGCATGCTCCAGCGCGGGCAGATATTTTTCCAGCACGTCATCGGCCGATGCCACTTCGCTCATATAAAGAAAATGTGCGTTTTCTATTCCTCCGGCCGGTTCGTAATCCAGTCCGGCGAACACCCCGTCATCCGCAACAGAGCCCAAACGGTAATACCGGTTGCCGATGGCGGAAAAATCGCCGCGCCGGGCTTTAAGCTTGTAATGCAGGATTTCACCGGCCGTCATAATACAGTCGAAAACCGACAAATCGGCTCCGGACGCGGACAGTTCCGCCCCCAGAAGGGCTATTCGTCGCGAAGTGTTGCTGATGACAATGATTTTTTTGCCGCTTTCGGCCAGACGGCGCAGACAGACTGCGGCGTCCGGCAGCAAACCGTTCCCTTCGCTCAAGACACCGTTGTATCCCAGTATGAAAGTTTCGTAGTTATCGGCTATTTTGGAAATATTTACAATCGGTTTTATCATTTTCATTGTTGGCATGTCCCGGCAAAAGGCGTCCGATATCTTCAATTTGAAGGCATCATAGACGATTCCCGCATAAAAAACAAGTAAATAAACATGGTTTTGGAAAATATTCGGCCATTCTTTCCGGTTTTTGATTTAACAATGAAACTCTCCTCGCCGTGAAGTCTTTTTGTTTGACAAAAAATTGACGATATTGTATAATGGAAAATGCTTGAATACGGAGTATGTTTATTATTAGGTTGATTTTTTTGTCGTTGTCTGAGGTTTTGCGCTTTAAGATGATGATGGGAAGGTTTTGGCCGAAATTGAAGTAACTCTCAAGGCAGGCAGTTGTCCGGACGGTTTTGCCGTTGTCTCCCGGACAGCTTTTCAAAATTAACCCAATCGGAGACTTGGGCGCCATTAAAATTTTTCAGATTATGGCAACAAAAATCATTTCTAGAGAGAGCGTTAACAATATGTTAAATCTGGCCGGCGACGCTTGGTACTGGTGTGTCCGGGGAGTGAAAAACTTTGTAGAGGGAATCTACATTGCACTTGCCGTTGTGGCGGTGTTGATATTCTTCTACAATCCGATTATTTTCATTCCTTACAGCTTATTGGCGCCGAAAGGAGCTGCCGGAATTTTGTATGCCGACATTCCTGTCTTGGCAGAGCTTATGCAGACATTTTACCGGCCATGGGTGGCCCTTCTGCCTATGCGGTGGAAAAGACATTTTATGGCTAAACGCGGTTTGGTGTTCTATTCCGCAAAACAGCAGGTAAAATATTATCGTTATAACTCTGCGGAAGGAGATGATAATAAAATTAAAATTTTAAAGAGTCTCAGCCGGGAAGCCTGCACGCAGATTTGGCAAATGGACAAAACAAAAGACTGCGTTTTGTTGGTTCAATCCGGGTTTGCCCTGAATGATGAGCAATTCCTGTTTTTGTTGAATTATGCCGAGAACAAGTTCGGCAAATGCTGGGATATATCTCTGGTTCAGACATGTCTGGCCAAGAACACCCCGTCAGATACGCAGAAACTTGAATTGCTGAAAACATTCGAAAAGACAGGCGATAAGGATTTTCTGACCTTGTTTTTTGATTGCATCAAAAAATACGGTGCGAGCGCCGAACTGGTTAACCGGGTATTTGAGGAACATCCTCATGCTACGGCAGAACTGAAATCCGCGCTGCGGGAATACAGCGAACGGCAAATTGCCCTGTACGGCAAAACCGAGGTATGGTCACAGTTTCTGATCGAAAAAGCTCAGAAAACGATTACCGTTTCGGCACAAAAAGCTATGGCCGTCTGGCAGTATAAGGCTTTTCACGCTGCCGGTTTTAAGCTTTCCGAAGAGGCCATAAATTATTTTCTGAGCAAAGCTGACCGGGAAATGTGCCGCCTGATTATGGCATACGAACCGGCTGAGGCATTCAATGAAATTGCTCAGACGCTGATTACCGCCAATCCGGAATTGCGTAAAATGCAGCTGTTGACGAAAAAAGCTGTCTCTCTCTAAAACAAAAAAAGCGTTTTCCTCCTGCAATGGAGGAGAACGCTTTTTTTATTGAACTGACTTAAAAGAACAAATCCCTTTCACCGGACTTTATCCGCGCCATTCGCCGATACAAAATCTGTTTTTGCGGATTGTTCTCGGGAATGGCCGAGATTTCGCGCTCTATTGCCGCCAGCGCTTTGTTCCGAGTGGAAACGGAGGCATAATCCTCGATATATTCCAGCAAGGTCAGAACCGCATTCGGCGTACAGAACTTTTTGACAAATCCGGGGCGGGCAAACTCCATAAAGTGCTCGCCGGTGCGGCCGAGACGATAACAACCGGTGCAGAATGACGGCAGATAGCCGGCTTCGCACAACTGGCCGATGACTTCGTCAAGCGAACGGTTGTCGCTCAAAACAAACTGGCTTTTTTTGCCGCTGTCAACTTCATCCTGTCCGGAATAAGCCCCGACCCCGATGTCCGAACCGGCATCAATCTGACTGATTCCGTAAGCAATTGCCTCATTGCGCAGGTGAACGGGCTCTCGGG
>CASFLC010000030.1 GCA_949295475.1 uncultured Pseudomonadota bacterium
ATGGTAACATTCGTCGTCCCGCTTTACCTCTCCGAAATCTCCCCGCAAAAAATCCGCGGCATGCTGGTTTCGTTGTTCCAATTGGCCATTACCGCCGGCATTTTGTTTTCTTATCTGATAAACCGCCTTTTTGCCAATTTTGAACACAATTGGCGCTGGATGCTCGGCTCCGGACTCATCCCCGCTCTGATACTTTTGACAGGCATCAGCTTTCTGGGAGATACGCCGCGCTGGCTGATTAGCAAAAAACGCGACAAAGAAGCCAAAGAGATTTTTGAAAAAATTGACCCTGAAGGCGATTCTCTGCAACAAATTGAGGAAATTAAAACAACTCTCGGAACCGGCGGCGGAAAATCCCGGTTTACGTTCAAAAAATGGATGCTGATGCCGATTTTTGCCGGTATCGGCATTATGTTTGTGCAAATATGCACCGGCATTAACACCGTAATTTACTACACCACGACTATTTTTCGCATTGCCGGATTTGATTCCGCCATCGGCGCCATTTATGCCACTATCGGCGTAGGCCTTGTCAATTTCGGCATGACGGTCGTCGCAATTGTTTTTACCGACCGTATCGGACGAAAACCCTTGCTTTACATCGGCTTATGGGGAATGCTCGCGGCACTGGCAAGCCTTGGCTTTGCCTTCCATTTTGCCGACATTCTCGGTAGCGGATTAAAATGGCTGGCCGTCGGCAGCGTTCTTGTTTACATTGCCTCTTTTGCCATGAGTCTCGGACCGGTCGGTTGGATTCTCGTTTCGGAAATACTGCCGCTCAAAATTCGGGGTTTTGCAATGAGCTTATGCACGGTAGCCAATTTTGGCTTTAACTTTATCGTGGTCCTGAGTTTTCTGCCGATGATAGAAACGCTCGGCAAAGCCGCAACTTTCTGGATATTCGGTGGCATAACCGTGCTTGCGCTGCTTTTCGTTTTCTTTTTCATTCCCGAAACCAAAGGAATTTCTCTTGAAAAAATTGAAAAAAACTGGAAAAACGGCGTCCCTGCCCGCAGATTTTAAAATAAACAAACCCGCCGGAATTGCATGAGAAAACATCTTACAAATTGGAGCCCTGATATTTTTATAAACGCTTCCCGCGGGTTACTCTCCAAAAATAAAAGATAAAGAAGCTTTCGGCAAGCGGCAAAACACTAAATGACATTATTGTCATTTTTATATCATGATAAAAACGTTTTTATGTTTTATGATGTGCATAACTCAACATCTTGACCGGAAAACAAAAATCATGATAGCATTAGCGCAAAACACATCAATCACGGCAGATACTTCCATGAAGATACTCGTTATTGAAGACGAAACCAAAACCGTAAACTACCTCCGGCAGGGACTGTCCGAGCAAGGCTATCAGGTAGACACGGCCTCCAACGGCTTGGACGGCCTGCATCTGGCCACGGAAGGCGAATACGACGCAATAATTTTGGATATTATGCTTCCCGGACTTGACGGTATCAGCATTCTCAAATCCATTCGCCCGTCTGTCAGCACGCCGGTTTTGATGCTCACCGCCAAAGACGCGCTCAACAGCCGGCTTGAAGGATTTCGCGCCGGTGCGGACGATTACTTAATAAAACCCTTTTCCTTTCTGGAACTTCTGGCCCGCCTGCAGGTCATTACCCGCCGAACCCGCACCAGGGAAGAATCTCACATTTATATCGGAGATTTGCATATTGACTTGCTCTCCCGACGGGCTTTTAGAGGCAAACGCCGTCTGGATTTGACCGCCAAAGAATTTGCCCTGTTGGAAGTTTTGGCCAAACGCCGCGGCCAGATCGTCTCCAAAACCGTCATCACCGAACTGGTCTGGGACATCTGCTTTGACACCAACACCAATGTTGTGGAAGCCACCGTCAAACGCCTGCGCTCCAAATTGGAAACAGATGACGAACCAAAGCTTTTGCACACCATTCGCGGCATGGGATACATTCTGGAACTCCGTAAATGATAAAAATACAAAAGCCGCGCTCCATTGCACAAAAACTGGCTCTGTCTTATGCCGTTTCTGCGGCGCTGATTTTGTCCGTCACCGTCATCGGCCTTGCCTATTTCGAAACATCGGAAATAGACAACTATCAAACCGCCGAAATCAAAAACAGATTCTCTCTTTTTTCCTACGACGTCGTCAAAGCGGAAAACTATGACGACTGGCTGGCTCTGAAAAATAAATACAAAAAAATCATCCAGGAAGACGGACGCCGTATTTACATCAGAGTCGACAGTGCCGACGAACGTTACCGGATAAACGCGCCTTTTCAAATCAATCCTGACCATCTGGACAAACATCACGGTTTCAGCAAACAAAACATCGACGGCAACTTCTTCCGCATTTACTCAAAAAAATTTCCCGCTGCGGGAGAACGTCCCGAAGTCATCTTATCATTAGCGCTTGACGCCTACTATTACGAGGATTTTGACCAATGGCTGGATCTTGCTTTTGACGTTTTTCTGCTGATAAGCGCCTCAACCATAGCACTGTTGGGAATGTTTATTGCCAAGCGCAACCTGCAGCCTGTTGACGTTTTGTCGGCCCATGCTCAAAGCATCAGCGTCAGCAATCTATCCCAAAGACTGCCCAATGAAAACCTGCCGACCGAACTTCAGGGGCTGATAAACAGTTTTAACGGCGTCTTGGACCGCCTCGAAAATTCATACCGCCGACAAGCCGCATTCAACTCTGATGTGGCCCACGAACTGCGCACCCCGGTCGGCAATCTCATCGGGCAAACCGAAGTCGCCCTGTCAAAACCGCGAAGCAGCGAAGAACTTGAAGAAATCATGCAGTCCAATCTTGAAGAGCTGGAACGGCTGCGCAGCATTATCAGCGATATGCTTTTCCTTTCTCATGCCGATCAGGGAGAAATTGCTTTAAATCTGGAATCGTGTTCTCTGGCTGACGAAGTTCGTCAAACAGCTGATTTTTTGGAAATTCTGTTGGAAGAAAACCGCAACACCCTGAAAATCAAAGGAGATGCCAGAGTGCCGGTTGAATCGTCGCTGCTGAAACGGGTTCTCACAAATCTCATCGGTAATGCAATAGAGCACGGCAAACCGGATTCGCCGATAACGGTTGAAATAAAAGAAGCCGATGCCTTTGCCGAAGTAACCGTTATCAATTTTGGCAATGACATCCCGGAGGCCGACCTTCCCAATCTGTTTGAACGCTTTTACAGAGTCAGCAAAGACCGCCAAAACAGCGGCAGCAACCACGGGCTGGGCTTATCCATCGTCAAGGCTATCATCCTGCTCCACCGCGGAGATGTTTTTGCCTCAAGCAGCAACGGTATTATCAAAATCGGCTTTCGCCTCCCGCTTTCCAATCCCGTTTCCGGCGAAGAAAATTAATAAAACAGTATGTTCCTCTTCAAAAAATTATCTTTCTCCTTATTTAAAAACCATAAACAGGAGGAAGACATGAAAAAAATCATTAAAGATTACACTTATCAGGATTATCGGGAAGACGACGAAAAAGATTTTGAAATCCGCACCATCCAAAACGAAAAATTAATTGACGCTCTTCCCGAACGGGATGACGAACAGGCTTTTAATCTGGATATGTACAATTTCGGAGATGCCGAAGATCTGCCCGACAGCGACCGGCTTATGGCCTGTCAGACACAAAAAATCAAACAAACCGATTGCCTTAATCTTTAGAAGGCTTTTCGCGATGATAGGTTATCCGAACCTCGCCCGATTGCAAAACCAGCGTATTGTCTGTTAATTCGGCAATCTTCATTCGGTCATGAAAAGCTATCACCTGGCCGTTTCCCAGACTTTTGCCGTACAAAATCAAATCATTGCCGTCCGTTTCCCAGCGTTCGTAAATCAACGTCGCCATATTGATGCTTTCGGCTTTGCCGTCTTTTTGCAAATCAAAACCCTGAAACCGGTCTTCCATTCCCGGAACCGGCTCGACCCAACGCCCTTCCACAGAAGGATTATTACCGTTTCCGCAGCTCGCCAAAAGACAGATTATCCCCGCCAGCCAACCGATTTTAGACATTTTTTGCCTCCTCACGCCGTTTTTTATACACTATAAACAGAGTGTCAAAGCAAGTCAAATTATTTCCTTCTGCAAAAAAAACACTGTATTTAAAAAATCAAATGATTAAAAAACTCTTTTAATCTTTTCTTAATTCAGGTATAATTAAATATAAACTGTTGTAAAACTTGTTTTGCAAAGGATAAAACCATGACCAGCAGTATCTCAAGCGTTACCAACAAAGATGACAACGGCATTTCAAGCTGGGAAAAAAGCGTGACTGACGTCAACAATATTGACGAGAGTTTTGCCAATGCCCGGGATTTGGGATATACGCGGCTTAACTATGCCCGCGTCACAACCGTTGCCAGCCTTGGAAAATACAACGAGCGGGACATTTACAAAATCCAGCTGCAATCCAACGGCAACCTCAGCATCAGCCTCCGCAACACGGCCGGAAGCGATGAAAAGGTCTTGGATTTATCCCAATACGAACAATACCTTGAAGACTTAAAAAAACAACTCGACCCGGAAGGATACGCGGAAGAACAGGCCGCAAAAGAAAAAGAATTGGCCGAAATGGACTTGTTGGAAACAACCGCTCCGGATATGACGCTTAAGGTTTATATGGTAAAGAACGGCAAACAGGTTCTGATTGCCGACAGTTCCGCCGAAAAAGGCAGCGATGAATATGAAAATATGTCTGCGATTTTGAAAGGCGAATACAAAGCCACCAAAGGATACTATTACATCGAAGTCGGCAAAACGGAAGATGCCGACAACAGTGAAGATTATCCCTACGCCATGCAGGTTTTGCAGGGAACCAAATATAAGCACGATTATGTTATGACGCAGGCAGACTCCGCAGACACAACCAATAAAGAAATTTCCACAATGCAGGATTCTTCTTTAAGTTCGACTTCGGCATACGGAACAACGACAATCTCCGCTGCTTATGCCGCCCAGATTCAGGCCATCAGTTATGACGGCGCCGCCAACATGCTGGCCGCCGGCTACACCAACATGGCCAATATCAAAGCCGGTTCAAGCTCGGCTGCGGTAAAACTATTCTCCACCATCTTAAACAATTCGTAAAAAGAAAAAAGCCGCATTTCTTAAATATGCGGCTTTTTTTTACCTTTTGCAAAAACCATTTCCCTTATAGTAATTGATTCCCATAGCCGACTTGACCTCGTCAAGCGTTTGGGCCGCAATTTCACGGGCATGTTCACTGCCTTTTTTCAGCATGGCAAACACCTGTCCCAAATCTCCGGACAGCATTTCGCGCTTCTCGCGAATAGGCTTTAGTTCGCTTTGCAAAATTTCGTTCAAAAACTTCTTAACTGTACCGTCGCCTAAACCGCCGCGCCGATAATGCTCTTTCATTTCCTCCAGATTTTTATATGACGGAAGAAACGCGGCAAAATGCTCGTCCCGGCAAAACGCATCCAGATAAATAAAGACCGGATTATTTTCCGTATGACCGGGATCCTCTACCCGCAAATGCGTGGGATCCGTAAACATGCTCTGAATTTTCTTTTTGATATCGTTGGAAGAATCCGAAAGATAAATACAGTTGCCCAAAGATTTGCTCATTTTTGCGGCGCCGTCCAATCCCGGCAGACGGGAACAGGTGCTGTTTTCCGGCAAAACCGCCGTCGGTTCGACTAAAACAGTGTCATACAAAGTATTAAACGACCGCACGATTTCCCGAGTTTGCTCTATCATCGGCAGCTGATCTTCTCCGACCGGAACCAAATTGGCTTTAAAAGCGGTAATATCCGCAGCCTGACTTATCGGATATGTAAAGAAACCGACCGGAATACTTTGTTTGAATCCCCGCATCTGAATTTCGTTTTTAACCGTAGGATTGCGCTGCAGCCGCGAAACCGTCACTAGATTCATATAATAAAACGACAACTCGCATAATTCAGGTATTTGCGATTGAATAAAAATCGTCGACTTTTCCGGATTCAGACCGCAGGAAAGATAATCCAGCGCCACTTCCGAGATATTGTTTCTGACTTTGTTTATGTCATCGGCATTATCGGTCAACGCCTGAGCGTCTGCAATCATGATGTAAATTTTCTCATACCTGCCGCTGTTCTGCATTTCAACACGGCGCTTCAATGAACCGACATAATGTCCCAAATGCAGTTTTCCGGTGGGTCTGTCCCCTGTCAATATAACATCCATCTTCCGTTTCCTCAAAAAATTACCTGAAAATTTCAATAGCACAGGCATGCCGGCGTGTCAACCGGCACGCTCTCATACAAATAAAACCCGGATAGTATTTAACTTTCCGCTTTTTCTTCCTCAGATTCCTTTTTTTCCTGAGAATGACCGCGCAAATTCGCCAAAAACTGAGCCTCGATTTTCATATATTGAGTCAACAGCCACTTTGACTGCGCCAAAAAAGCGGCAGAAACAAACAACAGCAACAGTGAAATTCTTGCGTCTTCCGTCAAAAAAGTATGAAACACGGTTACAATAAAAAACGCCACAACCAGCAACCGGAAACTTGTCATCAAAACCAGCGGCAGTCTGTTGGCTTTTTTGGAAATCCAAAGCTTATAATAAATTTTTGCCAAAATACTGTTGGAAATAAAAAAGTTTTTAATGTTCTCCGCATTTCCGCTCAAATTGCTGCAAAACGTAAACCTGTCACCCAGCTTTTTCAGCCATCCGTCTTCATGCTCTTCCTCCGGAGAACGTCCGCTCAGCCAGCACAAAACACGCATAACGGTATCC
The DNA here is from genome assembly GCA_949295475.1 of uncultured Pseudomonadota bacterium. Classification (GTDB taxonomy): domain Bacteria; phylum Pseudomonadota; class Alphaproteobacteria; order RF32; family CAG-239; genus CAZU01. The sequence continues at coordinate 6,752 of CASFLC010000030.1, forward strand.
CTCAAAAACGTCGGCAAAATAGCCTCCCACCCGATAAGCGCCTTAAGAAACGGAGCCATAACCAGCAAGGTGCCGACCGTCATAACCGCTTTTCCGCCTTTTCCCGGAAGATAATTTTGAACAACCGGCTGAACATAATGTTCCGCAAGCAGAATAATTGTAGACAAAATCATCGAAAACAACACCAACCGCAGCAAATAATTTTTAAACAATTCTGACCACAACCGTTCTTCGGAAGGGCTGACCCGGACAGGCTCCTCAGTTCTTTCTATATATTTGCGCCAGCTTTCCGGACTAAATTTCAACACCAGCTTATAAAATTTATTGGCTGTCTTAATCATCATCGGCGTCAAAAACGTCGTAATCACGGAGACCGCCACAATAATCGGATAAACCTGCGCGTCCAAAACTTTAAGACTCATTCCCAAGCTGGCGATAATAAAGGCAAATTCGCCAACCTGCGCCAGCGAAAAACCGCATAAAATCGCCGTTTTAACCGGTTGTCCGGAAACAATAAATCCCAGACAGGAAAAAGCGACTTTTCCGACCACAACAATTAGCGTAATCAAAAGAATCGGCCAGGCATACGTCACAAACATGGACGGATCCACCATCATGCCGACGGACACAAAAAAGACCGCGCCGAAAAAATCTTTAATCGGCCGGATATTTTTTTCAATTCGTTGAATAAGGCTGCTCTCGGCCAAAATAGATCCCATGATAAAAGCGCCCAAAGCTGCGGAAAAACCGGAGTACGTCGCCAGATAAACCATGCCGAAACAAAGGCCGATAATAATCAGCAACAGCATCTCGTCGCTGAGAAAAACTTCAATTTTTTTCAAAAAAGTCGGAATCAGATAAATACCGGCAATAAAGCACAAAACCAAAAAAGAAACCAGTTTTAAAGCGTTTCCCAACAATGCCTCTCCGTCAATATTGTTGCCCAAAGCAATCGTCGGCAACAGAACCAGCATCAAAATTCCCATAATATCTTCAACAATCAATACGCCAAAGACCAAATCCGTAAATTTTTGCTTTTTAATATTCAAATCATCAAACGCCTTAATAATAATCGTTGTTGAGGACATTGAAATCATACTTCCCAGAAAAAAACTGTCCATAGCCGACCAACCCAGCAAAATCCCGGTATTATATCCCAAAAACAGCATAAACAAAATATTGGCGTTTGCAGTAATCATTGCCGCTTTGCCGACATTAATCATTTTTTTGAAACTGAATTCAAGCCCCAGCCCGAACAGCAAAAAGATAACCCCGATATCCGCCCACAGTGTCAAATCTTCGCGATCGCTGACCGTCGGCATAAAGTTAAAATACGGACCGGCCAAAATCCCGGCCACCACATATCCCAAAACTATCGGCTGTTTCAGTTTCCTGCATACCAGCGTCATAATGGCCGCATAAATGGTAATCAACGTCAAATCAAGAATAAGGGTATGAACATGATGCATCTTTTCACCGCAGACAAATTAAATTTAATTTAAGCTAAAATATGGTCTTTTCGGTTTAAATTTCATTAACGACTTGTTTTTCTAACCCAAAAAAGTCTTACCAATCCCCCCCCTCGCAAGGCATCAATAAATGTACCATCCGCTGAAAAGGGGACATTTATTTATGGCGTACCCGGAGGAAGTGCTAAGTAAAATTAACCGTTGCTCCGGTTAATTTTATCTGTAAGCTCTCTGTAACATCTTAATGAGTAAGGGAAATTCTTTGACCGAAACGAATTTAGATGCCTGAGAACGAACCCGGGGTTCGACCCTGCCGGGAAGCCACAAAAATAACTCCGCACTTTACAGTGAGGAGTTATTTTTTAATTGGCGTACCCGGAGGAAGCGCTAAGTAAAATTAACCGTCGCTCCGGTTAATTTTATCTGCAAGCTCTCTGTAACATCTTAATGAGTGAGGGAAATTCTTTGACCGAAACGAATTTAGATGCCTGAGAACGAACCTTGGGTTCGACCCTGCCGGGAAGCCACAAAAATAACTCCGCACTTTACAGTGAGGAGTTATTTTTAATTGGCGTACCCGGAGGGATTCGAACCCACGACCCTCAGCGTCGGAGGCTGATACTCTATCCAACTGAGCTACGGGTACCCGAACAAAAACGTTTTAACGTAATTTTACAAAATACTCAAGAAAAAAAATAACTGGATAAATTTAATATTTGTGTTATGATGCGTTCGAAATTTTATTATTAACCAAACATTAAGTTTATGGAAAAATTATTAGACAAAGATGAACAAACGTTCGTCGCTACGGTTAATTTTACCAAAATTCAACTGTACACATCCGAAAATGCGTTGTCTCCGGACTCCGAGGCCATTCTGCTGTACCGCATCTGCACATTTCTGCAGAACAACGACAGAAAACTCTCCGGCAGACATTTGAAAAATGTTTGCAGCAAAGAGGCATGCCGTCAGGCTAAAAAACTTCTGTGCAGCTACGAAACCGAACACCAGTTCAGCGAAGAAGCTTTGCAGCACTTACACCGTGAAAAAACCGGTGATAAGCGCCCTGCTGCCGATTACATTTTTGATTTAATCAAACAACAGCGGGGAAAACTGCCTCAAAGCGTAGAGCAGTAATACCCTGCTAAACCTCAAAAAGCATTAAGCCTGTCAAGGCTTAATGCTTTTTGTTATTTTTTCCCTCTTAGTTTCGCAACCGCAAAACATATAAAATCTTTTTTAAAATTTGATAATGACTGTTTAACAATGACAAATTGAGAGATTCTGTCTCTTCTATCCGGATTCTCCCCTATTTTTTTCTTGACTTTGAAACTTTTTGCGTCTATTAAAAGGGCAACAAGTTTATGTTTTGATTAGAATACAAGGATAATTTGACATGTCTAAAAAATGTGATATTTCGGGAACCGGCATTATGAGCGGCAACAATGTCAGCCACGCTAACAACAAAAACCGCCGTCGTTTTCTGCCTAATCTTCAGGTTGTTTCTCTGCTGAGCGACACTCTGGGCAAAATTTTCAAATTGAAAGTCTGCACCAAAACCCTGCGGACAATTGAACACAACGGCGGTCTGGATGCTTATCTGGAATCGACATCCAACACCAAACTGTCCGAAGAAGCAAAAAAAATCAAAAAGTCAATTGCCAAGAAAAAAGCAGCTTCCAAATAATATATAATCATATAATCAACAAAAAAAACCGCCGGAAACTCCGGCGTTTTTTTTATCCCCGTTATCCCCATAATTCACAACCCCGAAAATTAAAAAAATTAATCTCTTTGTCTTTTGAAAAATTATTGATTATAAGAGAAGAAAACAAAAACATGGAACATGAGAATAATGGAACAACTGGATATAACCTCTCTGCCGCAAAATCTTGAAGCCGAACAAGCCCTGCTCGGCGCTATTTTGGCAAACAACAAAGCTTTCGAAAAAGTTTCAGAATTTCTGAAACCTCAGCATTTTGCAGATTCGATGCATGCCAAAATATTTGAAGTCATTTCCAAGCTCATCACCCGTGGCCATGTCGCCGATGTTATCACTCTGAAAAACTATTTTGAACAGGAAGGTTCTCTGGCCGAAGTCGGCGGCGCCAAATATCTGGTCAAACTGGCTGACAGCGCTTCTCCGCTGACCAACGCCGAATATTATGCGCAGTTTATCTATGACAAATACCTGCGGCGGGAACTGATTGCCACCGGATTTGACATTGTCAACAACGCTTCCCGCGAAGATTTGGACTCCGACGCCAATGAACAAATCGAACAGGCGGAAAAGCGTCTTTTTGAATTGTCAAACCAAGGCGACATCAACGGCGGCTTTGTGGACTTTTCACAAGCCTTAACAACGTCTCTGAGCCATATAGAACAAGCTTATCAAAAAGACGGCAAAATATCCGGATTGCCGACGGCGCTTGACGCGCTTGACAACAAAACCGGCGGTTTAAACAATTCAGACCTGATTATCATAGCCGGCCGGCCGGCTATGGGAAAAACCGCTCTGGCAACCAACATTGCCTATAACGTCGCCGAATATATGGCTCATGCCAAAGATTTGGATGAAAAATCCCGCGGCGTGGCCTTTTTTTCTCTGGAAATGTCCGCAGACCAATTGGCAACCCGCATTCTCTCCACGGTCACTCAGACCAACGGCCACAAAATGCGCACCGGAGAACTGGATAACGCCGAATTTACCAGAATTGCCGCCGCAGTCCGCGAACTGGAGCAAATTCCCCTTTACATTGACGATACGCCCGGATTAAACATCAACACCATCCGCACCCGCGCCCGTCGGTTAAAACGCAATAAAGGCCTGGGTCTGATTGTCATCGACTATATCCAGCTCATCAACGGAAGCGGCAGCAAAAGAACCGAAGGCAACCGCGTGCAGGAATTGTCTGAAATTTCCCGCGGCTTGAAAATTTTGGCTAAAGAACTAAATTTGCCTGTAATTGCTCTTTCCCAGCTCAATCGCGGTGTTGAGCAGCGCGACGACAAACGTCCGGTAATGTCGGACCTTCGTGAATCCGGTTCCATTGAACAAGATGCAGATATCGTAATGTTCGTTTACCGCGAAAACTATTATCTGCAAAACGAAGAACCCCAGCAAAAAGCCTCCGAAACACCGGAACATTTGCAGAAACGCATGGAGGAATGGGAAGCCCGCGTCAGGTCAACCGCCAATATCGGCGAAGTTATCATCGGAAAACAACGTCACGGCCCTACCGGTACCGTTCAACTTTTTTGGAACGGAGATTACGCCCAGTTCGGCAATCTGGCCAAAGAAGAATACCTGCCTGACAGAATAGGAGATTAAGCAAATGCCCGTCAATTATATTCAAATTGTTTTTTCCGTTTTGGCTGCGGCTCTGGGAATTGCCCTGCTGATAACGCTGGTGGCTTTCGGAGCAACGATTTTTGCTCTTGCTTTTGTATATGTGTTTATTCCTCTGTTGATAATAGCCACTGCCCGCTGGCTTTGGCTGAAATACAGGCTCAAAACCCAGGAAAAAATCACCTACTTTCCGCCGGAAGACAAATAAACCGCAATGACCGGAGAATTTTGGAAAGATAAAAAACCGGCCGAATTCACGACCGAAGAATGGGAATCCGTTTGCACCCGCTGCGGCCGGTGCTGTTTAATAAAATTGCAGGATGAAAAAGACGATGCGGTTTATTATACCAGAATCATCTGCCGCTATTTCAACGATTCGAACTGCAGTTGTACCGAATATGCCAATCGTTGCCGCCTTGTTCCGGAATGCATAAAACTGTCTCCGGACAATTGGAATCAAATTGGCTGGATGCCGCAAGACTGCGCCTACCGAATTCTTGCGGAATGTGGTGACTTGCCGGAATGGCACCCGCTAAAAACGGGAAAACCGCTGGAAGAAACCCGCTCCGTCAAAAACAAAACCGTCAGTGAAAAAGACATCCCCGAAGAAGAATGGGAAGATTATATTTTGGAAGGCGGCGAAAATGACCTCTGACTGGATAGACGAAGAATATGATCCGCAGACACGCTTCAACAACCTTCAGGATTTTGAACCCGAATTTTGGAAAAAGAAACCTCTGGACAAATTAAGCAGGGCTGAATGGGAATTGCTCTGTGACGGCTGCGGAAAATGCTGTCTTAACAAAATTCAGATTCGCAAACAAATAAAATTTACCGATACCTGCTGCCGTTTTCTTGACTGTAGCAGCTGTTTGTGTAAAATATACCTGCATCGTTTCGAAAAAGTGCCGGATTGCCGGGATATCAACTTGGCTGCCGTCCGGGAAAAACCTCGCTGGCTGCCCAAAACCTGTGCTTATTGGCTGTTGGATAACGGATTTGACTTGCCAAAATGGCACCCGTTGGTCACCGGTCGTGCCGATTCGGTGCATCAGGCCGGGCAATCCTTAAAAGGACGCCCCGTTGTTTCTGAAACAGGAGTAGAAGACTTTGAAAATCACCTTGTTGACTGGGAAGACCTTTGATTATGAGGCTGCTTTGGGTTTTCCCATCAAAGTGGTTAAATCGCCTTTGGCCAAAAAACTGACCTTGCGTATTGATGAAAAATCCAGATTGCCGGTTTTAACCCTGCCTCGCTACTGTTCAGCCCGCAAAGCCTTAAATTTCGTCGAAAACCACCGCGGCTGGATATCCGAGACCTTAAAACGGCTGCCCGAGATTCGTTACTTCAAAGACGGCGACATCTTGTCTGTCATGGGCTGGCCGTATACCGTCAGCCGCCAGCCGGGACGCCGCGGCGGCGCCTTTCTGGAGGGCAATCTTTTGATTGTAACCGGCAGCAAAGAATTTACCCACCGCCGGATATGCGATTTCTTAAAAAACAAAGCCAAAGAAGAACTCCTCAGCTTATCCCGGCAATATGCCGCACAAATAGGCAGCATCGTCCACAATGTCTGCATCAAAGACACCAAATCCCGTTGGGGCAGCTGCTCCACAAAACACAACATCAATTACAACTGGCGAATAATTTTGGCGCCCGAATTTGTGATTCGCTATCTGGTCTGCCACGAAGTGTCCCACCTCGTCCACCAAAATCATTCCAAAGAATTCTGGAATTGCGTTGCCGCTCTCTGTCCCGATTACCAAAGCGGACGAAACTGGCTCAAAGCTCACGGAAAAGAGCTTTATCAATACGCCTAAGTCAATTCTGTTGATTTTAACGCCAAAAAAAACTATATTACAAATCAGAGAGTTTCTCTCGCTAATTTTAACCAGGAGAATCCTTCAATATGGAAAACAAAATTTTTACCAAAACTGACGCAATGCCTACGATAGACGAAGGTTTGCGCCAATATATGATGCGCGTTTACAACTTTATGTGCGGCGGCCTTTGCGCCACGGCATTAACCGCATTTTTAGTCGCCAACACCCCCTTGCTTGGTCTCTTTTTCAACATTTCTCCGGCCGGACAGATGATGGGATTGTCGGCTCTCGGCTGGCTGGCCTTTTTGGCGCCGCTGATTATGGTTTTTGCCTTCAGCTGGGTTGCCAGCCGCGGAACCCTTGGACAGGTTCAGGGAATGTTTTGGGGATATGCCGCCGTCATGGGCATTTCGCTGACCCCAATTCTGTTCGCTTACACCGGAGCCAGCGTTGCCCGCATTTTCTTGATTAGCGCGGCGACCTTCGGCGGCATGAGCATTTACGGTTATACCACGAAAAAAGATTTAACGGCCATGGGCTCCTTCATGATTATGGGTTTATGGGGCGTTATCATTGCTTCGCTGGTCAACATCTTTTTGCGCAGCAGCGGTCTGGATCTGGCGCTGTCAATTTTGGCAGTCATCATTTTCACCGGCCTGACGGCTTATGATACGCAAAAAATCCGCATGATGTACATGACAGCAGACAATCATGACACGATGACACGCAAAGCCATTACCGGCGCTTTGGCCTTATATCTGGACTTTATCAACTTGTTCTTAAACTTGTTGAGATTGTTTGGCGACCGCCGTTAAAAACAATCCGAAAAAAAGCCTTGATTTTTATCAAGGCTTTTTTTCATTTCAAATCAAACAGTTCCAGCCGGTTACCGTTTCGCTCCTGAGCCTGCCTGAGGGCAAATATGGCCTGTTCTACCAATTTTTTTGCCGAATGAGCCGGCTTGGGAAAAACCGTCGCTCCGATACTGACGACAACTTCATGAGTTGTAAAATTGTCATTAAGACCTTCGTTAAAAACGCCCCGCAGCTTTTCCAATTCAATTTTCAAAACATGCTCATTGGCAATTTCCGGCATCAAAATCCAAAACTGATATCGCAGCCCCCGAGCCACAGTATAATTTTTTTTCAAACTCAAAACCAGCGTATTGGCCAGTTTTTTTATGGCAAAACTTTCCAAATTCAATCGACGGAACATTTCAATATTGTCAATGCTCACCGCAGCTACCGCTATCAAATCTCTGGGCAGGCGGACATCTTTATAATTTTCGTAATTAACCGCCATTTGCACCCGGTCTTCAAACAAAAAGAAATTCGGCAGCCCGGTAAGTTCATCATACAAATTATTAAAAATCTGCTGGGACGGAACCGGCTTAACCTCATGATTGCCGATTAAGATAAATGAAAAATGCAAAGAATCCGGAAGATAAACGGCTCGAAACTCAACGGCGCGTATTTTTCCGGAAAGTGATTTCAAATGTATCGTCTGCTTTGCGGCGTCAGCCAGCATCTCACCGATTCCCGACGCCAGCTTGTCCCGGTCTCCCTTTTCCACAAACCGCAAAAATTTACCGCCCATGGCTTCTTTTTGAGAAGACAACTCCAGCATATTCAGAGCGGACTTGTTAAGATAAGCAATTTTATCGTCACTGACCATAACAATAGGCCGTTCGTCGTCATCAAAGACATAACTGGTCATATCGGCCAGACTGACATCAAGCTCCTGCCAAAAATATTTATCTTCCGCCGCCGCGTCATCAATATTAACTGCCGCCGCCGCAACCGTCCGGGCCTGATAATTTTCCAGCGCTTCCAAATCAATATTATACTTCGGCGCGTCTTCCAGAATCTTTATATCGGTAAACAGGGCGGGCTTAAGGTCGGCTCCCCCTTCAAGAGAAACCGGCGTTTCGGTCGGAATGGTATCGTTTTTGTTTTTTCTTTTAATCATTATGCCGCTTTTTTTGTTTAATTGATTTTAGAATCGATTTTTATAAAAGACAATGCCTAAAATCTTTGTATTTTATTAAGAATCTGTCTTTATAATGCTTTTTATCTATAAAAAGTCTGAAAGAATTCAATATGGCTGACGAAGAAAATATTCCGCCGGAGGAAGAAACGGAAATTCCCGCCGTGGCAAACACCAACCAAAGCGTTTTGGTGAAAGAGCGTTATGAAATAAAGTTTGACACCCCCCTGCCGCAGTTTGATACCAACGGAGCCCAGGCTTATGAGGTCAAAGACAAAATAAATCCCCAGCGGGAACTTTTTGCTCTGATTTGCGACAACAAATTTCCGCCGCGTCTGTCAAAACTGCCTTATCTTAAATCCATTGATCATCCGCATTTGTTAAAGCTGGTTGAATACAGCGCCGTGGACTATCTGCCCCAAAAGTCACGCAACATGGCTTTGATTTACCGGCGGCCCGGAGGCCCCAAAGTCAATCTGTTTGACAACGCCGATATTAACCTGAAAAACAGTTTTGAACGTTTTAAAAATCTGGTGCTTTCCATTGTTTCCGCCTGCGAAAGCCTGCGCGGTTACAACATTTCGCATCGTGCCATCCGTCTGGACAATATCTTTTACAAAGACGCTTCCAAAACCGAAATTGTCCTGGGTGATTGTCTGGCCAGTTTTCCGGCGCTTTATCAGCCTGCCGCTTACGAAACAGTGGAAAGCCTGCTCTGCCTGCCGCAGGGACGCGGCGAAGGAACGCCGCCGGACGATATTTACGCTGCCGGTGTTGTTATGCTCGGGCTTCTGCTGCAAAAGGAACCTGCCGTTGAAATTTCCGTCCCCGAACTCTTGCGGAGCAAACTGAAAAAAGGTTCTTATGCAGCCCTGCTCGGCACGGATAAAATTTACAATCAATTCACGCCCCTTTTGAAAGGAATGCTGGAGGACAACCCCGAAAACCGCTGGAACTATCTGCAAATATACAATTATCTGGATGGCAAACCGAACACTTTTATTGTATCTGAAACCTCCGAAAAATCCATGCGGGCACTCACAATAGGAAATGAAAAACTCTATACGGCCAAAAGCGTCGCCATTGCATTGCTTAACAATCCCGACGAAGCCGTCACCCTGATAAAAAACGGAAAACTTCTCGAATGGATAAAAAACGGCCTTGAAAACGAAAAACTTCACAATCGTGTGGAAAAATTGATTCGCCAAAACAACGAAAGCGAAAGTTCTCCGTTTCTGGTGCAGCAGATTTGCATCATGCTTGATTTCACGCTTCCCGTAAAAGCCGGAGACATTTTCGTATTTCCGGGCGGCATCCCGAAAACACTGTTCTATTATCTGAAAACAAGCCAGAATTTGGGAGATTTTTATGCCTTGCTTTCCGGCGACGTTATCAGAAACTGGTACCAGGAGCAGCCTTCGCTGCGCGCACCGTCCAACAGCAATGAATTCAAAGTTTATGTCAACCGAAAAGATTACGGATACGGCATCGACCGGATTATGTATGATTTTGACGACGACCTGCCCTGCACCAGTCTGCTTATCGGCAACGACTTTGTCAATTCCCCGGCCAAAGTGCTGCGGGCGCTTGACAGCAATTATTCCGACTTCAAAAACAACATGCCCTATGACCGCAATATTATCGCTTATTTGCGTTGCAAAATGGGCAAAAAAATTGACGGGATTCTGACCGATCTCAACTCCCGCAGCGAAATTCTGCAAATCAGCGCAATCATACGTCTCTACGCCAATATTCAAAACAAACACGGCCCCGTTCAGCTTCCCAATCTTACCCAGTGGCTGGTCAGCATTTCCAGACCGATTATCCAGTCATATCATAACATAAAATACCAAAAATATCTGGAAAGGGAGCTGGGCAAAATCGCCAAAAACGGCAAGATTATCGAAATCCACGAAATCCTTGAAAACGACGAGGCCAAACAAAAAGACCGCTTGGAATATGCCGAAGCACTCCGTGAAATAAATTCTCTGACCATGGAGCGCAACCGCATTTTAAACGGCGGCCCCAAGCTGGATGAAGAAGCCAAGGAACTGGCACTCCGTCTGGCTTCCATCATTGCAACCATAAGCATGATGGCATCTTTTATTTTCAGCATAATCTACTGGGCGGTTAAATAATGATAGCAAAAAAAGAAACCAAAAAACCGGGAAATCCGTTAAAAAAATTGTCTTTATTCCAAAAAATCCTGCTGGTTTTGGGGTTATTGGTTCTTATCTTTACGGCTCTCCCGGCGGTTATTATCGTTCTGATCGGCTTGCTGCCGTCAATTACCGTTTTGCTCACTGACTCCAAAAATGCCACCAAACTGACGGTTATCGGTTGTTTTAATCTGTCCGGCGTTTTTATCTGCCTGATGAACATTTTTAATCAATTTGACCTGGATCAGGCTTTCTCAATCGTCAGCAACATTTTCAACCTGATTATCATGCTCGGCGCAGCCGCAGTCGGCGCAATTATCTATTATGAGCTGCCCAACCTTTTTGTGATGATTTCCAAAGCATCGTCGCAACACCGACTTAAAGTGATAGACGCACGTCTCGAAAAACTTTCTCAAGACTGGGCCAAAAACGAAGAAAATGCCGAAAACGCATAAAATCAGGCCGCCTAAAACAAGCGGCCTTTTTTGAAAAGTGGAAAAACTACATGACCGCAATGGCTTTTTTGATTTTCTTGATGGAATTTAATTCTATCTGCCGGACGCGCTCTTTTGAAATATGATAAACTTTGCTTAAGTCATCCAGGGTTACGGCTCTGTCACAAAGGCGCCTTTTGAACAAAATGTCTTTTTCCCGCTTATTCAGACAAACCAACGCCTGATTAAAAAGCCGGCGGCGGTATTTCATGGTCTCGGAATATGCCAGGGTTTCTTCCTGATTCGGTTTGCCGTCGGCAATAAAATCAAGCCACTCGCTGCCGCTGTCCGAAGAGGTATCGATAACCATGTTTAACGAACCGTCATGAGACTTAAGCCGCATGTTCATATCCGTCACATCCTGCACGCTGACATCCAGTGATTTGGCTATTCCGCCGAGCACTTTCGGCGAAAGTTCCCTGTCATCAATCAGATTAAGTTTATTTTTGATTTTTCTCAGATTAAAAAACAATTTTTTCTGAGCGGCCGTTGTTCCGATTTTAACCAAAGACCAGGAGTTTAAAATATACTTCTGAACCGACGCCTTAATCCACCACAAAGCATAAGTCGAAAACCGAAATCCTTTTTCCGGTTCAAATTTTTCTACGGCATACAACAAACCGATATTTCCTTCCGAAATCATTTCCGCGGTAGACAATCCGTAGCCTTTATATTTGGAAACGACTTTTACCACCAACCGCAGATGAGAGGTAACCAACACTTTTGCAATTTCCGGATTTTTAGTCTGCTGATATTTTACCGCCAGTGCATATTCTTCTTCCTGCGTCAAAATCGGATACTGCCGGATTTTCTGCAGATAGCGTATCATGTTAATTTCGGGGGAGAAGTCAATTCCGTTCAAAGCTGAGACATTTTCCATTTTGTTACTCCTGTTTCATTAAAACCGAGTAGTTCAAAAGTCCGAAAGTCCGAGTTTTCAAATTGACGAGTCAGACTCTGCCCCAAAAAAAAGTTATGCACAACCTGAACAATAGTTCTATTTGTGGACGAATTTCCCAAAACAACGGAGTCGCTTTTTAGACTTTTACAAACACCGTAATTTTTGCAGCAACTCTTCAAAATCAGCGGGAAAAACGCTGTCAAACTGCAGTTGCCTGCCGTTTCTCGGATGCCGGAATCCCAGTGATTTTGCATGAAGGGCCTGCCGGGGAAAATGATTAATGTAATCGCGAAGTTCTGCCGCAATTCTTTTTTCGCTTATTTTTTTCGATTTGACATACAACTGGTCGCCGATAAGATTGCATCCCAGACTGCTCAAATGCACTCGTATCTGATGAGTCCGCCCGGTTTCCAGATTACATTTGACCAAACTTGCCAGACCGCCGAAGATTTCGGTTGTTTTATAATTGGTTACGGCAGCTTTGCCGTTTTTCCGAACCAGCGCCATTTTTTTCCGGTCATACGGGCTGCGCCCGATATTACCGTCAATTTTTCCTTCCAATGGATTCGGAACACCGAAAACAGCGGCAAAATAAGTCCTTTCAATGGAATGTTCCGCAAATTGCGCACAGAGAGCCTTATGCGCCATATCGTTTTTGGCTGCCACCAACAGACCTGAAGTATCTTTGTCAATCCGGTGAACAATTCCCGGACGCTTAACGCCGCCGATTCCCGACAAATTCTCCCGGCAGTGGTACAGCAAAGCATTGACCAGCGTGCCCCGCGGCGAACCGGGCGCCGGATGAACCGTCATTCCGGCCGGTTTGTTAACCACAATCAAATCTTCGTCTTCATAAACGATTTCCAGCGGAATATTTTCAGGCTCAGGAACGGCTTCTTCCGGCTCCGGAATTGTCATGACGCAGAATTGCCCCTCTTTGACTTTAAAAGAGGCGTCACCGGCAGCTTCACCGTCAACGGTCACGCATTGTTCTTTCAACAGCCGTTGCACTTGGGAACGCGAAATATCAGGAAAAACGGCGCTCAAAAACTTATCGATTCGCCAACCGTTATATTTTTTGTTAACCATTACTGTGTTAAAGTTATCCGTATCAGCCATCTTTCACATTTCAAAAAGGATGTTTCGGCTCCTATAATACGGTTAAAAACAAAACTTGCAAGCGAGATAACAATGGATAAGCTCAAACTGATAAAAACAATAGTCGTCATACTGACTTTTCTGTTGGTCTTCGGAACCCTGAGCCTGCTGGGTGTGGTTTACAAGAAAACCCGGACGCCGCTTCCCCGCCGCGAAATATCTTATAACCTGAAACAACCGCTGGGAAGCGGCATCGCCGATTTTAAAACGGAAGGAGAAAACCTGTACATTCTTCTCAAAAACGGCGGTCTACCGGATCGCCTGATTATTTACAACCGCAACCGTGCCGAAGTCGACACAGTGATAACAGTTCATTAAAGAGGCCGCCATGTCTGCAGAAACAAACACAGATATTCATAACGATGTAGAAGAGTTTTTAAACTCTGACTTCATACCCAGCACCATTGATTTGACGGTTGACAACGAACCCAACCAGCCTTTGCCGGCCAAAAACGAAGATAAAGACGACTTCGACCGTCTTTTGGACGAATTTATTTCCGGCCAGCTGGAGGATTGCAATGCAACTCAGGAAGAAACCCTTGAACTCGAAAAGAACAAAAAACCTCTCAAAATCCAAATGAAAAACAATATCGACGAATACGTCCAACGTCTTTATGCGGAAGAGCGTCAGCTTTACGATGCTTACCATAACTTTACCGAAGCCGTAAAAGTTCTGGCTCACCAGGCCGATAAGGAAACGCCGGCTTTTACTTTTACGGCGAAAGACTTATATCCTCGTTACCGTCCTTCCCGAGGCCAGATGATTAATCAAAACGTTCTTCTTGGCTGGGACATTATGCTCCAAACCCAGCCGACGCGCCTTGCCAGCCTTCCGGCTCAGGCCAGCGATGAACAGATTCTGGAATTTGCGGAAAAAACAACCAATGAAAACCTTCAGCTTGCTTTGATTTCTTATGTGGAAATTTTGATAGAGCTGGAAGGCTGCGAAATAGCCTACTTCCAGCGCAAAGCCAAAGCTGAAAAGCGCAAAATAGAGCGTCGGCTTTATGAAGAGCACCAGCAACGCAAAGAAAAAATGCAGCGCTATATTGAAGCCATCAAAAAACAAAAATTTCCGATTGATGCCGAAAAACTGGTTGGAAACTATTTCAAAACCGCCCGCAAGGATCCGGACGGCGCACAAAAAATGCTCGAAAACAATCCGGCTACATTTTCTCCGATTCTGGTGGAAAAGATTCCCGCCCGCTTTTTCGGCATAATAAAGCCCAAACCCGAAGACGGCATCAGAATCAACAAAGAAATCGGCAAATTCATGAAAAAACTGAAAGCCTAAAAAAATAGCGAAAAATATAGACAAAAAGAGAAATAAGTGTTATTCTGAAAGAAATAAATATTTTCAAGAGAGGTTTCCATGTCGGCAGCGGAAGATTTAAGAAAAGGACAACAGCAACAAGTAGAACAGGCTCGTTTCGGCGGCGGCAATCCCCTGCATGTTGACCGAGATAACTCGGCAAACATTGATGCAGACGCATCTTCTGCCACTGTAGACGCGGATAACTCGGCAACCATTGACAGCGACAGAAACCTCCATCTTCAGGATCCCTCCCGGCAACCGCAGACTCCTCCGCCCGCAAAACGCAACCGCGCAGCCGGAAAACTTGAAAAACCCTTCAAAGATCCTGATTACGGCGACCCCGAAAAAGGCAAATTTGATATCCAGCAGGGTGATTTTATCGAATTTTTGATGAAAGACGTTGTCTTGGCTTCTGCAGCCTGGGCCGGAGACAAAGTCTGCGGGTTAGGCGGTCTGGCCGCTTATCGGATTCTGGCCTGGGGCTGCAACAAAATCGGCGACGGCGGAAAATACATTTGGGACAATGCGCGGGAAAAATGGGAAAGCCTTACCCAGGAACGGGAACGAATCAATCAAACCATACAACAAAACCGTGTTCCGGAAAGCGAATTCGGCTTCAGTCCAAATGATGACCGCACCACCCGGCTGAGTAAACAACTGCTTCAAATTGATAGCAAAAACAAAGAGCAAAATCCTGTCATTGACAATTCAAATCAGCTTTACGCTATTGCTGCCGCAGCCATTGACGGCAAACTGGATGAAATAGAAATCACGTCCGATGGCTCTCCTTTGTCAAAAGACAGCCAGATATACAAATTGATAACAACCTTAGCTGCCAATGTCAAAATAGCCGAACAAGGAGAAAACTTTGACAAGGAACAGGCAAAAGCAATGGTTGCCGAAACAATCTTAAATCATGCAACCGTTTTCAGCATGAAAAATCATATTGCCAATAACTACGCCTTCGCCAAAATGATGCAAATACAAACCAAAGACGTCAATGCCTTTGAAGGCAAAGATCTCAATAAATATTTTCAGCTTTATCTTGAAGAAGGCAACAAACTGGCTTTGGCGGAACTC
>CASFLC010000031.1 GCA_949295475.1 uncultured Pseudomonadota bacterium
CTTTGTAATATTCAATGCCGCTTATTTTCAGATTATCGGGCGTTTCGAACTTTAGTTTTAAAATCGTTTCGCGCTGCGGCACCGTCATGGCGGCGGTTATTTGGCGGGCAACGTTTTCAAAATATCCGTCATATTTTGATCCGCGCCGGATTTGGATCATGTCAATCTGCCATAACTTGTTTTGGTTGTCGTTATAAGACAGATGCCATTCAAGACATTGTTCTTCGGTGGCGGCAAGATTTGAAAATTCACATTTCAAGATGTGCGGATTTTCGCAGATTTGTCCGATGACGTCGAAACTTTGTCGCGGGTTCAGCTCATTTGTATAAATGTGAAAATCTATATCCAGATGTTTGGCAAGGACACCGATGGCAAGCGAGCCGACCAGATTGATGACGGCGCCGCTGTTTTGCCAGGTTTCAATAAATCTGCCTTCTTTGATAATCTTTCGGGCCTGCCGCATTTGACGTTCGGCTTGCTCCGTATAGGGAAAGTTCATGACCGCTGTCCTTCTTAAAAGGGTTGTTTTATGAAGAGGAACATATCTCCGGGATAAATCATTTTGTGAAAAAACAATAAATCCCGGAGAGTTAAATTATTTTTTTATTTTAATTTGCCGTATTCTTCATCGGTTACCGGCTCCAGCCATTCATTCGATGCGCCTTCCGCCGGAACGGCTACGGCAATATGCGTAAACCAGCTGTCTTTTGCGGCCCCGTGCCAGTGCTTGACACCTTCCGGGATGTTGACGACATCTCCCGGTTTCAGTTCCTGTGCCGGTTTGCCCCATTCCTGATAATAACCGCGTCCGGAAACGACCAGCAGAATTTGTCCGCCTTTGTGGTGGATATGCCAGTTGTTGCGGCAGCCGGGTTCAAAGGTGACGTTTGACATGTTAACGCCGTCCTGCGTCAGCGGCTGCAGGTAGCTTTTGCCGATGAAATACTCGGCAAAAGCGGTGTTTTCCGCTCCTTTGCCGAATAAGACGTTTTCGGCTCCGGTGCTGTCTGCAATCTTCAGAATTTCGGCAACCTGCGTTTCGGTCAGGCCGTTGCGTCTGCCGATGTTAATATGGCTGTTCAATTGGCTGTCAACACCGCTGAGCGAGGCCAGCATGGCGATGGTGGCCAGTTCTCTGGTTTGCCAGTCAATATTGTCGCGGGCGAAAATATCCCCGAACAGGTGGGACTTCAGATATTCATCAATCGCCAGCGCAAATTCGTACAATTTTCCGGAAACCGGACCGCCGACCAGCTTGGTTTGGTTTGCCGTGCCGTAGTCAAGACTGTTTCCCTGCGGTTTGGCGCCGGGAAGCGGTCCCTGATTGTCTTTGTTGCCCCGTTCTTCTTCAACCTGCATCAAGGTTCCCAGAGCGTTCAAACTTCTCGGAAAACCGCAGTAAGCATAGGCCTGTACAAGGATTTCTTTAAATTCGTTAACGGTGACACCGGAATCAAGTCCTTTAATCAGGGCTTGTTTCAAGCCGTTTTGATCGCCGCGCGCCGCATAGGACGCCGCCTCGGCAATGGATTTTTGACGCGTCGTCAAAGCATCGTCTGCCATAACATTTCCTCCTGAAAATAAAAAACTACCTAAAATCAAACTGCTTAAAAATTTTTTTATCATGATGGAACTCCTTGGTTAAAAACCGGTTTTTTACTTCCTGTCGTTAAGATTTCTGAGGCTGATCCATATCCACTAATTCGTAGTTGCGGGAACCCAGGCCGATTTCTTCGGCATAAGGCAGAATGTGACGTCCGTTTTGTCTTTCTACCCGGGCAATAAAATGATCGCGTCCCGGGTCGGTTGAGGACCAGATTTTGTCAATGCAGGCCTGATCAACGGCAACCGGGTCGGTCGAGGCCAGAATGCCAATGTCGGCCATGCAGGGATCTTCCGGATGAGAATCGCAGTCGCAGTCAACGGACAGGTTGTTCATGACATCAATATAAAGAATGTTTCCTTTCATATAGTCGGCGACGGCTTTGGCCGCTTCGGCCATTGATTCCAGGAAGGCGTTTTGTTCAGGCAGTTTGTCCCACAATTCATCGGGATTACGGGTTGCGCCGGCAGTGTGAATATAAGCCTTGCCCCGGCTTGAGGCGATGCCGATGGACTGATTTTTGATGACGCCGCCGAACCCTCCCATGGCGTGGCCTTTGAAGTGGGCCAGATTTAAGACGGAATCGTAATTTTTGAGATGGGTTCCGACGATGTCAACATCCAGATGTCTGCCGTCGGCCGGAATCTCAAAGTCGCCTTCGCTGTCCATCAGGTCTACTTTGGCAATTTTGTTGAATCCGTGTTCTTCAACGGCCTGCAGGTGCGCGGCCAACGTGTTTCGCCGGCCGGCGTAAGCGGTGTTGCATTCAATGATTGCCGCGTCCAGCTCGTTTACCAGTTTGCCGATAAGTTCCGGTTTGAGGTAATTGTGTCCGCCCGGTTCGCCGGTGGAAATTTTGACGCCGACGCGGCCGGTCAGCTTTTTGCCCAGTTTTTTGTAGATGTTAACCAGACTGTCCGGGGTGATTTCTTTGGTAAAATAAACAACAGGTTTGCTCATGATTTTTTCCTCCGATTGGTTTTTTATAAAATAATTCTTAGAGCATACTCAAAGTCAAGCAAAAATTTTTTTAAATAATTTAGCGGAAATATATGGCAGAATTTTATAAGTTTGTGTCCTCAGGTTTAAGGACTTATAAAGTTTTTTCTTTTATAATATTCACATTGTTGAACTGTTCAGAGGACTAGAAAATATGAAAAAACTTATATTTTGTTTGCTGTTCTCCGTATTGATGATTGGTTCGGCAACGGCAGCTCCCGAAGCCGCGGCTTCTGCAACGGGCGGTTTTTGGAGCCATTTTGAAGGAATGAATGCACTGACGGTGGTTTTTGCCAGTTTGTGTATTTTTGCCATTGCCTATCGTTTTTACGGAATTTTTGTGGCCAATAAGGTTTTACGGCTTGATGCCGGACGTCAGACGCCGGCGGTGAAATACGCCGATGGGCATGACTATGTTAAAACCAACAAATATGTTTTGTTTGGTCACCATTTTGCCGCAATCGCCGCTGCCGGACCTCTGGTCGGACCGGTATTGGCCGCGCAATTCGGTTTTATGCCCGGCGCATTGTGGATTTTAATCGGCTGCGTGCTGGGCGGCGCCGTTCATGACATGGTGGTGGTTTTTGCCTCCGTTCGTCATAAGGGTGAAAGTCTGGCGACCATTGCCGAAAGGGAAATCGGGCCGTTTACGGGAAGCGTGGCCGGTTTTGCCGTTTTGTTTATCTTGATTCTGACTTTGGCCGGTTTGTCGCTGGCCTGCGTCAGCGCCATGCACAATGCGCCGTGGTCGCTGTTTATTGTGGCGATTACCATGCCGATTGCCATTCTGATGGGGCTGATTATGCGCTACAAGAAAAACAACGGGGTGATGCTGGCCAGCATTATCGGTATCGCGCTGCTGGTTATCGGGATTATTTCCGGTCACAGCCTGATGCAGGAAGATGTTTTGGGCTGGATGTTCAACTGGGACAAAAAGACGGTGTCCGTCGCCATTCCGGTTTACGGTTTTATCGCTTCGGTTCTGCCGGTGTGGTTTTTGCTGGTTCCCCGGGATTATTTGTCGACCTATCTGAAAATCGGTACGATTTTGATGCTGGCTCTGGGGATTGTTTTTGTGCAGCCGGATATCATGATGCACATGTTTACGCCGTTTGATCAGGGCGGCGGTCCGGTTATCAACGGTCCGGTTCTTCCGTTTATCTTTATTACCATTGCCTGTGGCGCTATTTCCGGTTTCCACGCCATTATCGGAACGGGAACCACGCCGAAAATGATCGGCAACGAAAAAGAGATTTTGTTTGTCGGATACGGCGCAATGCTGACCGAGGGATTTGTGGCAATTATGGCCTTGATTGCCGCCTGCACGATGATGCCCGGCGACTATTTTGCCATTAACGCCTCGCCGGAAGCCTATCAGGCCCTGCTTGCGGCTCATCCGAATTTTGCGGTGACCGATCTGCCTTATTATGAAGAACATATCGGACTTGATTTGCACGGACGTACCGGCGGCGCGGTTTCTCTGGCAGTCGGCATGGCCCATATCTTCCGCAATATTCCGTATATGGATCATCTGGTGGCCTATTGGTATAATTTTGCGGTTATGTTTGAGGCGGTCTTTATTCTGACTGCCGTTGATGCTGGCACCCGTGTCGGACGTTTCTTCCTTCAGGAAATGCTCGGCAAGGTTATGCCCCGCTTTAATGACAAAGAGTGGCTTCCGGGTATTGTCATTACCAGCGCCGTCTTTACCTTTTTGTGGGGCTATCTGGTCTATACCGGAAACATCAGCTCCATCTGGCCGTTGTTCGGTTTGAGCAACCAATTGCTGGCGGCGTGCGCGCTGATTGTCTGCACAACGCTGCTGCTCCGCCTGAATCGCGGAAAATACACGCTGGCGGTGGCAATACCGGGTATCTTTATGGTGGTTGTCACCTTCTGGGCCGGTTACCTGCAGGTCTTTGACCAGTACCTGCCGAGCAACCAGACGTTGTTGGCCGTTTTGGGACTGATTGTGATGTTCCTGATGATTATCGTTCTGGCAGGAGCTTTCCGCAAATGGATTCAGCTGATGCGGATTAAGACCTGTGTTAAGGACGAATACGGCGAGGAGGTCAAAGCTCTGGCGGTTGAGTAACGGCAGAGCGGCTCTGTGCAAAAAGGCTTAACTTGAAAGTTAAGCCTTTTTTTGTGTCTGATGAAGAGGGTATAAAAAAAGCACTTCGAAAGAAGCGCTTTTTGATTGCGGCGGATTAATATTTCAGCGCCAGACCGGTTATAACCGCGTATCCTTTATTGTTGTTGTCGGAATTGCGGTCAATGCCTTTGGAATTTGAGTAAGCGTTTATTAAAAACAGTTCAAAATAGTCGTTTAAGGCGTAACGGTTGGATTGAATGTACAAATCGTCGCGATGACGGGTGTTTTTGGCTTCGGTGTGCAAATATGCAAAGTTGGTTTTGAAACGGCCGAAGTCGTAACCGATGCTGAAATCCCAGGCTTCACCTTCGCGATAGTTGTCAAAATAGGCCGGAAGATGACTGTTTTTGGCGGTGGTTGAAATCGGATTTTTGTTGCCGTCTATGTAGGCGTTTTTGTATGAGGCGGAAACGTTGAACTTGCCGTAAATCCAACGGGCGCCGAAAGCCCATTCGTGGTCGGTGCGGTTAAACAGGCCGTAAGCCGCGGACGTATATAAATTTCCGCCGCCGAGGCTCCATTTGTTTTGCATACCGGCAGTATAGCCGTCTTCGGTTTTTTCATAGCTGGTATACCGGCTGACCATACCCCGGCGGCTGGCGTTATCCGGTGAATAGCTGAAGCCGAATTTGGTATTGCCGATCATCGGCGTGAAGTAGCTGAGTTTGAAGGAGCGGCCGTCATCCATGATGCCGGTCGATTTCGGGGTGGCAAACTTGACGCTTTTCAGGCCGTTGACCCAGTTGGCACTGGTCAGCCAGTAGGGAAGGTTGCTGTCTTGAATGCCAATCCAGGTAATTTCCTGTGCGCCCTGATGCAGCTGAAAAGCCGCATTGTAGGTATGCCCGACGGTCAGTTTGCCGTATTCGGGATTTTCTGCCAGAAAATAAGGGTAGAAACGCCAGTCTCCGTCATTGTAATCTTTGTCATGCTGTCGGAAAACCAATGTGTAATCCGCATGTGCGCCGATACGGGTTTGGTCAGCAAATGTATAAGCGCCTTCAACATTGCCGTCGGCTCGGAATACGGCGCGGTTGGGCATGTTGTCAACATTGTTGTGGTCGCGGGTTTCCATAATGCCGTAATATTCGCCGGCCATGCCGGATTGTGAAAATTCAAATCCTTCGGCAAGGGCCGCAGTCGGAACAGCCGTGGTTAAACACAGAGATAGTACGAATTTTTTCATAAGTCCTCGCTGTCTTTGGGGTTAGAATCACTTTTATACTTTAATTCCGAATGTTTTAATATTACTTTAAATATTTAAGAGAAAGTTCACCCCGGAGCAGGAGCACCGGGGTGTTGGAGTGATGTTATTTAGAACCCGTTAAGGCTAAATTAAAATTTGTATTTAGCGCTTAACAAACCGGTGTGGTCGGTGTAATCGGAACGGAAGCGTCCCTGATAACCTGCCGTGACATCCCAGTTATCGGAC
>CASFLC010000032.1 GCA_949295475.1 uncultured Pseudomonadota bacterium
AGAGAGTTATTAGCTCAGAACAACTGGGCCTGTAACGCAGCCGGAAGAAAATTTGTTGCCGACAGAGTAAAACTTCCAAAACAGCGTTGTCAAAGTCTGCGGTGGCTGAGCGTCCTGAGCTATGCTGAGAAAGTCGGCGGCTGCAAGCCCGGTGAATCTTATGTTTACATAGATGCCCGCGGTGAAGAAGCCGTGGCCAACGTCTATGGACTGTATGACATTCCGGGAGACTTGACCAACCCGTTTATTGTTTGTTTTTCGGGCATGATGACAGCTCACCTTTACACAATGGAAGCTGTTCGTTTTTATGCCAAAAAGCACAAATCCCTGCTGCCGCTTTTCTGTACCGGAAAAGAAGGCAATAAAGGCCTTTTTAAAGAGGTTTTTGACAGAACAAACGGTTTGATGGTTCAAACCGAAGCAGAAGCTTACATGCGGCCGTTGTCCGTACTGGCTCCCGAAGAATGGGTTCGCCGATATGAACGTGCCGTAGCCGATACCGATACTCACGGGAATTTTGACGAGATATACGCCCTCGCAAAATCTTTGGAGCTTAAGGAAGCAACATTCCTGTTGTGTTCGGGAAACTTCTCCTACGACAAACGTCTGCTTGCGGAAGGTATGCTGCAGCTGAGGGACAAAAAATACGCCGACGTAAAAATCAATCTGGCGATTATCCATTGTCCGTGGTGTCTGGGACTTGCCGTTCCGGAAGGTCGTCTCAGCGATTTGCTGCTCGGTTATGTTGCCGCGTCGCTCGGGCCTTTGATGAAGGATACCGCGCCTCTGACGCTTTCTTCGGAAGCGCCCAAAGCAGAGCGTTATCTTTTGCCGGGCGTTGCCGAAGCTGACTGGACGATGTTTGAAGAACTGATAACCGATTATTCAAACATGGGCTGGCCGAATTATCAGGAGATATTGTACGGTGTCAATCATGAAGATGCTGTTACCAATGTCATTTTGTCTGATTTGTATGCCAGAGCCTCCTTCACCCCTGAGGGATATGACCATGCTCTTTTGGATGATTTGAAGGCTTATCGGAAGCTTGTCGGCGAATATCAGAGCGGGACAGATTTTCTAGACTTTTTGATTCATACGCCGGATAAGAAATTTTTTTATTAATTAACGGCAAAAACGGCTGCTTTCTTTACAAGAGCAGCCGTTTTTTTTGCATATTTATATTTTATCTGATGGCACCGGAAATGATTTCCGCCGCGTCTTTGGCATTTAATTTGACCGGATCCAAATCATACAAAGTTCCCATGGCTTCAAACG
This sequence comes from uncultured Pseudomonadota bacterium, assembly GCA_949295475.1. Taxonomy (GTDB): domain Bacteria; phylum Pseudomonadota; class Alphaproteobacteria; order RF32; family CAG-239; genus CAZU01. Next base: position 1,276 of record CASFLC010000032.1, read on the forward strand.
AATTGGCGGCCAGCTTTTCGGCCTCTCCGGCTTTGATGCCCCATTCGGACAAGCGCAGGTCTTTTAAACCGACCTCGGCTATTAGTTTTTGCAAAGCCTTGATGAAATCTTCCGGTTCTTTTCCTTTTTCTCCCATGGCGCGCGCCATCTCCATATAACGCATTTCAACTTTGGAACGGTCTTTTTTCAACAAAAGGCTGAAATACGGAACGGACAAGGCCACTAATCCGGCTCCGTGCGGCAAATCCGGATAAAAGGCCGAGAGCGCATGTTCCATTGAATGTTCGGAGATACAACTGGAGGTGCTTTCAACCATGCCGGCTGCCGTGCTGGCCCAGGCGACCTGCTCTCTTGCCTGCAAATCGGTTCCGTCTTGTACCGCGCGGGGTAAATATTCGGACAATTGACGGATGGCCTCTAAAGCCAGCATGTCACTTATCGGCTGGGCAATACAGGCAAGATAGCCTTCGGCAGCATGGAAAAACGCATCCATTCCCTGATAAGCAGTTAATTTTTGCGGTACGCTTACCATCAGTTCCGGGTCAACAACTGCCAACAGCGGAAAGGTTTCTGGAATTCCAAAACCTATTTTTTCATTGGTTTCCGTATTGGTGATAACCGTCCAGGGATCAGCTTCGGTTCCGGTCCCGGCCGTCGTCGGAATCGCGACAATGGGAAGAACATCTTCGGTGATTTCTTTGCGGCCTTTGACATAGTCCCAATAAGTTCCGGGATTTTTAACCATAACGGCAATCGACTTTGCCGTATCTATCGCACTGCCGCCGCCCAGACCGATAATGAAGTCGCAATTGGCGTTGCGGGCCAGTTCGGCGGCCTCCATAACGTGTTTTTCTATCGGATTGGGTAAGACTTTGTCAAAAACTTCACATTCCACGCCCTGCTCTTTCATGAGTTTGACGACGCGATCCAAATATCCGAGATTGCGCATGGAATGGCCGTTGGTGATGACAATCAACGCCTTTTTGCCGGGCATGGCAATGTCGGACAATTCCTTCAGACGGCCGCAACCGAAAATAATCTGCGTGGGAATATAAAAATCAAAATGCATTCTGTTTTCTCCCTAAAATATGAGCACCCTTTCGGTTTATTATATAGGGTGCCCATTTTGGCTCTTCAAGCAAAATTTATTTATTTCGTTCGTGTCCGTGTTTTAAAAATTCGGGTAATTCTTTCAGTCGCGACGCTCCCGCCGCGCGGACATGTCCGCCCCCGCCGAAACTTGCCGCTATTTTGGAAACATCAACGCCGTCTTTGGAGGTATAAAAAGACAAATTCCAAGTGTTGCGCCGGTTCATGAAGAAATTGCACATAAAGTCATAGTCATGAATATTGGGCAGTGAATCGTAAAATTCGGAATATCCCTGGGGCATGTTGGCGCAAATGCATTTAAGGCCGTTATATTCGCTTTCAAAAGACATGCTGCGGACCAAGCGCATGTTGCGAACCTTAATCCAAGACAAAATGGCTTTTCCGGTTTCGACCATTTCATCAATATTAATCCGGCCGCTTAACAAATCCTCCCATATTTTGTCGCCCGGACGGTTGACGCCGATTGACTGTACCGCATATTCAAACGGACGAACCCGGGGATCCCGCAAGTCGAAAATATCATTCAGTCCCAAAAGTTTCAGGCCTTCCGGAAGTTCTTTGTCCGGGTAAAAATATTCCCAGGTCAGGCAGCAGGCCGCCGTGCCAATCCGCCGCAATCCTTTGATTTCTGCTCCGCCTTTTGCAAGATGTTCGTTATATTCGTTGATAACGGAAGCATGGTGGTCAATCCAGACAAAATCCTTAGTCCGGCTGAGTTCCAACATAAATTCCAGCGGCAGGGCTATATCGCAAACAACGATTTTGTCATGTTTGCGGATTTCGTCATAAGGTATTTCCATATCGTGATTCAGCCCGAGAAATTCCGTTTCCGGATAAACACTTCTGACAACGGCGGCGGATCCTTTGCCGTCATGGTCGGCGATATGGTAAATACATAACATATTATAGCCCTTTCTTGTTTTTCGTTTCTTGCTTTAAAATTCTATTTTCATTCCGTCCCAGGCCGGAGTGACGTGTGGCGGCGTCGCTTTATCCACGGCATCAAAATCACATTCGCTGGCCATGTGGTTAATGACAGCCCGGCGCGGGTTAATTTTTTCTATATACATCAGAATATCATCCAACCCTGCGTGAAATCTCTGGCCAAACGGCGTGGTCAGAGGCAGAACCAAAATTTCCGGCCGGCGGCTGACGTAATTGAAAGCCATGTCCTCAACGTGGCGAAAATCGGCAATATGCACAACCTGTCCGTCGTTGAAAATATATCCGGTGCAGGGCGCATTATGCCCAATCAGCTTAATCGGCGTAATTTTAACGTCTTTGACGTAAAACGGTTTGTAATGTTCTACGTCATGTGCTACCAAGCACGGACGGCGCAGACACTCGCTGGCATCATCGTCATCGCAAATAAGATAGGGAAAACGACTGCGAACATCGTTCATGGTTTCGGCGTGTCCGTATAAATGCAGAGTTGTCCTGCTGATGCGGTTGATTTCCCTTAAATCATCTATTCCGTGCAGATGATCGGCATGCGAATGGGTATACAACACGCCGTCAAGCCGCCTGATTTGGTTGTTTATCAGCTGCAGGCGCAAGTCCGGCGACGTATCCACCAAAATTTCGGTTGTTCCGAGTTTGTAATAGGTCGAAGTGCGGCTGCGGCGGTTCTTTGGATTTTGCGGATTACAGTCTCCCCAGCCGCAACTGAGAGAAGGAACACCGGGAGCCGCGCCCGCTCCTAAAGTGATTATGCAATCAGTCATTACAAAAATCCCTCCGCCCCTTGTCGCTGGCTTTGCGGAAAAGATTGCAGAAATTGTCAGAGGTCAGCTGCGCGATTTTTTCAAACGGCAGCCCGCGGATTTGCGCCAATTTTTCTGCCGTATGGATTACAAAGGACGGTTCATTGCGGCGGCCGCGCTTAGGTATCGGCGCCAAAAAAGGAGAATCTGTTTCCACCAGCAGTCGTTCCGGCGGAATATCCGCAAATATTTCACGAATTTCGCTGCATTTGTTAAAGGTAATCATGCCCGACGCGGAAAGGTAAAATCCGATGGAAAGGGCAAAATCCGCCAGTTTGCGGGAAGAACTGAAACAATGTATCATGCCGGCAAAAGGCTTGTTCCGATATGCTTCGTCCAGAACGGACATCATATCCTCATCTGATTCACGATTATGTATAATCAGGGGCAAACTGCTTTCCTGCGCGGCTTTAATATGTTCTCGGAGCAATTTTATCTGCAAGTCGCGCGGCGCATAGTCATAGTAATAATCCAGACCGGTTTCGCCGATGCCGATAATTTTTTTGTGTCCGACATGCACCAGCAAATCTGCCGCCGTCAGATCGGGATATTCCTGCGCGTTATGCGGATGGACGCCGACTGCGGCATAAATAAAGGGATATTTTTCGGACAATTCAAGCTGGTTGGGCAGCTCGTCCAGGTTGTTTCCGGCATTGAGCATCATATTGACGCCGCATTCGCGCGCCCGGTCGATGATTTCATCCATATCGTCTTCAAAATCGTTAAAATCCAAATGACAATGACT
>CASFLC010000033.1 GCA_949295475.1 uncultured Pseudomonadota bacterium
ATCATGACTAAAATCGAAGGTGCCAGGGACAAAATCGTTATCAGCATCAAAACGCTGAAAATCCGTGCCGTTGCAGAGCCGCCGGGCGCGTCTTCCATGTTAAGGGTAATGCTTTGGGCCGCGGCGGTGTCGCAGAACGATACCGTAAACAAGGTAAGGAGCGCAAACAGCAAAAGCTTTTTATTCATCGGTTCCGTCTCCTTTTTTTCTGAGCGGCATACGGTCAACAAGCAAATCAGAGGCAGCTCCGAGCAACAGCAAATATTCCGTTCGGCCGCAGCGGCATAAGACGAGCGTATGCCGGGCGTCAATCCGGTGCGTTTCGATAATTCCGATTTTTTGTCCGGCGTTTATTTTGCGGATTAATCTGCCGTTCAATCCTTTTTGCTGACAATATTTCAACAGCCAGACCGTCAGCAGGAGCAGTCCGATGACGAAAATCAATGCCAGAAAAGCGTGGGCAAAAGTATGCCATCCCATGATTTTTTCTCCCTAATTCAGGCTGATTATAGGCTTATCGGCGCCGGCAAGTCAATAAAAGGCTTGCGGTTGTTGATATTGTTTGTTAAATTTGACGCCATGAAGAAAAAAGAAGCATATACGGTCAGCGATGAGCGCAAAACAGGGGATTTGCAGGCGGTTTCCCGGACTATTCTGCCGTTTGCCCGCTCCATCCTGGGACAGAAAGGTTTTGTGGAAGTCGATATGATTGCCAACTGGGACAAAATTGTCGGCGAAGAGCTGGCCGATTATGTTTTTCCACAGAGAATAGAGTTTAAACGGGGTGAGAAAACCGACGGCGTGCTGTATGTTGCCGTGCCGGGCGGCGCTTTTGCCCTGGAGCTGCAACACCGGGAGAAACTGCTTCTGGCAAAGGTTAACTCTTATTTCGGATATTGCGCCGTCAGCCGCCTGAAGATTATTCAGAACGCCGAAATTCTGCCTTTGGCCGAGAAGCCCGTGCAAAGATCGGAAAAAAATCTTGTAACCCGTGAAGAAGAAAATTATATTAGACAACTGAGTGAAGATATTCAAAACCCCGCCCTGCAGGAGATTGTCGAAAAGCTGGGGCGCAGCGTTATCGGAAATAACAAAGACGGAAAATAAGATTATGAATTTTGAAAACATTATAAAAAAAATAAGTTCTTTCATTGCGGCCGTGGCGGTCTTTTTTATTGCGGCGGGGATGTATTTAAGCTGGAAGGGGTTCGTTATGACCGACGGCGGAGAAATTGTGCTGGTCAAATCTGCTCAGGCTCAGGATCTGGCGCTGCCGGACAAGCTTGACGTGCCGGCCAATTATGTTATGCCCGATGAGCACAGTCTTGGAAAAGCAAATGCCCCGGTGACGCTTTATGAATATTCGTCCTTCGGTTGTTTTCATTGTGCCGATTTTCATCTGGACACGCTGCCTTTGCTGAAGGAAAAATATATTGATAAGGGGCTGCTGCGTCTGGTGTTTGTGGCATTTCCGATTGACAAGGCGTCAATGGACGGCGCTCTGTTGGCGGAGTGCGTGGCGCCGGACAAATATTTTCCGTTTGTGGAGGTTTTGTTTGAAAAACAGCGCGATTGGAGTTTGTCGCGCAATCCGCAGAAGGTGCTGATGCAGTATGCGGCGCTCAGCGGGCTGGGACAGGAAAAGGCCAAGGCTTGCCTTAAAAACGATGAAAACGCCCGGGAGATTTTGACCAACCGGCAGAACGGGGTAACCCAGATGAAAATTCAGGGAACGCCTTCCTTTGTCATTAAATCCAAAGACGGGTTTGAGATTTTGCAGGGGGCGCAGTCTTTTGAAACTTTTGATGACGTTTTGCAGCAAAAAATCGCCGTCAAAAACAAAAATTAGGACTTCTTTAACAACTCCGTAATACTTTAGGGTATACAAGGTGAGGTATGAAAAGAAAACCTGAAGACATATCCAGGCTGGAGGCGCGGATAGCCACCCTTAAAAAGAATGAATCCGATGCGCGGAAGGCCAAAAAAGAATCGGAAGCCGTGCATGCCTCAAAGGCCGGTTTTCGGGTTGGAACCGAGTTGTTGTCCGGCGTTTTGGTCGGGGCGGCAATCGGTTATCTGCTGGACAGGTTCTTAAATACCCAGCCGTGGCTTTTGGTGCTGTTTATTTTTTTTGGCGGCGGAGCCGGTGTCTTGAACGTTTACCGCTTTGTGAAAAGCGAGGAAAGCCGACGTAAGGAGTGAGTCGAAATGTCCAACCCGATGGAACAATTTGTTATTAAGCCGCTGATACCGATAGAAGTCGGAGGCGTGGATATTTCTTTTACAAATTCGGCGTTGTTTATGGTTTTGGCCGCTGCCGTGTCCACTTTGCTGCTGGCGGTATGCCTTCGTAAGCGCAGCATTGTGCCGTCGCCGGCACAGTCGGTTCCGGAAGGGGCCTATGAGTTTATCAGCAATTTGCTCAGAGAAAACGTGGGGCCGGAAGGTCTCAAGTATTTCCCGTTTATTTTTACAATGTTTTTGTATGTGGCCTTCGGCAATTTGCTGGGGTTGTTTCCGTATGCGTTTACGTTTACTTCTCATCTGACGGCTGTCGGCAGCTTGTCGCTGATTGCCCTGTTGTTTAATATTTGTATCGGCATTAAACGCAAAAAACTTGGCTGGCTGAGGACGTTTATGCCGCGGGGAATTCCCATGGCGCTGGCTCCGCTGATTGTGCCGATTGAGATGATTTCTTTTTTATCCAAGCCGTTCAGCCTGACAGTCCGTTTGGTCGCCAATATGACGGTGGGACATATTATGCTGAAAATAATTGCCGGTTTTGTGGTGGCTTTGGGCGTGGCCGGCGTTGTGCCGGTGCTGTTTAACTGCTGCATCGTGTGTTTTGAAATCTTTATCGCATTGCTGCAAGCCTTTATTTATACGGTTTTAAGCTGTATTTATCTGGGCGATGCGCTGCACGAGCATTGATGACAAACTCGTTTATTATTGTGTGGATGATAACGACTTAATTTTTGGAAAGGAAATCAAATGGAACCGTTAGCTTATATTGGCGCCGGTATGTGCGCTTTGTCGATGATGGCTGCCGCTTGGGGCGTTTCTCAGGTTTGGACGACCATTATCTCTACCGTCGGACGCAATCCGCAGGTTAAAAAAGATGTTGATATCTATGGCTGGGCAGGTTTTGCCGCCGTTGAGGCGATTGCACTGTATGCCTTGGTTATCGCATTGGTCATGCTGACCGGCAATTAACAGAAAATGTTTCGGGAGTTTGCGGCGGAGCGGAAAACGTTTCCCGCCGCCGATGTCCTGAAATTTTGATAAAGACAGGAGCTTGTTATGCCTCAGTTGGATTTCAGCGTTTTTCCGTCACAGCTTTTTTGGCTGAGCGTTACTTTTTTTGCAATGTTGTTTGTGATGAGCAAAATCATTATTCCGCGGATTGCGGAGATGATTAACCTGCGTCGCGAAAAAATTGACGATTATCTTGAAAAATCTGCCGAAATCAAAGAAAAGGCAGAGGAGGCTCTTGAAAGATACCACAATGCTCTGAAGCAGGCTACCGATGAAGCCAATCAGTCTTTGCAGAAAACCCAGCAGGATTTGAAAAATATGATTGACCGGCGGCAGGCCGATTTGAGCGAAGAATTGAACCGGCAAATCAGCGAAGGCGAGAAAAAAATTCAGGCCTCAAAGGAAAAAGTTATGAAACAGGCGGAGGAAATTGCCGCAGAACTGGCCGGAGAGGTGGTCAAGAAACTTGGCTTTAAAGTGTCTGCAAAAGCTTTGCAGGCTGCCGTAAAAGAAACCGGAGGCGAGAAATAATGGCTTTGGAAGAAACGCTGTCGGATAAAGAGGTTTTGAACGCAACGCAGGATGCCGTTTTGAATGCCGTGGGTAATGTTGCGGATGCAATTGAAAATACCGCCGCGGAAATGAGCGGTCATGACGAGATTTTTTATTTAAGCGCAGAATTCTGGGTTGCGGTTTCTTTTGTCGTGGCCGTTGTCGCCCTGGCCCGTCCGGTGGGTAAAATATTATACCGGATGTTGCAAAAGCGCGGCGAGGATATTGCCAAACGAATTCAGGACGCCGCCGATTTGAAGGAAGATGCCCAGAAGCTGCTGGCCGAATATGAAAAAAAATATCGTCAGGCCGAGCAAGAGGCTCAGGAAATTTTGGTCCGGTCGGAGCGTGAGATAAATTTGATTAAACGGGACAGTCTGGCAAAGCTTGAAAGTGACATGGCCGCCCGTGAAAAAGAAGCCAAGCTGCGCGTTGCCGGCGCACAGGAAGATGCTGTGAGAGAGATTACCGCAAAAACGGCCGAACGCGCAATTGCGGCGGTCAAAAAAGTTTTGGCGGAATCTTTGGATGCCAAAGATTTGGATAAGCTGATTGACGAATCTATAGAAAAAGTCGGCTGAGTTTTAGTCAGCCGACAGATTGATGTTTTGGCGATTTATTGATTGCGGTATGGATGTGCCGGGTAGGTCCCGAGAACGTGAATCGCTTCGGAGAAGAATTTTAGTTCCTCAAATGCATTTTTGAATGACTGACGGGCCGGGTGGCCTTCAATTTCGACATAAAACTGTGCCGAAACGAACTTTCCTTCCAACAGGTAGCTTTCCAGTTTGGTGATGTTAATGCCGTTGGTTGCAAATCCGCCCAGAGCTTTGTATAGCGCCGCCGGAATGTTTTTTGCCTTGAATATGAAAGATGTTATGAATAGCGTTCCGTCGTCTTCGGGGATGGTTTCGTCCCGCGACATAATCAGAAAACGGGTGGTGTTGTTTGAGGCGTTTTCAATGTTCGGCGCCAGAATTTTTAAGCCGTAAATTTCGGCTGCCAGGCGGGAGGCAATGGCTGCTTTGGTCTTGTCACCGGCATTAATGACGTCTTCACAGGAGAGCGCCGTATCTATTCTTTGTATGGGAACAATCTGATGCCGTTTCAAAAAAGCCGAGCATTGCGCCAGCGCCTGCGGGTGCGAGGAAGCGGTTTTGACATCGGACAACTCGGCCCCGGGGAGCCCGAGCAGCTGGTGTTCTATGCGCAGAAAAAATTCTCCGACAATGTGCAAGCCCGTCGAGGGCAATAAAAAATGGACGTCAGAGACGCGTCCGGCGTTGGAATTTTCCACGGGAATCATGGCTAAATCTACTTCGCGGGAGGCGACTTTGTTCATCGCTTCTTCAAAACTCAGACAGGCCGTATATTCCTGTCCGGGATAAACGGTGCGACAGGCAATATGGGAATATGCACCGGCTACGCCCTGGTAGGCAATTTTCAGTTTCATGGTCATTTCTATAATTTCAGGTTAATGTTGTTCCAGCCGCGTTTGGCAGAAGCTGCTTCTTCTTCCTTTTGGGTTTTAATCCAGTTGCGAATGGGTTCGTTTTTTTTGTTGAGCAGGGCTTTTTGTTCTTCTGTCTGCGCAACGCCGATCGGCAGCAATTGGTTGAACAGCGCCGGAGAGGCAAAGTCGACCTTGCCTTTAATCAACGGTTCGACCAGCGCGTCAATAATCGGTGCGGCCGGTTTGGCGTTAAAGGCATTGACCCGGCCGCCGTAAAAGATTGCAAAGGCGTGGCAGGGCGATGACAGCAGAACATCCGTAAAATCCACGCCGCGGACAAAACGCAGCATAATCTGCGGACGGATGACGCATTCTTCGGTAACGTCAAACAAAATGTTTTCGGGATTCATAAAAAGTTCGGAGGTAATCATGGTTTTGAGCTCGGTGTTGATAATCCCGCAAAAACCGACGATGGCCATGCCGTCAAGCGTGTATCCGGTGTAGTTTTCGGGACGGTTGGTTATCTGGTAGCAAAAAACCTGTTCGGCGCCGGTGATATTGGCGACGGCGCTTTGTCCGACGGCGGAAGAAATTTCTTCCAAAATGGTGTTATGTTCCGGATCGGGCTGCCATTTCTGGTTTTCTCCGGCAGCGGGAAGCCGCGGCGTTTCCTGTGCTTGTGCCGTTGAGGCGGCAACGGCAAAACAACAGACGGCCAGAATGTGATACCATTTCATTTTGTTTCTCCTTAATCCATATTTGCAGACAGTATATAATCATTATTTTAAAATTTTATTTATTTTGCAAACGGCGGGTAAAATGTGGATAATGCGGAATTTAAAAAAAAGAAACAGCAGCCGGAAAATCCGGCGGCTGTTTCTTCTGAAGAGATCGGCAATTCAGGATTATTTGTAGGTTGTGCTTGAACCCATTTGATAGTATGCCCCTTTTGAAACCAGGGTATCAATCAACGGGTTGGAATAACCCTCAATGGTTATTGAGGCGTCAGAGAATGTATTTAATTCTCCGTCGCCCAGAGCCTTGTATTCAAAGCCCTGTTTGTAATTATTACCATCGAGGTTTCCATAGAGAACAGCCGGTTTTTGGTTATCCAGCTTCAGCAGTGAACAATAACCGTTCTTGGAATCAAGAACAGAAAGTTCGCTTGCAGAAACAATCTGGTTAACCAAAACGGCGCCGCTGGCCACGTTAAAAGCAACAAAGTGCTTTACCGACGGGTTGGCGGTTTCACGGAAGATTCCGGCGTCAACCAGACTCTTTGTGCTGCGGGCGTGGTTGTAAACCTCTGTCCGGGCGAAAGAGCCAATCCGGTCAGGATCAACTTCAAGACCGGGAATGGTCGGCTCAACATTGAGAACGCGGTTCTCAAGTTTTTGAGAGTGTTTAACACTCTTGCCGTTCACGGTGATGGTATAAACGATGTTGTATACCGTCACGCTGTACACCCCGTCCTGATAAGTTTGTCCTGTTTTTTCAATAACCGCTGAAGTTGCCGGAACCAGCGTCATCAGCTGTTTTCCATGCAGAGAGGCCACTCCGTCGATCTCCGTATAGAGTGTCGGATTTTGGCCGCTGATGGCATAAACAGACGTGGTTCTGGTCCGGTTGCCGGTTACGCTGTCATTTCTGATAGCGGAAACATTTGATGTCGTTTCACGGGTCAGTGAGAGATTTCCCATTTCTCCGGTGACAACAATGGTTCCGTTGTCAGAAACAGTGAACCGCGTGTTTATTTTGGCGGTATAAGGTCTGCCGTTGCCGGAGACGGAATATACCGGGGTCACGCTCACATTGCGGAAATATTGATTTCCTTCAAGAGTGATAACTTCACTGCCGACAAGGTAGTCGACGATGTTATCGGGCTTTTCGCTGGTGATAACCCATGTTTGGTTACCGCTTGCGCTGTTTCGTGCCGTTCTTGCCGTGTAGCTGACGGGATAGCTCCTCTGCGTCATTTGGGCATTGTCAACGATGCTCGGCTGACCGATGACCGCGTTGTTCAGAGTTGCTCGAACGACGGAAGCCGAATATTCGGTGTTTTGGTATGTCAGAGTAAATCTTTCATACTGAGATACCTTAATATTGCGGTCTGTCCCATGGTTGAACGCGGCTGAGAATGTTTTGGCAATTTGGGTTGCCGTCACATTATTTCCCAGATTCCGGGTTCCCTGGCTGCTCCAGTCCGAGGTCGCACTGACGGAACCTCCGGTGAGGCCGGTGTTGTCATCCTCAATGTCGAATTCCGGCGTGCAGGATACGCTTAATCCGGCCGGAACGGTTTGAGACACCAGCAAGACGTTGTTGTCGAGCGTATGATACTCAGTCAGGTTCAGGGTAACGGTGTTGTTGCCGTTTTCCTGAATGCTCAGCTCGATTTTTTCAACTTTGTCCTGTTCCTTGTTTTGATAAATCGTCCAGATTTGCGAAGCGCTGGTGCTGTTGCTTACGGTGTGCGCACTGTAAACGACATTCCAGATTGTTTCGGTTCTTTCCGAAGTATCGCTTTCTTTGCTCAGGCTGATTTCGGTCCGGTTCATCTCCGCACGGCTCACAGATGCCGAATAATCTACATTGTTGTATGTTACAATGTAGGTTTCGTATTGTGAAAGGGAGATGTTGCGGTCGGTTCCCTGGTTAAAGGCTGCCGAATAGGTTTTGTGTATCCGGGTGGCCTTTACGTTGTCGGTTATCCGTTCGGTGGTTGATTCCCTCCAATCCGATACGATGCTCAGGTCTCCGCCGGTCAGACTTTGGTCGGCGTTTTCAAGGCTGAATTCAGGCGTACAGGTCAGGGTCAAGCCGTTGGGAACGACCCAGGTTCCCAAAACGGTGTTTTCTCCGGTCGTATGATGTTCCGTCAGGGTCAGCGTTACGGTATTGTTCGCGCTTTCCTGAGCGGTCAGCTCAATGTTTCCGGTATCTTCCGTTTTGTTTTGAGTGATTGTCCATATTTGTTCGGCTGACGCCTTGTTGAGCGTTGTTTTGGCCGTATAAGTTACCGTCCAAACCTTTTGACTCAGTTCGGTTGTCTCGACCTCGCGGGTCAGTTCGATATTCGGCCTTTCCAAAGCAGCCCGGTCGACGGACGCGGAATAGGTTTTGTTTTCATAAGAAACCGTAAAGGTTTCGTATTGAGAGAATTCTATTTCGCGGTCAGTCCCATGGTTGAAGGTTGCCGAGTAAGTCCGGCTGATACGAGTTGCCGTCACATTGTCGGTTACTTGTTCAGAACCGTTTGCGGTCCAAGGGGTCAAGGCCGAAATGTCACCGCCGCTCAGGGCCAGATTGGCGTCTTCAATCGTAAATTCCGGGGTACAGCCGAGGCGTAATCCCGCAGGAACAATCCAGGTTGCCAGCTTAACATCCGGATTGACGGTGTGATACTCAATCAGTTCCAATTTAACGGTATTGTCTCCGTTTTCGGTCAGAATCAACTGAGTGTCGGCAATTTCGTCATTTTCTTTCTTTACCAATTCCGTAAAAGTGGTGTTGGCATATTTGAAAGGACGGACGATTTCGTTGTATTTCCACGTCAGGTTATAATCCAGCGTGTAAGTATACAGCGTGTAATCGTCATTGCTTTTGGTGTCAATCACGGGTTGGCTGATGCCGGCCTGAGCAACCCATACGCCGCCGGGAATTTCAATCTGATAAGGTTTGCCCTCAAATTCAACTGTTACCGAATTAATGTATGAGGCATTAACGGTTGAATTGAACTTGTTGTAGACAAAGTTGTAATCTCCGGCATCGGCGTACTCCTGTTCTCTGGCAGAAGTCAAATTGATGCCCGGATTTTCGCTTACCTGATTTTCAATTGCCGCAGCAGTCAGTTCGGCGTTGACGGGGATCATTCCCGGATAGCGGGTTACCTTTCCGTCGGGAAGGTGGGTGCGGGTAATTTCGTATTTGACATAGCCGTCATCGGTAATGTCTACGAATTCCGCGGTAATTTCGTCCCGTTCTTCCAGCGAAGTGGCAATGACTGCCGTATAGCCGTAAATCAAATCCAAACCGTCTTTGCAGACAAAATGGATTTCTGCCGGGATGGTGGTTTCTTCCACAACGGCCCGGGTCTGCAGAGCGCCTTTTCTGCCAAAGAGGATGTATCCTCTGGTAATTTCAGAGCTTTCCAGCTTGAAATCGTCGGCTTTATCGGTGCCGAAAACAAACTCGGTTTGTCCGTCGGGGCCGCCGTTGACGGTCAGCGAAACATCTTCCACCGGCAAAATCGTCACCGGCATTTCAGAGTTGCAGACGGTAAACTTGCCGTCTTTCATCTCTACCGAATCCGGAAGGTTTTGTCTTTCGTCCTTGAGGACTACTTTGTAATTGGCAACGGTTGCCGCCAGATTTACGTTGTAGCCGCGGACAAAGCCGGTATCCCGGACAGATGCCAGTTCGTTTCTGTCCGCCAAGGTTCCGCCGATGGTCAGTTCAAAATACTTCAAACCGCTCATGGCGATTGATGATTCCGAATCGTTAGGTGTATTTGTGTGGGTTGAATCCCGCACAAACACACACTGGTTTTTCCAGACATCGTCCAGATACCATTCGGAATCAGGATCCGGGGTCGGTTGTCCGTTTCCGTTCAGGTTTCCCGACATATTGAATTCATCGTCGGGGGAACAGCCTGTCAGCGTTATGGCTGACAAGATCATCACAAACAGAGCTGCCAAAGCAGCGAAAAAAACTCTTTTTTTCATAATTTTATTGTTTTTTTGTTAATAATTTTCCTGATTTGCCGAACGATTTTTGAGGGGTGAAAATAACACGTTAGCTTTCACGCTCAAAAACGCCCAGTTTATAATTTGTCAAATAATTTTTGTCGAATGTTATTATAGTCCGAAACAGCTATAATTTCAATGTAAAAGTATTTAAAATATGATTTTGTCACATTATTTTAACATGTTTTTTGACAAAACAGACGCGGCGGGGTTGTATGCGGCCAAAGCGGTCGGCGCCGGAGTTTCCAAAGACTAAAAAAAGAAACAGCCGCCGACTTGCGTCAGCAGCTGTTTCCCCGAAATCTCCTTACTTAGAAATATAGGCGTACGCCTATTTCTCCTTTCAGAGAGAATTTCTTAATGGATTCCTCCAGTTTTTTCGACGTTGTGTCAACGTCGAGGTTTCCGGAGAAATACTCGGACACATTGTATTCCAGCTTTGTCCCATTGCTGGGCAAGTAATCCATTCCACCTCTTGCGATGATGGAGAATTTTTTACTTGCTTTGAACTCTACTTCGACGCGAGCGCCGGCGTAGAATTCTTTTTCAAAGATTTTTGGGCTGTCTTTGAGCCAGCCTTCGATATCGCCATTGATCTCGCGATCAATGGTAATACCTTTTATCTGGTCGGCATAGCCCGCATAGGCATCCAACCAGATATTTATTTTACTTTGGGCTTTCGGAATAATTCCGATGCCCAGACCGGCGGCATAAGCCGCTCGGTTGTTGTTATAATAGTCACCTTTCAGGAAAACCCTGAAAGGGACTTTGTTGCGGTGGTTGAAGTACCCTATTTCAAGGCTCCCACCCCAAGCCTTGAATTCGTTGTCATAGGCGCCGCTTGCACCTATGTACAACGTATGGTTTCCGTCTTTGGGAATCCACTTGGTGGATTCTTTTGACGGTACCACGTTGCTAACAACCGTTGTATCGGCAACGGTGTTAACAATAAGAATTTCCTGTGCTTTTACTGTCGTTGCGGCAGCGAGAAGCATAACTGCTGCCAATATTATATTTTTCATATATTTATTTTTTGGGGCCGAACAGGGAAGACGAAAACACGTTTCAGATTCCGAGTTCGGCGGGTTTTGAAAATTTTTTTGACTAAAACATGCCCGATAGTTTTAAATCCTTTGGCACCTGTCAGGATTTGAATTTATTTGACGCAGAAACGATTATTTATATGTCGTTTCAGAACCCATTTGATAGTATGCCCCTTTTGAGACCAGGGTATCAATCAACGGGTTGGAATAACCCTCAATGGTTATTGAGGCGTCGGAGAATGTATTTAATTCTCCGTCGCCCAGAGCCTTGTATTCGAAGCCCTGTTTGTAATTATTGCCATCGAGGTTCCCGTAGAGAACAGCCGGTTTTTGGTTATCCAGCTTCAGCAGTGAACAATAACCGTTCTTGGAATCAAGAACAGAAAGTTCGCTTGCAGAAACAACGGTGTTAACCAAAACCTTACCGGTGCTAACTTCAAAAGCAACGAAGTGCTTTACTGAAGGATTAGCAATCTCTTGGAAGATTCCGGCGTCAACTTGGCTCTTTGTGCTGCGGGCGTGGTTGTAAACCTCTGTCCGTGCAAAAGATCCAATTCTATTGGGATCAACTTCAAGACCGGGGATGGTTTGTTCGACATTGAGAACGCGGTTCTCAAGTCTCTGAGTGTGGTTAACACTCTCGCCGGCCACGGTTATTGTGTAGACGATGTCGTATACATTAACTGTATACAACCCGTCTTTGAAGCTTTCACCCGTTGCATTAATTGTAGCGGTGGTGGTCGGAACCAGCGTCATCAGACGTGTTCCATACAGACTAGCCACACCGTCAATCTCAATATAGAGAGACGGGAACTTGTCATTGATGGAATAAACGGCTGTCGTCTTGGTCCGGTTGCCGGTTACACTGTCGTTTCTGATAGCAGAAACGTTAGCAGTGTTTTCGCTACGCAATGAGAGATTGCCAAGGTCTCCGTCAACAACGATAGTTCCGTTGTCGGTTACAGAGAAATTGGTGTTAATTTTTGCCGTGTAAGCATTACCGTTGCCGGTTACAGAATAAACCGGAGTAACGCTTACATTACGGAAGAAATTATTACTCTCCAGAGTAATGATTTCGTTGCCGACAAGGCGGTCAACGATATCATTTGACTTTTCGCTGGTTACAACCCATTTCTGGGTTGCTTTAGCGCTGTTCTTTTCTGTAGAAGTGGTATAACTGACAGTCCAAGTCTTTTCGGACTTTTCCTTGTTATCCACTTCTGATGTCAACTTGATGGCCGGCTGTGCAAGGTTTGCACGGCTTACAGATGCTGAATATTCTTCACCGTTGTAAACAACCGTGAATTTCTCGTATTGGGAAACGAGAACATTCTTATCTGTACCGTGGTTGAAGCTTGCAGCAAAAGTCTTGGCAATTTTGGTTGCCTTAACATCGCTGTTCAAACTTTCAACACCTTTGTCGGTCCAGTTAGCAACAGTGCTAACAGAACCTCCGGTGAGCATCAGGTTGGCGTCTTCTATATTGAATTCCGGCGTGCAGGATACGCTTAATCCTGCCGGAACGGTCCATGTTGCAACAATAACGTCTTCAGTGACGGTGTGGTGCTCGATGACTTCCAAAGTCACGGTATTGTTACCGTTTTCTTTGATAGTTAAGTCGATGCCTTCCACCTCGTCGTTGTCCTTTTCAAGCATCTCTGTAAAAGAGGTGCTAGCGGACATGAAGGGGCGATATATTTCATTATTTTTCCACATTAAATTGTAGTTTAATGTGTAAGTATAAGAAATATAATCGTTATTGTTATCAATTGCCGGTTCGCTTGCTCCCGCAAACGAAACCCATACGGTACCCGGGATAACTACAGTGTAGTTCTTTCCTTCGAACTCAATTTCTACTGAGTTAACGTAAGATGCGTTAACCAGTGAATTGAACTTGTTGAAGGAAAAATTGTAGTCACGGGCATCCGTGTACTCCAGCTCGCCAGCTGAAGTAAGGGCGATGCCGGCTGTCGTTTGGATGCTGCTTTCAATTGCCTTGGCAATTAATTCAGCATTCACCGGAACCTGACCCGGATACCGGGTTGCGGTTCCTTCCGGCAGTTGGGTTCTTACAACGTCGTATTTGACGTAACCATCGCTGGTTATGTCTACAAACTCGGTTGTAATCACCTCTTTCTCTTCCAAAGAGGTACTGATGATCGCTGTATAGCGATACACCAGATCCAAACCGTCTTCGCAGACGAAGTGGATTTCGGCACTCTTGGAGGAGTTTTCAACCGCAGCGCGGGTCATGGCCGCGCCTTGTTTGCCAAACAAAATATACCCACGGGTAATTTTGCTTGTCTCAAGGCGGTAGTCTGCGCTTTCCGCCTCGGTTGAAA